>NZ_CP146100.1:2920000-3220000 GCF_037023755.1 Saccharopolyspora sp. SCSIO 74807 | reverse complement strand
GGCCCCTGCTCCTGCAACTGCCGCTGAAGGTCTTGGTGGACCTGTTCGAGCCGGTCGGCGGCCACGTCGAACTTCGTGGCGCCGGCGCGCACCCGGTCCGGGTCGATGTGCGTGCCGCCGGGACCGCTCATCAGCGGCCTCCCGGCAGCAGCCAGCTCTGCTGCATGCCGTCGTCATCGTCGTCGTCCGGACTGCGCCTGGCGCGCGGCCGCGGGTTCGGCGGTGCCGTTTCCGGGCGGGTCGTGTCCGGCCCGGCTTCCCGGGCGGGAGCCTGCTGTTGCGCGGATTCCTCGCCCGGCACCTTCGGCATGAGTCCTTGCAGCGAGGGCGCGCCTTCGACGATGTCGGCCAGGTCCGGCAGGCCCTCGGTGATCGGGGCCATCAGCTCGGTCTTCTGCCGCTGCACCTCCGCGGTGGCGCGGCGCACCGTCTCGGTGGCGGTGCTTGCGAGCCGCTTCGGGTCGCTGCGCTGGAACGACGACGCGGCGAACGCCATGCTCACCAGCGAACCCGCGGAATCGACGGTGGCGGTCACCAAACCGTCGTCCGAAGTGATCGTGGCGCTCACCTGCTCGGCGGCGACCTGCGCCTGCTGCAGCTGCGCGGTCTGCTGGTGGAACTTGTCCAGCAGACCGTCCACCTGTTCGCGCATTGCCGCGTTGCGCGCTTCGAGCGCGGCGCGGTCCTGCCCGGGCTGGGTCACGTTCTCCCCCACTGCGACGGTCTCCCCCTGGCTGAGCCAGGCGCGCAGACCCTACCCCGCCCGGGACCGCCGGTAGACCGCTTCGATCGAATCCGCATCGGACGGACCGCGCCGCGCCGCGGCCGACCGCAGCTCGCGGCGCTCGGTCTCGCTCAACCCGCCCCAGATCCCATGGTGCTCGCCGTGTCCGAGCGCGTGCGCGAGGCAGTCGTCCCGCACCTCGCAGCCACCGCAGATGCGCTTCGCGATGTTCGCGGACTCGCCCTTCTCCGGGAAGAACGCCTCCGGATCCGCCTGAGCGCACAGGGCGGACGCGTACCAATCCGGTACACCGGGCCGCGTTGCGGCCGTACTTCCGAGCCGGATGCTTCGGCCCTCCACTCTCGACTTCCGTCTTGCTCCGCGGGTGCGGATGCGCGGGTCGAGACGCGGCGGGCGGGCCGCCATGACGGAAATGTGCTCAAGCAACGATCACATCGGGCGGTCGCGATTCGCGTGCCGCGCCCGGCCGCCCGGCCAACAGACCGGGCGCTACCGGTCAGCGGTCCTAGCGGCCGGTCTTGAGCGCGGTCATGAACGAGCGTCATGCCTGCGGGGGCACTTCGACATAGCCCGCGGGGCGATTCTTCGAGTCGCGAACCGCGGCACCCGAGCCAAGACGCCCGACTTCGACGCACGCAGTCTGCTGGTGCGTGTAACTGGATTTCCTCCATCGACTGGGCTGCACCGTCATCCCTCGCTCTCCATCTCCTCGACGGCACGAGCGATGAGCCCTACTGACTCTCCCGGGGTCATCGCCAGCGAGCGCAGGGCATCGGTAGCCGACCGATAAGCAGCAGTGTCGGCCGACTCGTGCAGAAATACGACGGAGCTGTAGTGCGCCAGAGGGACGATCGGCGCCCCTTGGAGAACTCGAAAAGCCCGGTCCGGCGCTCCCTCCCCCGTCCCGGCGCCGGACCGCACAGCCGGTCGGTGCGTCACCTCTCCCTGGCGCACCGACCGGCGCGGAACCGATGTTCCGCCGGAGGACGTCAACTGCGCTGCGGTTCCACCAGCCCGGAGCCGATGCCGGTCAGCGAGCGCACCTCCATCTCCGCCTGCTTGGCCGGATCCTGGTCCGCGCGGCCCACGAAGGTCCCGAAGATGCCCGCCAGGAACGCCAGCGGGATCGACACGATGCCCGGGTTCGTCAGCGGGAAGAAGTGGAAGTCCACCTGCGGGAACATCGACGTGGGACGGCCGGAGACCGCGGGCGAGAACGCGATCAGCACGATGCACGAGACCAGTCCGGAATACATCGACCACAACGTCCCCGCCGTGTTGAACCGCCGCCAGAACAGCGTGTACAGCACCGTCGGCAGGTTCGCCGAGGCCGCCAACGCCAAGGCCAGCGAAACCATGAACGCCGCGTTCTGCCCGATCGCGGCGATACCGCCCGCGGTGGAAAGCACTCCGATCACCAACGCGGTGATGCGCGCGACCTTGATCTCCGCTCCCGGTTTCGCCCGGCCGCGTTTGATGACGTTCGCGTACACGTCGTGCGCGAACGCGGCCGAAGACGTCAGGGTCAGACCGGCGACCACCGCGAGGATGGTGGCGAACGCGATCGCCGCGACGATGCCCAGCAGCGGTGAACCACCGACCCGGTGCGCCAGCAGCAGCGCGGCGGAATTCTCCTTGCCCGGCGCTGCGATGATCGCGTCCGAGCCGACCAGCGCGGTCGCACCGAACCCGAGCACCATCGTCGCCAGGTAGAACACGACCATCATCCACGTGATCCAGACGACCGATCGCCGCGCTTCCCGCGCACTCGGCACCGTGTAGAAGCGCATCATGATGTGCGGCAGGCAGGAAATGCCGAACACGATCGCCATCGCCAGCGAGAGGAAATCGATCCGGGAGAGCAGGTCGTGCCCGTACTGCGCGCCCGGTTCGAGCAGGCCCGCGCCCAGCGGGCTGTTCGCGCTGGCCGTGTCCAGCAGCCGCGGCAGGTCGTAGGAGAACCTTCCGATCAGGAACACGGCCATCAGCGACACGCAGACCATCAGCAACGTCGCTTTGATGATCTGCACCCAGGTGGTGCCCTTCATCCCGCCGATGAGCACGTACAGGATCATCACGATGCCGACGAACCCGATGACCAGCGCTTGGCCGAACTTGCTCTGCACGTCCAGCAGCAACGCGACCAGGCCACCGGCGCCCGCCATCTGCGCGACCATGTAGAAGAACGAGATGACCAGCGTGCTGTTGGCCGCGGCGGCCCGGACCGGGCGCGGGCGCATCCGGTAGGCCAGCACATCGCCCATCGTGAACCGCCCGGTGTTGCGCACGAGTTCGGCGATGAGCATCAGCTCGAGCAGCCACGCCACCAGGAATCCCACCGAGTAGAGGAATCCGTCGTAGCCGTGCACCGCGATCGCACCGGCCACCCCGAGGAACGAGGCCGCCGACAGCCAATCGCCCGCGAGCGCGACGCCGTTCTGCGCACCGGTGATGTTGCCGCCCGCGACGTAGTAGTCGGCGGCGGTGGTGTTCCGGGTGGAAACCCGGTAAACGATGTAGAGCGTCAGCAGCACGAACAGCGCGAAAACGCTGATCGTGATCACCGGCTCGCCGACCGGGCCGCTGCCCGCGGCCAACGTCGAGTCCATCAGCGCGCAGCCCTTTCCTGGTTGCGGAGGTCGTCCACGAGCGGATCGATGCGCTTGCGCACGTATCGCCCGTACAACACGGTCAGCACGGCCGTCGAGACGAATTGCAGGAATCCCATCAGGATTCCCACGTTGATCGAGCCGTAAAGCGGCCGGCTCATGAATTCCTCGGCGAACGCGCCCAAGGCGGCGTAGGTGAAGTACCAAGCGAGCGCGAGCAGCGTCATCGGGAACACGAAGCCGCGGAACCGGCGGCGCAGCAACCGGAAGTCGGCGCTGTGCCGGATCTGCTCGTAGTCGGTTTCCACGGGACCGCGAGGCCGCCAGCTGTGCTTGGCGATGTTTCCGAACTGCGGCTCTACCGCGCCGGGGTGCGGGCGGACCCGCGGGTCCGGTGGTCGAGTCATGCTGCGCGCCCTTCTCGCTGCGCCGGTTCGCGGATCGCCCGGCTTGCGGATTGAGGAGTGTAGGGACTCGGTGCGCAGGGAAAACCCGGCTGTTCAACACACTGGTCGATCCACTAAACACCGGCAAAGAATCGGCATCGGCGCGATCACGAAAAGGGTTCACCGCGGCCACCGGAGAACTTGATCAACCGTCGGTTAGCCTGGCGAACTCAGCGTCGTCGCAGCGCAGCGCGAGTCCGCGGAACGATCCGCGCAACCCGCCCGGTACGATCTCGGCCGAACTCCAGGGAATTCCCTCGGAATCGATGCACCAAGATTCCGGCGGTTGCACCGCGATGCCGGATTGACCCCGCCGGTAGCATCCCAGATCCATGCGCGCCGAGGCGCGAACTCATTTCTGGCGGCAGTCTCGGCTGCCGTGAACGAGGAGGTAACTAGTGACCGTGCGTAACGGATTCTCGGTCGTTGCGCCGCCGACCTGGAACCGTTGGCTGGTACCACCCGCCGCGCTGGCCATCCACCTGTCCATCGGCCAGGCGTACGCGTGGAGCGTTTTCAAAAGCCCGCTCGAGTCGAGCCTGCAGATCTCCGGAACCGGCAGCGCGTTGCCGTTCCAGGTGGCGATCTTCTTCCTCGGGTTGTCCGCGGCGTTCGGCGGCAAGTTCGTGGAGGCGCGCGGCCCGCGCTGGGCGATGGCGGTGTCCACCGTCAGCTTCGCGGCCGGATTCCTGATCTCCGCGCTGGGCATGGCGATCGGGCAGTACTGGCTGGTGGTCGTCGGTTACGGCGTGGTCGGCGGCATCGGGCTCGGAATCGGCTACATCGCGCCGGTTTCGACGCTGATGAAGTGGTTCCCGGACCGGCCGGGCCTGGCGACCGGCATCGCCATCATGGGATTCGGCGGCGGTGCGATCATCGCCTCGCCGTGGTCGAGCGCGATGCTGTCCGCGTTCGGCAAGGGCACCGACGGCATCGCCACGACGTTCCTGGTGCACGGCATCGTCTACGCGGTGTTCATGACGCTGGGCGTGCTGCTCGTGCGGGTTCCGCCGCCCGGCTGGGCACCGGCGGGCTGGACGCCGGCCGCGGTCGCCGAGAACACCGGGTCGATCCGCGTGTCGGCGAACAACGCGCTGCGCACCCCGCAGTTCTGGCTGCTGTGGATCGTGCTGTGCCTGAACGTCACCGCGGGCATCGGCATCCTGCAGAAGGCTTCGCCGATGATCCAGGACTTCTTCTCCGGCACCAGCACCCCGGTGGTGGCCGCCGCGGCGACCGGGTTCGTCTCGCTGCTGTCGCTGGCGAACATGCTCGGCCGGTTCGTGTGGTCGGCGCTGTCCGACCGCACCGGGCGCAAGAACATCTACCGGCTCTACCTCGGTGTCGGTGCGGCGGCCTACCTGGTGCTGCTGTTCGCCGGGGACAGCAGCGTGGCGCTGTTCGTGGTCGCCGCGATGCTGCTCATGTCGTTCTACGGCGCGGGTTTCTCCACCATCCCGGCCTATCTCAAGGACCTGTTCGGAACGTTCGAGGTCGGCGCGATCCACGGCAGGCTGCTGACCGCGTGGTCGGTGGCCGGGGTGCTCGGGCCGCTGATCGTCGACGCGCTGGCCGACGCGGGCGAGAGCTCCGGTGCGTCCGGTGCCGCGCTCTACACCACCTCGTTCTACCTGATGACCGGGTTCCTGATCGTCGGTTTCGTGGCCAACGAGCTGATCCGGCCGGTGCACAGCCGGTTCCACGAGCCCGCGGGAGCAGCGGCGCACGCGGGCGCGGACAGCGGCACCGCCCACAGCGCTACGGCGGATGGCGGCGCAGCCGCCGAGACCGAGGAAACCGGTTCCGATGAAAGCGGTTCCGAGAACAGCACCACCGGTGACAGCGCCACCGGCGCCGACCCGACCGGCAACGGCGACGCCGGGCACGACGACGCCTCCGACAAGCAGACCACCTAAGAGGAGCTGGGCGAAGATGACCGAGCAGCACGACGAGCAGGCTCCGGACGCCAAGACCCGGGCCCTGCTGGTCTTTTCCTGGGCGTGGGTGGGGATTCCGTTCGCCATCGGCGTCTACGAGCTGGTGGTGAAGGCGTCCAAGCTGTTCACCTGAGTTCCACCGAGCCGTGCCGCCCGGGCCGCCGCGCAACGCGCTCCGGTTCCGGGCGGCACGGCTCGTTCCGCGGCGAGCTGTCCGCGCGCGGCGTGCTGGCCTAACTTGGTGGCGTGCTCCGCACGGAAAGGACTGATCACAGTGGACGACAGCGGGACGGCGGTGCTCGCCGGACTGGACGGAATCCGCGGCGGCGTCGAAGACTTCTACCGGGACCTGCACGCCAACCCCGAACTCGGCTTCCAAGAACACCGCACCGCGGCGAAGGTCGCCGAGGCGCTGCGCCGGGCCGGCTGCGAGGTCACCGAAGGCATCGGCGGCACCGGAGTCGTCGGCGTCCTCTCCCGCGGCCGGGGCCCGGCGGTGCTGCTGCGCGCGGACATGGACGCCTTGCCGCTGCGTGAGGACACCGGACTGCCCTACAGCTCCGAAGTCACCGCGACCGACGCCGAAGGCGCCGAACAACCGGTCATGCACGCCTGCGGACACGACGTGCACGTCGCCTGCCTGCTCGGGTTCGCGCAGCTCATGGCACGAGCCACCGACGCGTGGTCGGGTACCGTGATCGCGCTGTTCCAGCCGTCCGAGGAGACCGGCGGCGGCGCACGCGCCATGCTCGCCGACGACCTGGCGGGCAAGATCCCGAAACCGGATGTGGCGCTCGCGCAGCACGTGCTGCCCTACCCCGCCGGCTACGTGGGCACCCGCAGCGGATCCTTCCTGTCCGCCGCCGACAGCCTGCGCGTCACCTTCCACGGCCGCGGCGCGCACGGCTCCGCGCCGCAGTCCGGCATCGACCCGGTGATCATGGCGGCGATGACCGCGGTCCGGCTGCAAACCGTCGTGTCGCGGGAGGTCGCGGCCACGACACCGGCGGTGCTCACCGTCGGCAGCATTCAAGCCGGGCAGAGCTCGAACGTCATCCCCGACCGCGCCACGATGCAGCTGAGCGTGCGCACCTACGACCCGGCGGTGCGCGAGCAGGTGCTGGCATCGATCGAGCGGATCGTGCGGGCCGAAGCCGAAGCCTCCGGCGCACCCGCGGAACCGGAGTTCGAGCGGCTCGCCGACTTCCCCGCCACCGTCAACGACGCGGCCACCACCGAAACCGTCGCCCGCGCGTTCGCCGCGCACTTCGGCGACGACGCGCACACCATCGACCTGCAAACCGCCAGCGAGGACATGAGCGAAATCCCGCAGGCGTTCGGCATCCCCTACACCTACTGGGGCATCGGCGGAACGGACCCCGCCGAGTACGCGCGGGCTCAGCGACGGGGCACCGCGGCGCAGGACATCCCGAGCAACCACAGCCCGCACTTCGCTCCCGTGCCGCAGCCGACCCTGGACACCGGCATCCGGGCCCTCACCACCGCCGCGCTCGCCTGGCTCGCGCGCGATCCCGGCACCGGCGAGTCCCGCTCGGCGGAAAGCGCGGCTTCCTGAGCGCTGCTGCGCAACACGTGGTCGCGCAGGTCGGCGATCAGGAAGCCATCGCCCCGGCCGCGCCGATTCCGGATGTCCCGCCGGAACGGGAAATCCCCGCCCGTTGCGAGCACGGGCGGGGTTCGCCCGATGGCCTCAGCCCATTTCGGCCAGGCGCGGCACCACGCGGCCGCCGAACGAGGCGACTTCCCGGGCCGGGTCGTCGCTGCCGGGCACGACCTCGGCCAGCTCGATGCCGAGCTTGGCGTACGGCTCCATCGCGGACAGGAACGCGTCGGGGTCGTTGTTGGCTTCCCAGGAGGGCACGATGATGGTCTTCTCGATCCGGGAGTAGTCCGTGCCCTCGTCGTCGCAGTGCCGCTTGAGCACGTCGAGCTTGCGCGCGACGTCGTCCGGGTCGAAGCCGAACAGGTTGCAGGCGTCCCCGTAGCGGGCGACCAGCTTGAGCGTCTTGCGCTCGCCGCTGCCCGCGATGAGCACCGGCGGGCCGGGCTGCTGGATCGGCCTTGGCCGGCAGATCGTCTCGGCCAGCTGGTAGTGCTCGCCGTGGAACGGCCCGTCGTCGTCGCTCCACATCTGGCGCGCGATCCGGACGGTTTCCTCGAGCCGCTCGAAGCGCTCCTTCAGCGGCGGGAACGGCACGCCCAGCGCCTTGTGCTCGCGCTCGTACCAGGCGGCGCCGACGGCGAACAGCGCCCGGCCGCCGGAGAGCACGTCCAGCGTGGTCGCGATCTTGGCGAGCAGCCCCGGATGCCGGTAGGTGATCCCGGTGGCCAGCAGTCCCAGGTCCATCGTGGACGTCTTGCCCGCCAGGTAGCCCAGCGAGGTGTAGCCCTCCAGCATCGGATCCTGCGCGGTGGCGAGCTGCTCCATCTGGAACCAGTGGTCCATCAGGCTGAACCGGCTGACGCCGACCTCCTCGGCCGCGGCGGCGGTGGCCGACAGGGTCCCGGCGATCGCTTCCGAGCCGCCGGGCAGGGTGAAGTTCGCGAAGTGGATACCTAGGCGCATGGACCGAGCTCCTCTGGATGCGTGGATGGTGTGCTGCTGCCGGTTCGCCCTCGTGGCGATCCTGCCGCCAGAAGTCATCGCCTGCTGCCGGATCTCGACGCGATCGCCGATCACGATGGCCTTCGAGGTCGTTGGCCACGTTGCGCGCGGCGGGCACGACGCGTGCTCCCTTGTCCGCGAACGCACGGGAACGTCGGCAGCAGCGGGCCATTGACCACAAAGTAGCCAGTGACAACAATGTCGTCAACGACAACTCCGCGCGCTATCGTCGGCCCGTGCCAGCCATGACCGACGACGGCCGCTACCACCACGGGAACCTCCGCTGCGCACTGCTCGACGCAGCAGAGCGGGGCCTGCGCGAGCACGGCGCCGACCAGCTGTCGCTGCGCGACCTGGCCAGGGAGATCGGCGTGAGCCATGCCGCGCCGCGACGGCATTTCCCGGATCGTCAGGCGCTGCTCGACGCGCTCGCCGAAACCGGCTTCGCCCGGCTGGACACCGCGCTGCGCACCGCGCTGACGGCCGCCGACGACGACTTCCCGGCGCGCCTGCGGGCCACGATGGTCGCCTACACCCGCTTCGCCACCGAGAACGCCGCACTGCTCGAGCTGATGCACACCAGCAAGCACCGGCCGGGTGCGACGCGGATCCTCGAGGCGGCCGAAGCGCCGTTCGGCCTGATGATCGGCCTGATCGCGGAAGGCCAAGAGCAGGGCGCGCTCGAGGCGGGCGATCCCCAGCAGCTCGGCATGGTGCTGTACGCGACCGTCCAGGGCATCACGACGATCATCAACGGCAACCTCGTCGAAGCGGAACTGCTCGACGGGATCGTCCACACCGCGATCGACCAATTCCTGCGAGGAGCGCGTCCGCTCGATTAGCCGGTCCGTCGCCGCCGACCACATCGCGGTCCCGGTCGTGCGCGCACTCGGATATCGGGCCGGAACGCGGCTGACGGCCGCACGGTTCAGCGTCCGTCGGGCGCCACCGACCTTTAAGTGCAGACGGTGAACCCGGCCTGTCCATCGGTCACTCGTTCGGACCGTCCTGCTCCACGTGTGTTGGGCGGTCTCGGGATCATGGTGTGGGGTGCCGGCATGAGCCTTTGCCAATCCGGACATGAGTCCTCCGCGCCGCTGGAGCTGGTCGATCAGCTGCGCCGGCTCCTCGCGCTGGCCGGCACGGACGAGCACAGCGCGATCGCCGCTTTCGACCGCATCGTGCAACGACAGGGCAAGGACGTCGTACTGGACGCGCTGCTCGTACTGGCTCCCGGACTCCCATCAGAATTCCCGGACGACGCAGCCGCCCGCCCGCACGACCAGGAGGATTCGCAGCGCGGGCTCGCCCGCCGCTGATCCGGCCGAGCCGAACGAGGCACCGGGAGCGCGAACAAGTCCGAAGTGGACGGTCCAGGGCAGGCCGGTCTCACCTACGCGCGAAACGCCTCGTGCCCATTTCATCACCGGCCGAGTCATCAACGTCAACGGCGGCGCCGGAACGACTCGTTGAAAGCCACTCGACAGCCGGGATGGCATCGGGTGCGCGCAGGCGACGAAGTACGCGATCGGCCGAATCGCTCCGACGGCGTCACGGCTTGCGCCCGACCGCCCCGTACATCGCGATGTCCGCGTCCGGAACCGCTTCGTAGGTGTCGCTGTCCGGCTTCCACTTGTGCATCTGCACGATGCCGGGTTCGACCAGTTCCAGGCCTTCCAGGAAACGTGCGGACTGCTCGCGGTCGCGCCAGCGCAGCGTCTCGCCGTGATCGTGGTAGGTCTGGCGCACCTTCGCCAGCATCTCCGGGGCGAAGTCGTCGGTGGCGATCGTGGCGGCCACGTAACTCCCGGACGGCAGCGCATCGATGATCCGCCGGGTGACCGCAAGCGCTTCGTCGTCATCCTCGATGAAGTGCACGACGGCGATGAGCATCAGCCCGATCGGCTTGTCCGGGTCGAGCGTGTCGCGCAGCTCGGGCGCGGACAGGATCGCCTCCGGATCGCGCAGGTCCGCGTCCAGGTAGGCGGTGCGACCGCGCTCGCCGCTGGTCAGCAGCGCGCGGGCGTGCGCGAGCACGATGGGATCGTTGTCGGTGTAGACGACACGGGCCTCTGGGCGCACCTCCTGCACGACCTCGTGCAAGTTCGGCGAGGTGGGGATGCCGGTGCCGATGTCCAGGAACTGGTCCACACCGCACTCGGTTACCAAGTAGCGGGCGGCCCGGTGCAGGAACTCCCGGTTGGCCCGCATGTGCACCGGCAACGCGGGCCAGACCTGCACGGTGGCGTCCGCAGCGGCTCTGTCGACGGCGTAGTTGTCCTTGCCGCCGAGTATGTAGTCGTAGATCCGCGCACCGTGCGCCCGGTCCGTCCGGAGGTCCGCGGCAGGCCGCGGAATCCCATCGCTCATCGTGCTCTCCCCGATCAAAGCACTCGTGCAACCAACTTGATCAGCATCGCACAGCGCACCCCGGACCTACGAACGACCAACCCCGGTGACCACAGTGGACAGAACGCCCGGATCGGTCAGGAGGAATCCGCGGGACGGCCCGCCACCACCTTCGCGAAGGGTTTCCCTGTCGCAGCACCGCGTGCGTCCTCGCAGCAGCAGCCCGCGGACTGCCGCGGACGTGCACCGCCGACGGCGATCATGCCTACACAGCGGCGTTTTGTGGATTCGCGAAGTGGTTTCGTCGTCGATCCCCGCGCAACCGAGCCGATGTAATCTCGATCACGGGACCGAGCGGTTGGCCGGTCTCGACCCGCCATTCGAGTCGACACGATCGGGAGCAACCGATGTCCACCTACGAATCCGGCTCGCCGCTGAACCGGCGGTCCCTGCTGCTGGGTACCGCGGGCACCGTGGGACTGGCGACCGTGCTGCCCGCCGTCGCATCGGCCAAGGGCGCCGCGCCGAAGCAGGAATACCCGCCGAACTGGCCGGAAAAGAAACCCTACGGCACCGCGGACACCCGGAAGGACCTGTGGCCGAGGGACGACAACTCGCGCATTCTCGATCTCGAGCTGCGCCCTCGGGACGAGGAGCTCGGCAGGATCTGGATCCGGGACACCTACGTCAACTGCTTCACGGTCGACGGGAAGGCGCTCTACGTCGCCACGGGCACCACCCGCGCCGGTGATCTCGACGCGGCATCGCCGTGGAACGACGGCATCTTCGTGTGGGTCGCCGACTCCTTGGACGGCCCGTGGAAGCTGGTGGACACGACCGGCATCCGGCCCGATGCGGACAAGGGCAAGGTGTGGTCACCGGAGTTCGTCGGCGAGAACGAGCCCGGACGCACCGTCGTCGCCCCGTGGCAGGAGTACTGGCACGACGAGGAATACGGCAAGCGCGGCAACGTTTGGGCACCGGAGCTGCACTACTTCCGCGGCACCTGGTACCTCGTCGCGTGCATGGGCGATCACTCCAGGAAGGTCGGGTCGTTCATGCTCAAGAGCGAGGGCGGCGTGCAGGGCCCGTACCGGGTCGTCGAGGGCAACCTCGAAAAACCGTTCGGCGACCTGGCCCCCGACGGGCCGGATTTCGTCGACCCGGAGATCTACCACCACATCGACGGCGGGCTCTACACCGAAGACGGCAAAGCGTGGCTCGTGCTGCACAACGACCTGTACGCGGAATTCCGGGACGACATGGAGGACATCGTCCCGAAAACGAACCTCCCGGAGTTCGAGCAGACGCGGTACGCACCGGAGCCGTATCTCGAAGGCGCGTTCGTGCTCAAATACGAAGAGAAGTACTACATGATGCACGCCGCCTGGAATCGGACGTCGACCGAACCCGACGGCAGCAAGCGCTACGCCTACAACACGCCCGAAAACGAGAGCGAGCAGTACCAGTACGACGCGATCATCGCCGTCTCGGACACGTTCGAAGGTCCGTACTCGAAGCGCTGGACCGCGGGTGTCGGCGCCGGCCACAACAACCTCTTCGTGGACGCCGACGGCCGGCTGTGGGCGACGTTCTTCCGCAACCCGGTCGCCGGCTACTGGGCCGACCCGTCACGGGTCGAGGACGCCGCCGTGCCCGGCGTGGTCCGAATGGAGTGGACCGGCCCGGGCCGCGACCGGATCTACGTCCAACGCCGGAAGTGAGGGTGCCTGGCATGACGGCGCTTCGTGGCGGAACCACCGACCGTACGATCACGCTGACCCGGATGATCACGGCAGCCGGGCGAACAGTGCCTGAACAGCGCTGCTGTGGACACGCAGTTCCTGTTGCGGTCGAGTTCACTCGCACCGGACATCAAGTTCGATCCGGCCGGTCGTTCCGGTCGATCTCGGATTCCGCGGCGATCCGGTGGAACGCCTCGACCAACGGCAGCTCCCGCTCCGCCGCGCTCGCGATGGAAAGCCGGACCGGCGGAGCGCCTTCGATCGGGATGTAGCGCACCTGCGGGTGCGGGTGGTGCAGCTTGGCCGAAACCGGAACGACCCCCACCCCTTGCCCGGCGGCCACGGCTTCGAGCCATTCGTCGAAGTTGCCGCACCGCACCGCCACCGCTGGGCCATCTCCCGGCCACAAATCCGGGGTGGTCGTACCGCTCACCGTGTTCATCACCAGTGGATGCGCGGCCAATTCGGCCCATCGGACCGCGGGTTCCGCCGCGAGCGGGTGCGACAGCGCCACCACCGCGACCCGGGTTTCGTGCGTCAACGTGGTCGTGCGCAACCCGAGGTCGTCGACCTCGCCCCGGATCACCGCGACATCGACCCCGCCGTGATCGAGACCAGCGGTGCGATCATCGATGCGAACCAGCTGGACCTGGGCGCTGGTCTCGGCTTCGAAGCGCTGGGTGACCTGCTGTGCCCAGCCGCTCGGGAGCACCCACGCGAACCCGAGGCGCAGCACGGCGCCTTCCATCGTGTGCTGAAGGACACTGTCCAGACTGGGCAGCACCCGGCGCAAACCGCCGTGCAACCGTTGCCCGGCCGGTGTGAGGTGCACGTTCCGCGTAGTGCGATCCACCAGATGCACCCCGAGGGCATCCTCCAGTTTCCGGATCATTCTCGTCAGCGTCGGCTGCGTCACCTCCAACCGGCCTGCCGCGCGGGTGAAGTGCAGGTCTTTGCAGAGCTCTTCGAAAGCCCGCAGCTGCTGCAGGTCGACGTCGTCCATACCGCCAGAGCATAGAGCATTACCGGAACGCATTTGTCTCGTTTAACCTAACCGCCTAGTCTGTGGCCGCGAGCTCACCGAATGAGGAGTCGACATTGTCACGTGCTGAGTTTCCGCTACCGCGGGTTCCGGTGATACTCGGACCAATGGCAGGAGGCGCGGGAACGCCCGCGCTGGCCGCGGCAGTCTCCAATGCGGGCGGACTGGGATTCCTCGCAGCGGGCTACAAGAATGCCGCGAAGCTCGGCGAACAGATCGACCAGTTGCGCCAACTCACCTCGGCCGACTTCGGGGTGAACCTTTTCGTTCCGGAAATCGACGAGCCTGATCCAGCCGGCGTGCGCGCCTATCGGGAACGGATTTCCACCACAGCGCACGAACTGGGCGCCGAACCGGGTGATCCGTTGTGGACCGATGACGACTGGGAGGCCAAGGTCGCGCTGCTGCTCGCCGACCCGGTGCCGGTGGTGAGCTTCACCTTCGGCTGCCCGCCCGCCGACGTCGTGTCCAGCTTGCACGACGTCGGCAGCGCCGTGGTGGGCACGGTCACCGGCGTCGCCGAGGCCGAGCAAGCGCAAGCCGCCGGAGTCGACGCGCTGTGCGTGCAGGGCAGCGAGGCGGGCGGGCACCAAGCATCGTTCAACGACGCCGAGGAGCGCACGACGCCGCTGGTGGACCTGCTCACCGCCGTGCGGGGGCGGAGTTCGTTGCCGCTGATCGGTGCCGGCGGCGTGATGAACGCCGAGCACGTCCGGGCAGTCCTCGACGCCGGTGCCGTGGCCGCGCAGCTGGGCACCGCGTTCCTGCGCGCGGCGGAGTCCGGCGCGAACCCCGGGCACAAAGACGCTTTGGTCGATCCCCGCTACAGCGAAACCGCGGTGACCCGCGCGTTCAGCGGCCGGCGCGCCCGCGGCCTGGTCAACTCGTTCATGCGGGAGCACGACGCCCAGGCACCCGCCAACTACCCGCACGTGCACTACCTGACCGCACCCCTGCGCGCCGCGGCGGGCAAGGCCGGGGACATCGACCGATTGAACCTGTGGGCGGGGACCCGCCACGAGCTGGCCGAAGCCCGTCCCGCCGGGGAAATCGTGGCCGCGGTCGCGGACCGACTCGCCACGCAGTCCGACCGAGGGCAGTGACCTGGCGATGACCGACAAACTGGGGGCCCGGATTTCCGAGGGAGCGGTGACGCCGTCCCCGCAGGGCTTGATCACCGCGGGTGCGCTGGCGTTGGCGGCCGTGATGGGGATCGGACGCTTCCTCTACACACCGGTCATGCCCGAGATGCAGCGCGCCGCCGGGTTGTCTGCACACGTGGCCGGCTCGCTGGCGACCGCGAACTACCTCGGCTACCTGGTCGGGGCGCTGGTCACGGTGTTCCTCGACGTCGCCAAGCTGCGCCGGCCGCTGCTGGTGGCGGGGCTGATCGGCAGCGCCGGATTGACCGCGAGCATGGCCGCCACGACTTCCGCGGCGCCGTGGCTGTTCATGCGCTTCGGCAGCGGGGTGGCGAGCGCGCTGGTGTTCGTGGCCGCCACTGATTTCGTGCTCGACTCGGTGCAGCCCGGACGACGCTACGCGGTCGGCTGGTTCTACGGCGGCGTCGGCACCGGGATCGCCCTGTCCGGACTGATCACGCCGCCGTCCGTGGATTTCGCCGGCTGGCGCGGCCCGTGGCTGGCCGGCGCGGTGCTGATCGCGCTCGTGATCCCGTTCGTGCTGCTGAAAAGCCCCGGTGGCGCCCGCCATCGACACGCGGCCGAAGCGGCACCGGCCGGGCCGGACCCGATGCGGCTGCCGTTCGCGCTGCTCGTCATCGCCTACCTGTTGGAAGGCGCCGGTTACATCATCACCGGGACCTACCTGGTGACCATCGTGGGCGAATTCGGCCCGGCTTGGCTGAGCGCGTCCGCGTGGGTGCTGGTCGGGCTCGCCGCCATCCCCTCCTGCCCGTTGTGGGCGTGGGCCGCGCAGCGCTTCGGGCAGACGTCGACGCTGCTGGGGTCCCTGCTGCTGCAAGCTGTGGGGCTCGCGTTGCCCGCCTGGAATCCGCATCCGGTGTCGGTGGTGATCTCCTCGCTGATCTTCGGCGGCACGTTCATGGCCATCGTCACGCTGATCATGCCCTTGGGCAGGCAGTGGGCCGGGCGTAGCGCCGCGGCCAGCGCACCTGTCCTGATCACCAGCTACGGACTCGGTCAGGTGCTCGGGCCGCCTGCCGCGGAGGCCATGTCGACGGGTGGTTCGCTCCTGCCCGCGCTATGGCTCGCGGGCGGGCTGGTGCTGGCGGCTGCGCTGATCGTGCTGCTGGCCGCTTCGCTGACCAGGAGGAGGCCGTCGCCCGGCTGACCGGGCCGCTCCTGCTACCGGCTGTTTCACGCCGCCATTCGGCACCGACTCTGGGGGTCAACTTGCCGTTCATCGTCGTCCGCATGCTCGAAGGCCGCGATGCCGAGCAGCGCCGGAAATTCGCCCGCGCCGTCGCGGACGCTGCGCAGCAGCACTTGCGCGCGTCCGCCACAGACGTTCAGGGCCATTTCGTCGACGTGCCCCGCACACATTTCTTCCGGGGCGGAACATTTCAATCCGATCTGGCCGATTGAAGCTAACCGCAGTTCTCAAATAAAGCCGTAGCGCACGCTGATAAATGGAAACTTGGGGGTTTCTGTGCGCCGTCATATCGAATTGTGCATCGTCGGCTGCGGTCCGCGCGGCACCGCAGTGCTGGAAAGAATGGCCGCGAACGCGGTCGCTCTCGAAATCGAAGCGTCGATCACCGTCCACGCAGTAGACGCATTCCCGCCGGGTCCTGGAAAGGTGTGGCGCGTCGATCAGTCCGGTGAACTCCTCATGAACACCGTGAGTTCGCAGGTCACGTTGTTCACCGACGACAGCGTGGTGTGCGACGGGCCGATCAGGCCCGGGCCGAGCCTGTACGAGTGGGCGCAAGCTGCCCACCACGACCAGCACGACGAGCAAAATCGCCGGGAAATCGCCGAGCTCGGCCCGGACGACTACCCGACCCGACGATTATACGGGCGCTACCTGCGCTGGTTCTTCGAGCGGGCCATCGCCTCTGCCCCGCCGAACCTGCGCGTTCAGGTCCACCAGGCCGAGGCGCGGGAACTCGACGACGAGCCCGACGGTTCGCAGACCGTCCTGCTTTCCAATGACGAACGGTTGCGCGGGCTCGATGCCGTCGTCCTGGCACAGGGCCACCGCCCGGCCGAGCCGACCGCTCAGGAGCAGCAGCTGCGCAGCTTCGCCGACGAGCACGGGCTGACCTACCTGTCCCCGGCCAACCCGGCCGATCTGCACCTGGACGACATCCCAGCTTCCGAAACGGTGCTGCTGCGCGGGATGGGCCTCAACTTCTTCGACCACATGGCCTTGTTCACCGCAGGGCGTGGTGGCCGCTTCGAACCGGATGGCGATGGACTTCGTTACCGGCCCAGCGGCAACGAGCCGCACCTGGTCGCCGGGACTCGCCGAGGTGTGCCGTACCACGCGCGGGCGGCGAACCAGAAGGGCGCGCACGGCCGGTACTTCCCGCGGTTGCTCACCGACGAGGTGATCGCGGACTTCCGGCGACGGGCGGACGGCGGCGATCCGCCGCACTTCCGCACGGACGTGTGGCCGCTGGTCGACAAGGAGATCAAGCTCCTCTACTACACCACCCTGCTGCGGGAACGCGCCGGCGAGCACGCGGCCGTGCTGTTCGAGAAGCGCTTCCTGCACGACGTGTGGCAATCCGAGCAGGAGCTGCTCTACCAGTTCGGCATTGCGCGAGGGCAGCGCTGGAGCTGGGACTGGATCGCCAAACCGTACGGGGACCGCGTGTTCTCCGGGCGGTCGGAGTTCCGCGACTGGTTGCTGGGCTACCTGCGCGCGGACGTTGCGGAGGCGGCCAAGGGCAATGTTTCCGGGCCGTTGAAGGCGGCGCTGGACGCCATGCGCGACCTGCGCAACGAGATCCGGCTGATCGTCGATCACGGCGGCATCAGCGGCACCTCCTACCGGGACGAACTCAAGCCCTGGTTCACTCCGCTGACGGCGTTCGTCTCGATCGGCCCGCCGATGCGCCGCATCCAGGAGATGATCGCGCTGATCGAGGCCGGTGTCCTGGAGGTGTTGCCGCCCGGCGTGCGGGTGGACGAGGACTCCGGGGCGTTCCGGATGTCTTCGGCGCACGCACCCGAGGACATCGTGCGCGGCCGGAACCTCATCGAGGCACGGCTGCCGGAACCCGGATTGCGGGGGACGGCGGACCCGCTCCTGCGGCACTTGGCGGAAACCGGCCAATGCCGCCGCTACGAGATCGGCGACCCGTCGGAACCGTATCTCAGCAACGGCCTGGCGGTTTCCGGACGTCCGTTCTTCCTCCAGAACGCGCACGGGCAGGGGCACCCCGCACGCTTCGCCTTCGGGGTGCCGATCGAAGCCGTGAACTGGGTGACCGCAGCAGGCGCGCGGCCCGGTGTGAACTCGGTGTCGCTGTCCGACGCCGATGCCGTCGCGCGCGGCGCGCTGAGCGCCGCCGACACCCGGAGGACTGCCGAGGCAGGCCCCGCGACCAGCGCACCGGCGTGATCCGCGCGCCGAGCACGCGCCGACCGCTGCACCCGCGAACTTCCACCACTACTGCGGGCATCCCCGCAACCGCCGCCGTTACCGGCAGGAACCGCAACGACGAGGAGGCAGAACGTGGACACCGATGACCGCTACCGCGCCGGTGATCGCGCCCGGCGAGAAGTGCTCGGCGACGAGTACGTCAACAACATGCTGCGCGGATGGAGTCCCGCAGCCCCGCTGCTGGAACTCATCACGGAGTACTCCTGGGGCTACCTGTGGAACCGCGATGCGGTGGACCGGCGCGCCCGAAGCCTGATCACAGTAGCGCTGCTGGTCGCCCTCAACCGGCCGCGGGAGCTCGAACTGCACGTCGGGGGTGCCCTGCGCAACGGGTGCACTGTCGAGGAACTGGCGGAATTGGCCTTGCAGGGCGCGGTCTACGCCGGGATCCCGTCGGGGATCGACGCGATGCACGTCATCAGGCGAGTCGCCGACGAAATGCACGGCTCCGCGCAGCAGGAACCCACCGATGGGTGAGGGATTGCGGATCGGCGTGGTGGGCAGCGGTGCCTCCGCGGTGTGCCTGCTCGACGCGCTCGCGCAGGCTGATTGCGAGCCGGGATCGATCACGCTGTTCGAGTCAGCCGAGAGCTGGTGGCGGGGCCGCCCGTTCCAGGACGACGACGCCGTGCTGCGGGTGAACGCACCACCGCAGGACATGTCCGTGCGCGACGGGGACACCGGTCATTTCGCCCGCTGGCTCGCCGTGCGCGGAGCGGCCTGGCACGAAGATCCGTTCACCGGCACGCCTTACTGCCCGCGCAGCGTTTTCGGCGAGTACCTGGAGGAATCGGCGCGGACGGCGCTGCGGCGGCTGGCCGAGCGAGGATGGTCGGTTCGGCTGCTCGGCGAGCGCGTGAATTCGGCGGTCACCTGCCACGGGGGCGTGCGGTTGCAGACCAGCAACGGACAGCAGGTGTGGGCCAGCCACGTCGTGCTCTGCGTCGGCGGCGGGCGGCCCGCTGATCCATACGGCTTGACCGGGCGACCGGGGTTCGTCGCGGATCCTTACCCGGTCGCGCACCGGTTCGAATCGGTGGCACCAGACACCGATGTGGCGGTGCTGGGCAGCGGACTGACCGGTGTGGACGCGGTGCTCGCGCTGGCAGCGCGGGGCCATCGCGGCCGCATTCACCTCGTCTCGCGCACCGGTGCGCTCCCGGCGGTGCGCCAGCGCCCGGTCGAGCACCCGCTGCGGTTGTTCACCCGGGAGCGCCTGAACGCTGCCGCCAGGCGCAACGAGACCATGACCGTGGGGCAGCTGACCGAGGTGATGCGGGCCGAACTGGCCTCCGCGGGCGAGGCGCTGGAAGCGGTGGCCGACGCCGTGCGCTCGTTGACCGCGGGCACTCCCGTATCGCGGCTGCGACGTGCCCTCGCGGGCGTCGATTCCCCGAGCCTGGCCCTGCGCATCGTTCAGCGGGCGGTGCCCGAGGCGGGCCCGGACGTCTGGACGCTGCTGCCCGAACACGAGAAGTCGGCCTTGACGCACTCGTGGCTGCGGACGGTGATGAGCCTTTGCTGTCCGATGCCGCCGACGAGCGCGGCCGGTCTTGTCGAGCTGGCCGAGTCGGGACAGCTGCGGTTCGTCCATGGAGTGCGCGGTGTGGCCAAGCCTTCCGGCGAACCGTTCCGGATCAGCGCCTCGGGCGGCCGGTACCGGGCGACCACCGTGATCAACGCGGTGCCTGCGCACCGGGCCGCCGCGGCGGACCAACCGCTGATCAAGTCGCTGGCCCGCCGTGGAATCGCCGAACTCCATCCCCGCGGCGGTGTGCGCGTCGACCCGTTCACCAGCCGGTTCGTCGTCGGCGGCACCGCTGATCCGCGGTGGTACGCGCTCGGCGACCTGGCCGGCGGCTCGCTGTTCTTCACGTTCGGAGTCCCGTCCCTGGTCGACCGCGCCCGCGACATCAGCAACGCACTTCTCGAGCACCTGCGGTCGCAATCCTCGATGACCCGGGTGCCGACCGCTTGAGCGGGAAACACAGGAAGGAAGCACATGAACGCCGCACCCCAGCAAGAGCAACAGCACCTCGCTGACACGCGCACCGGCCTGCCACTGCCCGGCGGTCCCGTCTTCGACTCCGCGCAGGACGAGCGCCGGGACCGGAAACGCCGGCTCGTCGCGGCCATCCGGCTGTTCGGCAAGTACGAATACGGAGAAGGCATTTCCGGGCACCTGTCGGTGCGCGACCCCGAACATCCGGAACACTTCTGGGCCAACCCGTTCGGCGTGTCCTTTCAGCAGGTGAAGGTCCGGGATCTGGTGCGGGTGGACGCGGCGGGCAACGTCGTCGAAGGCATGCACAAGATCAACCCGAGCGCGTTCGTCATCCACTCCAAGATCCACGAACTGTGCCCGGACGCGGTCGCCGCGGCACATGCGCACACCGAATCCTCCCGCGCACTGGGCGCGCTGGGGCGATTGCTCGAACCGCTCGACCAGGAATCCGCCGCCTTCTACCAAGACCAGGTGCTCTACGACGCCTACGAGGGACCGTCCATCACGATCGACCAGGGCCGCGACATCGCGGAGAAGCTCGGCGGGAGCCGGGCCATCCTGCTGCGCCACCACGGGCTGATCACCGTCGGTGCTTCGCTCGACGAGGCGGTGCACCGGTTCGTCACCTTCGACGGGTGCGCGCGGGTGCAGCTGCTGGCCGCGGCAGCGGGGCAGCCACTGCCCATGACCCACGAACAGGCGGTGAGCGCCAAGGCGGGGTTCGGCGACTCGCAGCTCGGCTGGTTCAGCTTCCAGCTGCTCTACGACGAGATCACCGCGGAACAACCGGACATGTTCGAGGAGTGAGCCCCGTGCGCAGAAATGGCGCGCCCCGGCGCGTGCTGACGCCCCCGAACACGTGGAGGACGGCGTGAACGGAGCACATGCCCTGTTGCGCACGCTGGTCGACTCCGGCGTCGACGTGTGCTTCATGAACCCGGGCACCTCGGAGATCCACTTCGTGCACGCGCTGGACGCCGTGCCTGAGCTCCGCGGCGTGCTGACGTTGTTCGAGGGAGTGGCCACCGGCGCGGCGGACGGCTACGCGCGGATCGCGCAGCGGCCCGCATCGGTCCTGCTGCACTTGGGCCCCGGGCTCGGCAACGGTTTGGCGAACCTGCACAACGCCTGGCGGGCTGGCACGCCGATGGTCGCGCTCGTCGGTACCCATGCGACCTGGCACGAGCGCTACGACGCCCCGCTGCAGTCCGACATCCGGCCGATCGCGGGCACGGTGTCCGGCTGGGTGCGCACCACCGGTCACCCGCGCGACCTGGCGCGAGATGCCGCATCGGCGGTGGCCGCGGCGCGCGGACCGGCCGGTCGGATCGCGACGCTGGTCGTGCCCGCCGACGTCGCCTGGTCCGAAGGGGTGGTGTCGGCGCCGCCGCGGGAAGCGCGGACTCCCGAGCCCGTCCGGGAAGCGGGGCTGGAAGCGGTCACCACGACGCTTCGGGACGACGCGGAACGGCCGTTGCTACTGCTCGGCGGTGCTGCCCTGGGCGAGCGGGGACTCCGCGCGGCGGGCCGGCTGCGCTCGGCGACCGGTGCGACGGTGCTCGTCGAGCGCTTCCCCGCACGGATGCGCGGCGGCGCGGACGTGCCGGCGTTTCCGCGGGTGGCCTACCCGCCTGCGGCCGCCGCGCAGCAACTCACCGGACACGACCGGATCGTGCTCGCCGGAGCCGATTGGCCGGTGACCTTCTTCGCCTACCCCGAGCATCCGGGCGACCTGGTACCGCCGGATTGCGAGGTCGACGTCCTGGCCGAGCCGGACCAGGACGTCGTTGCCGCGCTGGAAACCCTCGCCGACCGGCTCGCGCCGGGTCACCGCCCGGTCGGAGCAGCATGGTCCGCGCGACCGATGCCGACGAGCGGCCTGCTCGGCGTCGCGAACTTCGCCGGTGCGGTCGCGGCTGCCCTGCCGGAAAACGCCATCGTGGTCGACGAGGCCAACACGGCGGGTTCCGGCCTCCCGCAGGCGTTCGCGCGGGGTCCGGCACACGACCTGCTGACCGTCACCGGCGGCGCTATCGGACAGGGGCTGCCGGTGGCCACCGGCGCCGCGCTGGCCGCACCGGACCGGCCCGTGGTGCTGCTGGAAGCCGACGGCAGCGCGATGTACACCATCCAAGCCTTGTGGACGCAGGCCCGTGAAGGGCTCGACGTCACGACGGTAGTGATCAACAACGGCGCCTACGCAGTACTTCAGTCCGAATTGGACGGTGTTGGTCGGCCGGGCCGCCGCGCCCGGGAAATGCTCGCCCTGCAGCGCCCAGGACTGGATTTCACCGCGCTCGCAGCGGGCACCGGTGTCCAGGCCGTGCGCGTCCGCACCGCCGAAGAGCTCACCACCGCGCTCCGGCGAGCGGTGTCCGAGCCCGGACCGCAGCTGATCGAAGCCTTCATCGCACCCACGCCTGCTGCTGCGACCAGCATGCCTTCCCCGACTTCGCAGAGGACCACAGATGGCAGTTGAAGCGACCACTGATTCCGCCACCCGCAACGAGGTCCGCCCGTTCACCGGCACGCAATTCCTGGATTCGCTCCGCGACGACCGCGAGGTCTACATCTACGGCGAGCGCGTCGGTGACGTGACGGGCCATGCGGCGTTCCGCAACAGCGCGCGTTCCTTGGCGCAGCTCTACGACGCGATGCACGAACCTGCCGCAGAAGGCGTGCTGCGCGTTCCCACCGACACCGGGAACGGCGGGTTCACCCATCCGTTCTTCCGCACCGCCCACAGCGCCGACGACCTCCTGCAGGCCCGGGACGCGATCGCTGCCTGGCAACGCCTGGTCTACGGGTGGATGGGGCGCACACCGGACTACAAGGCGTCCTTCCTCGGAACGCTGGGCCCGAACGCGGAGTTCTACGGGGAATTCCGGGACAACGCGCGCCGTTGGTACAAAGACGCGCAGGAGCGCGTGCTGCACCTGAGCCACGCGCTCGTGCACCCGCCGATCGACCGAGACCGGCCCGCGGACGAGATCGCGGACGTCTGCGTACACGTCGAGCGGGAAACCGACGCAGGGCTCATCGTTTCGGGGGCGAAGGTCGTCGCGACCGGTGCGGCGCTGACGAACGCGACGTTCGTGGCGCACTACGGGATTCCGGTGCGGGACAAGCGGTTCGGGCTGGTGTTCATCCTGCCCGCGGACACCAGCGGGATGAAGTTGTTCTGCCGCACGTCCTACGAGCGGATCGCCGCGGCCACCGGTAGCCCGTTCGACTACCCGTTGTCGAGCAGGATGGACGAGAACGACGCGATCCTGGTCCTGGATCGCGTGCTGGTTCCGTGGGAGAACGTCCTGATGTACGACGCGGACGCGGCCAACTCGTTCGCTTCCAGCACCGGGTTCCTGGAGCGGTTCACCTTCCACGGATGCACCAGGCTCGCCGTCAAACTCGACTTCATCGCCGGCTGCGTGCTCAAAGGGGTGGAGATGACCGGCACCGGCGAAACCCGGTCCGTGCAGTCCCGGGTGGGCGAGATCCTCAACTGGCGGGACCTGTTCTGGGCCCTCTCCGACGCGATGGCCGGCTTCCCAGAACCGTGGACGGGCGGCAGCGTGCAACCCAACCTGCACTACGGGCTCGCCTATCGCACCTTCATGGGCACCGGCTACCCGCGGGTCAAGGAGATCATCCAGCAGACCTTGGGCAGCGCGCTGATCTACCTCAACTCGCACGCCGCCGACTGGCAGCACCCGGACATCCGGCCCTACCTGGACAAGTACGTGCGCGGCTCGCACGGCATCGAGGCGGTCGACCGGGTGCAGCTGCTCAAACTCCTCTGGGACGCGGTCGGCACCGAATTCGCCGGCAGGCACGAATTGTACGAGCGCAACTACGGCGGAGACCACGACAGCGTGCGCGCCCAAACCCTGTTCGCTTACCAGAAATCCGGCAGGGACGGCGAGCTGAAAGGTTTCGCCGAGCGGTGCATGTCCGAGTACGACCTCGATGGATGGACCCGGCCAGATCTGTTCGGCCCCGCCGACCGAGCAGCGCGTTGAACCTGGTCAGCGCCACCCGGACGAACGCCGCGACCACGCCGCTGAGCGGGTCGCTGCCGCGGGCGCCCGCGGCTCGTGTCCGCAGAAGTCCCTGCAAGGTCCCCACCAACCCCGAGGGAACCGACCATGCACGAAACCCGTCCGCACCACGAGATCGCCCATCTGGCCTGCATCGAGCTGTGCTCCCCGGACCCGGCGGGCAGCGAGTGGTTCTTCACGCAGCTGCTCGGCATGTACGTGACCGAACGCCGCGGCCAATCGGTCTACCTGCGCGGTTACGAAGACCCGTATAAGTGGAGCCTGAAGATCACCGAAGGCCCGACGCCGCGGATGGTGCACGCGAGCTTGCGGACCTCGTCCGCGGACGCGTTGCACCGACGGGTCCGAGCCGTCGCGGCCGCGGGACTCGGCGACGGGTGGATCGACGGCGACTTCGGCCACGGTCCGGCATACCGCTTCCACACCCCGGACGGCCACGAGCTCCGCCTGCTGTGGGAGACCGAGCAGTACCTCGCTCCTCCTGATCTGCGCAGCAAAATCTTGACCCGGCCGTCGAAGAAGCCGTTGCACGGGGTTCCGGTCCGGCGCATCGACCATTTGAACCTCATGGCCGCCGACGTCAGCGCCGTCCGGCGCACCTGTGAGGACCTGCTCGGGATGCGCACCCGCGAACGGCTCGTCGACGGCGACGCCGAGGTCGGTACCTGGATGAGCAGCAACAACCTCGGGCATGAGGTGGCGGTCATGCGGGACGCGCGGGGTGCGCTCGGTCGCTTCCACCACGTCGCCTTCTACTACGGCGTCGCGCAGCACAACGCCGACGCCGCCGAGATGTTCCGGGAGCAGGGCGTGCCCATCGAAGCCGGCCCCGATCGGCACGGGATCTCCCAAGGAGCGTTCCTGTACGTCTTCGAGCCGGGTGGCAACCGGGTGGAACTGTTCGGAGACCCGGGGGTGCTCGTGCTGGAGCCGGATTTCCGAACCAGGACTTGGACGATGGACGAGATCGATGTGGGCATGGCCATCGGCGGAGCACAACTGCCTTGGGAAACGTACTTCACCTACGGCACGCCTCCCGTGGAAGCGCCGCACGACGGCACCACGGGTGCCGCCACCTCCGATCCGGCTCCGGTGCCGGACTGACACTGCCGCACGCCGAACGATCGCATTCCGCACAGCACTTCCCCAGCGAAAGGATTTCTGCGGTGTCTGGACAGCTGAACGGCAAGGTCGCGCTCGTGACGGGTGCGAGCTCCGGCATCGGAGCCGCGATCGCCCGCGGCCTGGCCCGCGAAGGAGCCGCCGTCGCGATCGCCGCGCGCAGGTACGAGCGGCTGACGGCGATGGCCGACGAGCTCACCGCAAGCGGTGCGACCGTCCACCCCATCGCACTCGACGTGAGCGATGAGGACGCCTGCCGCGCCGCCGTGGAATCCACTGTGGACACGCTCGGCGGGCTCGACGTCCTGGTCAACAACGCCGGGGTGATGTTGCTCGGTCCGGTGGAGGATGCCGACACCTCGGACTGGACGCGGATGGTCAACACCAACGTGCTCGGCCTGATGTACTTGACGCACGCTGCATTGCCACACCTACTGGCGGCGCGCGGAACGCTCGTGCAGGTCTCCTCGCTGGCCGGGCGGGTCGTACGCAACGGGTTCGCCGGTTACAACGCGACCAAGTTCGCGGTCAACGCCTTCAGCGAATCGCTGCGTCAAGAGGTCACGGCCCGGGGCGTGCGGGTCATCGTGATCGAGCCGGGAATGGTCGACACTGAGCTGCGCGATCACATCACCCACGCGGCCACGCGCCGCTCCGCGAACGAGTGGGCGGCGTCGATGCGCCAGCTCTCCCCCGAAGATGTCGCTGATTCGGTCCGTCACGCCGTGCTCGCACCACCGCACGTATCCGTCAACGAAGTGCTGATCCGGCCGACGGACCACGTCTGAGGTCCGGCGACCGTTCCGCAGCACGCGCCGATTCCCGGTCGGGCTCGCACGAACGCCGCCGGCCCCGACGGGGCAAGAACATGCCGCGGCCCAGCAGGGGAATCCCGGGCGCACGGCCTCATTCCGGAGTGACCGTGCCCGAGGTCGCATCCACGGTGACGACCTGACCCGTCTCGATTTCCGCGGTCGCGTTCCGGACGCAGATCACCGCCGGAATCCCGTACTCGCGGGCGACCGTAGGACCGTGCGCCATGGGCGAGCCGGTTTCGGTGACGAGCCCGGCCGCGGTCATGAACAGCGGAGTCCAGCCGGGATCGGTCGTGCTGGCCACCAGGATCTCGCCGGGTTCGAGCCGCGCGTCGGCCGGATCGCGGACGACGCGCGCACGGCCGGTCACCTTGCCCGGGGAGGCGCCCAGACCGGTCATCGCGCCATCGGCGACGGCCTCGGGCGCGCCCGTCGCCTCCAGGTCCGTGCCGTCGGAAAGCACCGCGATCGGGACCGCACGTCGACGCATTTCCCTGGTGTGGCGGTACTTTCGTTCAACGGCGAGGTCCCGTTGGTCGGTTCCGCGCACCGCCGCTCGGATCTCGTCGAGGTCCAGGAACATCACGTCGCCGGCTTGCTCCAAGCGTCCCTGCCCGCTGAGATCCTCGCCGACGCGCAACAGCTGCGTGCGCATCGAGCTCAGCGAGTACAGCCAGGCGAACTTGCCGAGTTCGCGCAGGCCGGTGAGCCGGCGGGCGCGGCGCATGCAGAACCGGGCGAGGCGGGCACGGATCGGGCGCTTGCGACGGGCGCGCTCGTGGAGCTCGTCGATCATGGCCTCCGCGCGTTCCGCGGCTTGGGCGAACCGGCGGTCCGGAGCCTGCTCGGGATCGGTGATCCGCAGGTATCCGGCGATGGTCGACAAGATCTGCGTCGGATCCTCCGACCAGCGAGGCACCCCGATGTCGACTTCCGACGCAGCGCGGTGGCCGTAGCGGGACAGGAAGTCGTCCAGCCCGATGTCGGGGAGTTCGCCTGCCTGATAGCGGGTGGCGAGCTCCGCGGGCGGTGTGAACCGCAGCAGTTCCCGCTCCGGCTCGTCGAGGTCGGCGGCCAGCCGCCACAGCGCGAGGTCCATTTCGGTGGTGACGTTGTGCGGCAACCCGCCCAGGACGGTGTCCAGCTCGGCGTCCGTGGCGATGCCCTTGAGCAGCGCGTTCGGGAACTGGCTGACGACGATTCCGATGAACAGCGGCCAGATCACCTCGGACGCCGTCATGAAGTCCCGCTGCACCTGCTCGGCGAAACGCAGCCGCTCGGCGGTGCTCGCGGATTCCGGTGCCACGGCCCGGCGCTTGAGCTTCTCGGTGGTCCGGAAAGCGCGTTCGCGCGCGGCGGCGGGGAAGGCGAGGATCCGGATGAACTCGAACTTCGCCTTCGGCAGCACCCGCAGCCCCTTCTTGAGCAGCGGCGCAACGGGGAAGGGCAGACCGCCGGTGGTCGGCGCGAAACGCGGATCTTTCAGCAGCCGCCGCACGATCTCGACGTTGCGCGGCCCGTAGACCTCCATCATCCGCGGCAGTCGCGACCGGATTCGCTTGTTGCGCAACAGGTCCGAGAAGTCCATGAACAACCGATCGCCGACCGGGACGATCCCCATGGCATCGCCGAACGCACCGCCCGAGAGCCCGGCGGAGTCCATCCACAGCTTCGCGCCACGGGTCAGCGCCGACATCCCCGCCGGGGTGAAGGGCCGCAGCATTCCCTGCATGTGGCCCATCTCGAAGTAGACCCGCAAGTCATCGGTTTCCGGCGGCAGCGGGAAAAGTGTTGTGATGGCATGGGATTGCAGCAGCCACAGCCCGCCGTCCCGGGCGATGGCCCACTCGATGTCCTGCGGGCAGCCGAAGCTCTCCTGCACCGCGGCCCCGGCTTCGCGCAGCAGCTCCAGCTGATCGCGGTCCAGGCAACCGTCCGCCCGCGGCGGGGTTCCGTCGAGGACGTAGTGATCGGCGATGGCGGACCCGTCGACGACCGCCTCGCCCGATCCGGAAACCGCGTCCACGACCATGTCCGTCCGCGTCCCGGTGAGCGGGTTCGCGGTGAACAACACCCCGCCGGCCTTCGCATCGACCATCCGCTGCACGACCACGGCCATGTGCACGTCGGGGCCGACACCGTTGGCCTCGCGGTAGGCGACCGCCCGATCCGAGTGCAACGAATCCCAGCAGCGGCGGATCGCGTTGAGCAGCTCACTGGCACCGCTGACGTCGAGAAAGCTCTCCTGCTGCCCCGCGAAACTGGCATCGGGCAGGTCCTCGGCGGTGGCGCTGGAACGCACCGCCACCCGTCCGCCGCCGATTCGGGCGTAGGCGTCGAGGACTTCCCCTTCCGGGATCTCACCGGTCACGTGCGCTCGCGTGGTCAAGCAGAACCCTTGCGGCACCCGGAATCCGGCCTTGATCAACTCACCCAGGCCGGCGGCTTTCCCACCGACCAGTCCGAGCATGCTCGCGTCGATCTGCGCGAGTTCGATCACTTGGGAATCATTGCCGGTCGCCATCGCGCGGCTCCCGTCTCGTACGGCGATCACGTCTCAACACGCCGACCAGACTTCCCGGCACACCACGGCAAAGCCGATGGCCGGATGCTACTCCCGGAACCGCTCCGGTCAATATCGATCCGCCCAGAGCCCGCCGCCCGGTGCATGGTGGCGCGCGCCACCTTTATTGACCGCTCAGTC
Organism: Saccharopolyspora sp. SCSIO 74807; assembly: GCF_037023755.1. Taxonomy (NCBI): domain Bacteria; kingdom Bacillati; phylum Actinomycetota; class Actinomycetes; order Pseudonocardiales; family Pseudonocardiaceae; genus Saccharopolyspora; species Saccharopolyspora sp. SCSIO 74807. The sequence goes on along the minus strand of NZ_CP146100.1, from coordinate 3,191,201 downwards.
CAGATCGGGCAGAGTTATGGACGCAATGGTCCATAACTGAGGGAGGTGGGCGGCGTGGCCGTCCTGACCGGCAAGACCGCGGTGATCACCGGCGGCAGCAGCGGCATCGGGCTCGAGATCGCACGGGCGTTCCGCGACGAGGGCGCGAAGGTGTTCATCACCGGCCGCCGCAAGGAAACGCTCGACAAGGCGATCGCCGAGCTCGGCGCGAACGTGACCGCCGTCGTCTGCGACTCCGCCGTGCCCGCCGATCTCGACGCGCTCTACGAAACCGTCCGCGAGCAGGCCGGGCACCTCGACGTCGTGGTCGCCAACGCCGGTATCGGCATCGAGACCGCATTCGGCGAGGTCACCGAGGATCAGGTCGACGCCCAGTTCGCCACCAACGTGAAGGGAACGATCTTCACCGTCCAAAAGGCATTGCCGCTGCTCCGCCCAGGGGCATCCATCATCTTGACCGGATCGAGCGCCGCGACACGCCCGCCGCACGGTCTCGAGATCTACGCCGCGACGAAGGCTGCGGTGCGCAACCTGGCCCGCGGCTGGGCGCACAGCTCGCGCCGGTACGGCTTCCGGGTCAACGTGCTCTCGCCGGGCACGGTCCCCACTCCGGGCCTGCTCGATCTCCTCCCCGCGGAAGCTCGGGAACAGACCAAGGAAATGACCCCGCTGGGGCGGCTCGGCGCACCCGAGGAGATCGCCGCGGCCGCCACCTTCCTGGCCTCGGACGCCTCGAGCTACGTCAACGGCTCCGAGCTCGCCGTCGATGGCGGCGTCGCGCAGATCTGATGCCCGCCACCCGCCCTGCGGGCGACTTGGCGCCGTGAGGTGGCTACTCGGTGCACTACAGCAGTCGCCCCAGGGCGGACTCGGCCACAGCGGAGAGCGCGTCGACTCCCATGCCTGTCCGCCCGAGCGCGACCACTCCGAGCTGGGCGGCAAGAACCGCATGGGCGATCTGGCCGGGATCCGCATCGGGATCCACGTCGCCTTCGCGCTGGGCTCGCTCGACCGCCTCCGTCAGGACCTTGGCGGTCGCGTCGTAGCTGCGCCGGGCCTCGGCCGCAACATCCGGCATGCTCGCCGCCAGCTCGGCTGTGGTGTTGGCCAACAGGCACCCGCGCCGGGCGGATTCCGAGTCACAGCTCGGACCTCGCACGAACTCGCGCACCAGGTCGATGCCCCGCGGCACGGACGCCAGCCGCTCGTGCAGCATTCGGTCGTTCGCGTCGTTGTATTCGCGCAGCACCCGCAGGAACAAGTTGTGCTTGTCGCCGAAAGCTCCGTACAGGCTGCCCTTGCCGAGTCCGCTGGCGCGCATCAGATCGTCCACCGACGTCGCGGCGTAGCCCTTGTCCCAGAACACCTGGCGGATCGCAGCGACGACGCAGTCCTCGTCGAATTCCCGGGGGCGTGGCACGCCGCGATGATACGGGTTCTTGACCAACCAGGCCAGAAACCTGGGCGCCCCTCAGCACGACCTTGGCTGCAGCGCTCGTCGGTGAACAGGGGGAACGCTGAGCTGCACCACGTGCATGAGCGTGGCGAGCTGGGCGCGGGACGCGGGGCTATCGGACGGCTGCCGAACCCGATGCCGCAAGCGCCGGAAAGTCGAGCCGGATGGTCCGCCGCTGACGAGCATCACTCGGGAGGAACGCCGGGAACACAACGTCGTCGGACTGGCACAGCTGGTCGCACCCGGCTACCCGGGCAATCGGTCGCCGGGTTCCACGGCTGCCACGGCCTGCTGCTGATGCGAACCGGGGTCGCCGACCGGTGGTGCCCGCGTTCTCCGCAGAAAGATCACTCGGCCGCGTGAAAGTTCGACGCAGGCATTTGAGCCCGACGACAGTCAAGATCCATGGCGGTTGAGGCACCAGACGAGAAATTGACACGCCTGGTTGCACAAAAAGGGTAGCGCTGGGCACAGCGCGTGATCCACAAGCCTTTTCGGGAGCACCCGAATTCAGCGCATCGGCTAAATGTCGTTCATATGGCGCAACGCACTCGTCGATCGGCCGGACGGCAGCCAGATGAGTCAATTTCCTCGTTTCCCGAACAACGTGCCCCCATTCGCGTGTAATACACCTCTCGGTGAATTGCACCCACTAGAGTAGCGTGATCCGAAGTCGTTGCATCGGACCCCGCCCCCAAGTAGGCTCAATTCAAATTTCAATCACCCCTGTCGCTAATCAGTTTCGTATCGGAACCCGAGGTGAAATCGGTTTGATACGCGCGAAACCAGAGGACGTGCATGTACGTACGGAGCATTGAGGAAATCATCGATACCGAGCGGGATGTGGACTGGGGAAACGGTAAGAGCTACCGCCTGCTACTTGAGTCCGACGGCATGGGATACACGGTTTGCCACACGGTGGTCAAAGCCAACACCAGTTCAAAAATTCGCTACCGGAATCACCTGGAAGCCTGCTACTGCATCGCCGGCGAAGGCGAGGTCGAGGACCTCAACGGAAACCGATATCCACTTTCTCCTGGCGTCTTATACGTCCTGAACGATCACGATGAGCATTACCTGCGCGGCGGCGACAACAAGGATCTAGTGCTGGCCAGTGTATTTAATCCGCCCCTCAAGGGGCCGGAAAAGCACGACCTGAGCCGCCCTGATTCAAGCTATTAAGACATACCGGCACAGCTCGTCCGCGCAACCCACGAGTACCTACTCAACGAAACGAAGAGGCCCCTGGAAAGAACATGAATACACAAATTGCGCACAACGGCGTCGACCTTTCCGGGGTCAACGTTTTCGTCGGAGGACCCATCCAGCACGCCATTCAGGGCGACGGCTTCCACGCATCACTTCGTGAAACCATTTCACGTGTCATCGACGCCGTGCAGGATTCGAATGGAACCGTTTTCTCGGCGCACTTGGCGGAGAAATTCGGCGACGATACTTCCCTGTTCACACCGGAACAGGTGTCAATGCGTGATTTCGGCTGGATGGGACAGTGCGATGTCTTCATTCCAGTCCTCCCCACCGGGCAAGAGGAAGAACTGCTGCGCACTGACGGAACGCACGTCGAGCTCGGTTGGGCATCGGCGTTGCGGAAGCCGATTGTTCTAGTCACGCCGCTGCCGATCAATCCGACGGCCAGCCACTTGCTGCGCGGGCTGCCCAGAGTGGGCAACGTGACGATGCTGGATCTCGCAGCAGTGGTCGAGCGGCCGGAGTCACTGTTGGACGTGGTGGGCTCGGTTACCGTGCGGCCGCAGGTGATCGCACCGGCGGTGACCGGGGACGCAGCGGGAGCGGCGCTCCGATGAGTGAGCCCGCTAATCGATCTGCGGTCGAAGTCCTGGGGCTTACCCTGTCCTCGCCATTGGTCGTTGGTTCGGGTCTGCTGACCGATCAGGAACGCAATATCCGTCGACTGCTCGCCAAGGGCGCGGGAGCGGTGGTGACCAAGACCATCCACCCGGCCCCGGGCGTCCTGGCCAACGAGCGGTTGCTGCGCATTCCCACCGGGATGCTGAACAGCACGACATACTCGCGGCGCGCGGTCGACGAGTGGTGCGGGATCATCAACCGCTTCGCCGAGCAAGCCCTACCCGTCATCGTCTCGATCCACGCTCGAAGCCCTGGAGAACTCGGTGCACTGGCAGAGCAGGTCGTCAATGCCGGAGCTCAGGCCCTTGAGCTGGGAATCGCGTGCATGAACGAGGACGAGACGTTCGAGGACACTCCTGACCGCGTGTACCAGTACACGGCACAAGTGCGCGCACGCGTGTCGGTGAAGATCAGCGCCAAATTGGCGATCGGTGGCGATACTCGAGGACGCGCCGAGGCGGCGATCTTCGCAGGAGCCGACGCGATCACGTTGAGCGACACGATTCCTGGCCTCGCGGTCGAGACCGACAGCGGGCAAGTGCACCTCGGTGATGCCTACGGTTACTCGGGCCCCAGCCTCAAGCCGATGGTCCTTGCCGAAATCTTCGCGTTGCGCAACGCCGGATTTGACTCGCCGATTCTGGGGTCAGGTGGCGTGCAAACCTGTGATGACATCGTCGACTACCTCAGCGTGGGGGCCAATGTCGTTCAGGTGTACACGGCATTGCACAGGAACATGTACGACACGTTGGTCGACTTACACGAGGGATTGACCTCGTGGTTGGACAACCGTGGCACCACGCCCGCCGAACTGTTCGGACGAAGTCTCGACAGGGAGAACCATGCGCACGCGAAGTAGTACGCCGCGGAGCTTTACGGATGTCACCAGCGCGGAAGCGACGAGCACGGCAACAGAGGCGACTCTGGTGTGGGCGATCGGCGGGATCGAACAGCACGGTCCTCATCTTCCACTCTCGGTCGATTTCGACATCGCGGATGCCTTGGCGCGACAGGTCGCTGCCGAGTTGGACGGTTACACACTGCCGTCGCAGCCGATTTCGGTTCGGTCCCTGCCGCAAAGCGGTGGTGGGCTGGCTTTCCCCGGCACGGTGTTCGTCCACGGGACGTCGTTCGTGCACTACATCACCAACGCGCTGACCTCGCTGGCCGAACTGAGGCCTCGACGAGTCGTCGTCCTCAACGGTCACTACGAGAACGAAGTGTTCCTGTTCGAAGCGCTCGACATGTGTCGGTCGAGCGGGAAGCTCGACACGACCGCAGTGCTGGCGTTGAGCTGGTGGAGCGCGGTGCAGGGATCCTGGACCGCCGAGCACCTTCCAGATTTTCCCGGTTGGCATGCCGAACATGCAGGCCTCACCGAAACCAGCCTGATGATGTTCCTGCGCCCGCAGGCGGTTCGAGAGGACCGGCCGGAGCACGACGCACCGCCCCCGGCCGGTGTGTACGCGCATCCGGTTGATGTCGACCGGATTTCGCACAACGGTGCCCTATCGTCCACCGCCGGAGCGTCCGCGGAGATCGGCGAAGCGCTCTTCTGGCACGTCGTCGACAACATCTGCGAGCTGGTGCGATCTCCGCACCGGAAACCACGGCAGCGTTGACAGCGACCCACGGCGCGGACACGGGATCGACCATCGCAGGAGACGCGTTCATGACCTTTTCCGAGCAAGTCCCCACTGTATGTCTCTGCAATGCCGTCGACACGTTGCGCGGCATCGCCGATCGCGCCCACAGCGCGGAGGAAGCGAACCTCATCCTTTCCGAATCGTGCTACCAGCAAGACCAGGCTTTGTTCTGGGAACCGGGCAGGAAGCTCATCGTGACGGCTGAGCCCATAGCCGAACTCGCCTGGCAAACGGACTTCCTCGGGTTGGAGGGCATCTCGAACACGAGCCCACGTCACGCCTCCACTGCACTGTTCACCGACGTTGCCGAGGACCAGTGCATTGTGCGGGACCTCGTTTCACATGCAGGTTCCGGAGGCCGGCTCCGGCTGATACCGCACACCACGACGCCCGAGTTGTGGAAGCTGGTAGACATGCTGGAAACACAGCACGGTCTGCGCATCGAGCTTCCCGAAAGCACCGTGAACCAGGCATTACGCGACTACCTGGACACCAAAATCGGCTTGCGCGCTCTCGCCGAGGAGTGCGGCCTGCAGGACACCGCGTGCCGGGTGGCACGCGGTGCGGCGTGCACTACCCGGCAAGAGGCGGCTGAAGCCGTGGAAGGGTTTCAACGATCCGAAGCATCCTGCATCGTCAAGGCGGACCGAGGTGAGGCCAGTGTCGGCCTGCTCATCTTCCGGCCAGGTGACAGTACGACGACGGTGCGTCGCGAGTTGGAGCAGTGCGCGTTTTATGGTGACGACCCCATCGTGGTGGAGGAGTACATCGAGGGCGCCGGGGTGGTGTTTCCGTCGGTCGAATATGTCATCTCCGGCGACCCCGCGGTACCGCCACAACTCACACACATTTGCCTTATGCTGTTCGAGGGAGCCACCCAGCTGCGCGGGAATGTGACGACCGCGTCGCTCGGCGAGCACCCGTGGCACTCGAACTTGATCGCAGGTAGCGAGATCATCGCCCGTGAACTGCAACAGCGCGGCTACCGGGGACACTTCGGAATCGACGCGGTCGCCCGTCCGGACGGCACGGTCTTCCTCCTGGACCTCAACGCACGACGCACGGGATCCACACATGTCCACGACTTCGGCGTCGGCTTTTTCGGCGACGATTACCGCGACCGCGTGACGGTCGGAAACTACGACTTCTACGGGCTGCCGCACGACGTCCCGCTGAGCTCCGTCCTGAGCGGACTCGGTTCCCTCGCGGCTCCTCCCGGCGCAGGCGACGAAGGTGTCGTGCCCTGTGAGCTCACAGGGTTGCGCACCGGCAGGCTCAGCTGCTTGATTTTCGCTTCGACGCTGAGCAGGTTCGAAGCCGTGGTAGAGCAGGTTCGCGCCGCCGTCGCTACGATCAACGCTGAATACGATTCACGGTAGGAAATGACAGAACACACGCGCCGTTGGCTGATCCTCGGTGTCGTCGCCGGATGCTACTTTCCGGTGGCCGCTGATGCGACGATACTCAACCTGGCGATTCCGTCGCTGAACAACGCCTTGGGAACGAGCGCCCAGGACATCCTCTGGATCGCGAACATCTACCCATTATTGATGGTGGGACTGGTTCTTGTGACCGGCCCACTCGGTGACCGGATCGGGCATCAACGGCTGCTGCTCTGGGGGTTGGTGGTGTTCGCGGCCGCCTCCGCCGGATGCGCGTTCGCATCGACCCCTGCGGCACTCATCGCCGGGCGTGGAGCGCTCGCGGTCGGCGCCTCAGCCATCATCCCGGCCACCCTGTCGATCATCCGGCAAGTGTTCGTGAACGCCCGTGAACGCGCCTTTGCCATTGGTGTGTGGAGCGCCGTCGCTTCCGGGGGCGCCGCACTGGGGCCGCCACTCGGGGGGATCCTGCTCGAATACTTCTGGTGGGGCAGCGTCTTTTTGATCAATATTCCGATCGCGCTCGTCGCGTTGCTGGGGGTAGGTCGGTTGCTCGGCAATCACCCCGCCCCTCAGCCACCGAAGTGGGAGGCATTGTCACCGGCCTTGGGCGTGGCCGGGATCGTCTGCGTCGTCTACGCGATTCAGGCGGCCGGACATGCGGGCTCGTCCCTCGCCTCGATCGTGGTCCCCGCGACGATCGGAGTGGGTGTGCTCACCGTGTTCACCCGACGACAGCTCTGGATGGCCGACCCCATGCTGGATCTCCGGCTGTTCCAGGGAGCCACGTTCCGGTTCGGGGTCCTACTCGCGGTGGTCCCGGTCATGATCATGGTCGGTTTCGAACTGCTGCTCGCCCAAGAACTCCAGTTCGCCGTGGGGCTGACACCGCTGAGTGCCGCCATGGTCCTGCTGCCCATGCCGCTGGCGGCCTTCGTCGCCGGACCGAGCGGCGGTTATCTCGTCGCCCGCTTCGGGATGCGCCTGGTCGTGCCGGTCGCCCTGGGCACAGCGGCGCTCGGCTACTTCGGACTCTACGTCGGCTCCTCGCGAGTCGAATGGCTCGTCCCCTGCCTGCTCCTGATCGGCACCGGCCACGGAGCGGTCATGACCACCGCCTCAGACGCGATCATGACCAGTGCGCCCGCCGACCGCGCCGGCAACGCGGCCTCCGTCGAATCCGTGTCGTACGAACTCGGCGCCGGCCTAGGTATCGCCGTGCTGGGCAGCCTCATGGCCTGGCTGTACACCGCGCGCTTCCCCCAGCCGCTGGGCGGTCAGGTTCCCGAGTCGGCCTCGCATTCCATCGGCGAAGCCATGCGAGTGGCCGAGGACGCCACCGGCGGGACAGCGGAGCTGATCGTGACGGCAGCGCGAACCGCCTACACCGACGGCTTCCGGGTGGTGATGCTCGTCGCCGGCGTCGTGCTCGTCGCGCTCGCGTTGATCGCTTCCAGGTCCCCGCGGCCGCAGAGTTGAGACCACCGCGACCTCGGTGGCGATCAGGACGTTCGGCCCGTTGAGGACGGGCACTACGCCTCGGAGTTCTCGGACAGAGATCCAACAGGGCATCTGCGCCGAGGGAACGATGCAGCGTTTCGGCGGACAGAACGAGTTCGTGTTCGCCGGAAGTTGTTCGTGAGCATCAGGCCCCGTTCGAACATCTCGCGAAAACCCGGCCGGAAGCTCGTTTCGCCGACCACACGGCGAATGTGGGCGCAGCTGGGCTCGAACCAGCGACCCCCTGCTTGTAAGGCAGGTGCTCTTCCGCTGAGCTATGCGCCCCGAACGGTGGCCGGCCCGCGTCCGGCCGTTCGGCCGGATCACCGTACCGGTCGGCCACCGCGCCGAGTCAGTCGGCCAGTTCGGCCAGGGCCTTCTTCCACACGTTCTGGTCGCGGGCCTCGCCGGGCTGGTTGACCTCGGCGAAGCGGACCTTGCCCGCCGTGTCGATCAGGAACGTGCCGCGCAGCGCCATGCCCGCCTGCTCGTTGAACACGCCGTAGGACTTCGCCACCTCGCCGTGCGGCCAGAAGTCCGACAGCAGCGGGAAGGTGTAGCCCTGCTGCTCCGACCACGCCTTGAGCGCGAACGGGGTGTCCACGGACACGCCGATCACCTGCACCTGGTCGTTCTGGAACTCGGCCAGATCGTCCCGGACCTGGCACAGTTCGCCCTGGCACACCCCGCTGAAGGCGAACGGGTAGAACACCAGCAGCACGTTCTTGCCGCCCCGGAAACCGGACAGCGAGACCTGCTCCTTGTTGTAGTCCGGCAGCGTGAAGTCCGGAGCCTCGGCGCCGACCTCGACCGTCATGCGCGCACCCTTCTGTTCGGCCGTGAGCACGTACGCCGCCGAACCTACACCGGCCGGACGCACCGGGGCACCGGTGGCACAGCGGCCACCGGTGCCCCGGTTCGGATGTTGCGCCCGTCCTCAGCGCTTGGACTTGGCTTTTCGATAGCCGAGCCTGGTGCCCATCCAGGCGTCTCCCAGATTCGCGTTGGAGGTCTGGGCCAGGTTCGACGTGGACGCGGCCTCGGCGATGTCGCTGGGCTCGACGTAGCCTTCCCGGCCGGTCTTCGGCGTGAGCACCCAGATCACCCCCTCGTCGGCCAGGGGCGTCATGACGTCGAGGAGCGTGTCCGTCAGGTCGCCGTCACCGTCGCGCCACCACAGCAGCACGACGTCGACGACCTCGTCGGCGTCCTCATCGAGCAGTTCGCTCCCGCAACGTTCCTCGATGGAGGCACGAATGGCGTCATCGACGTCCTCGTCCCAACCGATCTCCTGAACGACCATCTCCGGCTCGATGTCGAGCCTTTCGGCGACGTCGACTTCGCTCTTGCCGGCGTCTCCCGCGGCCACCACGGCGTTCTCACTCCTCCAATGCAGGCGGTGCGATGCGAGCACCGCACCCGGTTTGGCAGATCTGGCCGATAGCGAACACTGCCGACCGCTTCCGGCGCAACTGCTGGGCGCACGACACGCCGGAGCGTGGCGTGAAAACTCGACTGTAGGCGCACCCGTCCAGGTCAGGCCAGCACGGTGCCGGGTCCGCCCGGTGACGGTGTGCGCACCGGCCACGAATATGGGGGACGATGGCGGTGGCGGGCACCACACGGCCCGCGAACGCACGCAAGTCGAGGAGCTTCCTTTGTCCGCGCAACGCAACGACGGCACCCCGCAACGGGTCCGGGTCATCCGCGACGGCCTCGCCTCGCACCTGCCGGACATCGATCCGGAGGAGACGCAGGAGTGGCTGGATTCCTTCGACGCGATGCTCGGCGATTCCGGCCGGCAGCGCGCCCGCTACCTGATGCTCCGGCTGTTGCAGCGCGCCCGTGAGGGCGGTGTCGGTGTGCCGTCGCTGACCAGCACCGACTACATCAACTCGATCGCCACCGAGCAGGAACCGTGGTTCCCCGGCGACGAGGAGACCGAACGCCGCTACCGGGCGTGGATGCGCTGGAACGCGGCGGTCATGGTGCACCGCGCGCAGCGGCCCGGTATCGGGGTCGGCGGGCACATCTCGTCGTTCGCCTCCTCGGCCAGCCTCTACGAGGTCGGCTTCAACTGGTTCTTCCGCGGCAAGAACGACCCGGGCGGCGGCGACCACCTCTACATCCAGGGCCACGCCTCCCCCGGCATCTACGCGCGCGCCTACCTGGAAGGCCGGTTGACCGAGGACCGGCTGGACGGGTTCCGCCAGGAGTACTCGCACGCCGGTCCCGGCGGCGGGCTGCCGTCCTACCCGCATCCGCGGCTGATGCCGGACTTCTGGGAGTTCCCCACCGTTTCCATGGGCCTCGGCCCGATGAACGCGATCTTCCAGGCCCGGTTCAACCGCTACCTGCACGACCGCGGCATCAAGGACACCAGCAGGCAGCGGGTGTGGGCGTTCCTCGGCGACGGCGAGATGAACGAGCCGGAGTCCCGCGGGCTGCTGCACGTGGCGGCCAACGAAGGTCTGGACAACCTGACCTTCGTGGTCAACTGCAACCTGCAGCAGCTGGACGGGCCGGTGCGCGGCAACGGCAAGATCGTCCAGGAGCTGGAGTCGTTCTTCCGCGGCGCGGGCTGGAACGTCATCAAGGTGATCTGGGGCCGCGAGTGGGACCCGCTGCTGCACGCCGACCGGGACGGCGCGCTGGTGAACCTGATGAACACCACCCCGGACGGCGATTACCAGACCTACAAGGCCAACGACGGCGCTTTCGTGCGCGAGCACTTCTTCGGCCGCGACCCGCGGACCAAGGACATGGTCAAGGACCTCACCGACGACGAGGTGTGGGCGCTGCGCCGCGGCGGGCACGACTACCGCAAGGTCTACGCGGCGTACAAGGCCGCGACCGAGCACCACGGGCAGCCGACGGTCATCCTCGCCAAGACCATCAAGGGCTACGGCCTGGGTGCGCACTTCGAGGGCCGCAACGCCACGCACCAGATGAAGAAGATGACGCTGGACGACCTGAAGCTGTTCCGGGACAGCCTGCGCATCCCGATCTCCGACGAGCAGCTCGACGCCGATCCTTACCTGCCGCCGTACTACCACCCGGGCGAGGACGCCCCCGAGATCCAGTACCTGCGGGAACGCCGCAGCAAGCTCGGCGGTTACCTGCCGGAGCGGCGGGTGAAGTCGAAGGCGCTGGTGCTGCCGGGCGACCAGGTCTACGACGGGGTCCGCCGCGGCTCCGGCAAGCAGGAGGTCGCCACCACGATGGCCTTCGTCCGGCTGCTCAAGGACCTCGCCAAGGACTCCGAGGTGGGTCCGCGGATCGTGCCGATCATCCCGGACGAGGCGCGGACGTTCGGCATGGACTCGATGTTCCCGTCGCAGAAGATCTACAACCCGCTCGGGCAGTCCTACACGCCGGTGGACTACCGGCTGATGCTGGCCTACCGGGAAAGCGAGCAGGGGCAGATCCTGCACGAAGGCATCAACGAGGCCGGCTCCAGCGCTTCGTTCATCGCCGCGGGCACGTCCTACGCCACGCACGGCGAGCCGATGATCCCGATCTACATCTTCTACTCGATGTTCGGGTTCCAGCGCACCGGCGACAACCTGTGGGCCGCCGGGGATCAGATGGCCCGCGGGTTCATCCTCGGCGCCACGGCGGGACGCACCACGCTGACCGGTGAGGGCCTGCAGCACGCCGACGGGCATTCGATGCTGCTGGCCGCGACGAACCCGGCGGTGGTGGCCTACGACCCGGCGTACGCGTTCGAGGTCGCGCACATCGTCAAGGACGGGCTGCGGCGGATGTACGGCGAGGAGGCGGAGAACGTCTTCTACTACCTCACCGTTTACAACGACCCGTACCAGCAGCCCGCCGAGCCGGAGGGCGTCGACGTGGACGGCCTGCTGCAGGGCTTGTACCGGTACCGCCAGGGCGAGAGCGGGTCGAAGCCCGCCCAGATCCTCGCCTCCGGTGTGGCGCTGCCCGAGGCGGTGCGGGCGCAGCAGCTGCTGGCCGACGAGTGGGACGTGCGGGCCGACGTGTGGTCGGCGACCTCGTGGTCGGAGCTGCGGCGGGAAGCCGAGGACGTCGACCGGCACAACATGCTCAACCCGGAGGGCGAGCAGCGGGTGCCGTACGTGACGCGGGCGCTGCAGGACGCCGAAGGCCCGATCGTGGCGGTCAGCGACTGGATGCGGGCGGTGCCGGACCTGATCCGCTCGTGGGTGCCGGGCGAGCTGGTGAGCCTGGGCGCGGACGGGTTCGGGTTCTCCGACACCCGGCCAGCGGCGCGGCGGGTGTTCCTGGTCGACGCCGAGTCCACCGTGGTCGCCACGCTGTCCGCGCTGGCACGGCGGGGCGAGGTCGAGCAGTCCGCGGTCGCGGAGGCGGTGCGGAAGTACCGGCTGCACGACGCGCAGGCGGCCGGTCCGCAGACTTCGGAGTCCGGGGACGCCTGACGGCCGTTCGCACGGGTGCTCGGCGCGAGCCCGCCCGAGCACTCACGGGCGTTTCGGAGTGAACGGACCTTCGCCCGGCATGGGCGCCGTTCACTCGGCTCGATTCGTCCGTGGCGTGTCGGCGCGGGCCATTGCGCGACCGTGAGTGACCGGCCTGTTCGTCCGACCAGTTTGGATGAGCAGGCCGTTCACTCCGATCAACCTCGCTGGGTCATGCACGGGCAGGCGCCGCGCGCTGCACCCTCGCGGTGCGGTTCCAGCTCCACCAGCCGTGGATCACCAGCGCGGCGAACACCACGTAGATGGCCGCGCTGAACCACAGCCCGGAAGCCATCTGCAGCGGCACGCCGACGGCGTCCACCGCCAGCCACACCAGCCAGAACTCGACCAGCCCGCGGCCCTGCGCCCAGAACGCGACCGCGGTGCCGACGAAGATCCAGGCATCCGGCCACGGCGCCCACGACGCGTCCAGCGCGCTCAGCAGCAGCGCGAAACCGGTCGTGGCCAGCGCCAGCGCGCCGAGCAGGAGCCAGCGCTCGCGTGCGGTGCCCTTGCGCACCACCACGCCGTAGACCGGGTCGCTGCGCCGCGTCCAGGCCCACCAGCCGTAGACGGAGATCAGCAGGATCACGACCTGCCGGATGGCCAGCCCACCGAGGTGCGCGCTCGCGTAGACGGCGAACAGCAGCACGGTCGCGGCCACCTGCACCGGCCACGTCGCCAACGTGCGCCGTTGCGCGAGGAACACGACCGCGAGCGCGCACAGCTGACCGACCAGCTCGGCCCAGGAGATCTGCTGGCCCAGCACGGTGATCCCGTTCTCCAGCAACCATTCCGCGACGACCCGCACGACCTGCTCCCTCCACACGGCGCGGAACGCGGCGGGCGCTGCGGGACGCACCCGCCGCCGCGCCCGTGCGCCGCCTCCCGGCCGCACTCGCACCGCCGGTCCCGGAGTTCCACCGGGTCCGTCCTATTCGGACGATCGGTTTCGCCGATCCGCCGGTTCGGATTCGCACCGCGCCCCGGAGCGCGCGTTTCCTGCCGTGCTCAACATCGTCCGCCCGCACGGCTGTTCCGGCGGATTCGGGTGGTTCGGATCACAGACTCCGATCGGCTGATCGAACACTCGTGCGCTTGCGGTTAGACTTGACCTCGGCCGGCGATCGAACAAGCCGCAGACTCGACAAGCCGCAGACTCGACCGGAGGGGGCGCCCGGGATGAACGACACCGATCGCGCCATCCTGATCTTCGAGGGCGAGTTCTGGCGGCACCGCGGCAGCAAGGAGCGGCTCATCCAGGAGAAGTTCGGGATGTCGCCCGCTCGCTATTACCAGCGGCTGAATCGCTTATTGGACGAGCCGGAGGCGCTCGCCCAGTACCCGGTGCTGGTCAACCGCCTGTTACGCAGGCGAGCCGAGCGCGCGCAGGGCCGCACTTCCACTCCGCCGCGCGCGAGCTAGGCCCGGATGCCGGTTCGGGCGGTGCGCGAGGCGTCGCCGCCGTACGCCGACCACATCCGAGGCACTTCCGGCAATCCGGAAATTCGTCGCGGAAGTCTCACCGCGAACCTCTAGCGCGGAAGTTGATCTTTGGACAAGATGTCCGCCACGTCGCCGGGACCGTCCCGGCACCGCGGCGGAAGGAGTCGGCGTGGCCACGGTCGAAACGGACGTCCTGGTGGTCGGCAGCGGCCCGGCGGGCGCGTCCATGGCGCTGGCGTTGAGCCGGTACGGCATCGACAACATCGTCATCACCCGCTACGGCAACCTGGCGGCCGAACCACGCGCGCACATCACCAACCAGCGCACGATGGAGATCTTCCGCGACCTCGGCGTGGAGCAGCAGGTCCGCGCCCAGGCCACCCCGCAGCACCTGATCGGCACCACGACCTACTGCACCTCGCTGGCCGGTGCGGAACTCGGCCGGGTGCGCTCCTGGGGCAACGAACCGCTCGTGCAGGCCGCGCACGAACTGGCCAGCCCGTCGCGGATCTGCGACATGCCGCAGTACCTGCTGGAGCCGGTGCTGGTCGACGCGGCCGTCGCGGGCGGCAGCAAAGTCCGGATGGAAACCGAATACCTCGGCCACACCCAGGATTCCGACGGCGTCGAGGTCCGCGTGCGGGACCGGCTGCGCGGCGACGAGTACACCATCCGCGCCCGCTACCTCTACGGCGCGGACGGCGGGCGCAGCCTGGTCGCGAAGAACTCGCAGCTGCCGATGACCGGCCGCTCCGGCGTCGCCGGGAGCATGAACATCGTCTTCCGCGCCGACCTGTCGCAGTACGTCGCGCACCGCCCGAGCGTCCTGTACTGGATGTTGCAGCCCGGTTCCACCGTCGGCGGCCTCGGCATGGGCACCATCCGCATGGTGCGACCGTGGAACTTGTGGATGGCGATGTGGGGCTACGACATCGAGCAGGGCGCGCCGGAGTTGTCCGAGTCCTACACCCGCGAGATCGTGCGCGACCTCGTCGGCGACCCGGAGCTGGACGTCGAGATCGTGCAGAGCTCGGCGTGGACGGTGAACCACGAGTCCGCCGACGTGTACTCGGCGGGCCGGGTGTTCTGCGGCGGCGACGCGGTGCACCGGCACCCGCCGTCGAACGGGCTCGGGTCGAACACCTCGGTCCAGGACTCCTACAACCTGGCCTGGAAGTTCGCGCACGTGCTGCGCGGCACGGCGAGCCCGGCGCTGCTGGAGAGCTACACGGCCGAACGCGCGCCGATCGGCAGGCAGGTGGTGGATCGCGCGAACCAGTCGATCGCGGACACCTCGTGGATCTTCGAGGCGCTGCAGGCCGGCGCGGCGACCGACGCGGACCAGGTGCGCTCCGCGATCGAAAGCCTGCGGGCGACCACGCCGGAAGCCGAGAAGCGGCGCCGCGAGCTGCGCGAGGCGATCGCCTTCAAGACCTACGAGTTCAACGCGCACGGCGTGGAGCTCAACCAGCGGTACCGCTCGAACGCGGTGGTCCCCGACGAGCAGGGCGGGGCCGACCCGCTGGATTCCGCCTCGGACACCGAGTTGCACCACCTGCCCTGCACCGCGCCCGGGGCGCACTTGCCGCACGCCTGGCTCACCGCGGCGGGCCGCGAAGTGTCCACTCTGGACATCGGCGGCAGCGGCCGGTTCGCCCTGCTCACCGGGCTCGGCGGGGAACTTTGGCAGGACGCGGCCGAAACCGTCGCGGAACGGCTCGGCGTGCGGATCGAAGTAGCCGTGATCGGACCGGGATGCAGGTACGAGGACCCGTACGGCGACTGGGCACGGATCCTGGAGGACGACGGGCTCGGTGAGCCCGGCGCGCTTCTGGTGCGACCGGACAACTTCGTCTGCTACCGCACGACCGGGCTGCCCGCGGATGCGGGATCGGTGCTGGCCGATGTCGTGGCGCAGGTGCTCGGCCGAGCCTGATCGCGGCTCGACATCGCGCGGTCGCGCGACATCGCGCCACGAGACGACCGGCGCGCCTTACCGGACGCCGGTGGGGAACTTGCCCTGCCACAGCTCGTCGAGCAGTTCGGCGACCGCGTCCACGGTCAGCGGCCGCGGGTTCGGGTAGGGACCGGCCACCACCCGTTCCGCGATCCCGCGCAGCTGCTCCCGCGCGACGCCCAGCTCGGCCAGCGACCTCGGCCCGTCGTACCCGCGGGCCAGGTCGGCGACCGCCGCGACCGGATCCGGACCGGCAGACCGGGCCAACCGGTCGAACGCGGCCGGAGCGGACCGCCGGTTGAACGCCATGACGTGCGGGAGCAACATCGTGTGCAGCTCGGCGTGCGGCAGGTCGAAGGTTCCGCCGAGTGCGTGCGCGAGCTGGTGGTGCAGCCCCATCCGGGCCTGCGCCAGGCAGCTGCCCGCCAGCCAAGCCGCCGATTGCAGGCGTTCCCGGGCCTGCGGGTCCTCCGGGGCGACGAGCACGTCCGGCAGCGCTTCGAGGATTCCGTTCGCGGCCTCGGTGGCCAGCGCGCGGGTGACCGGGGTGGTTTCCGGTGCCCACAACGCCTCGACGGCGTGCGCGAGCGCGTTGACGGCGCTGGTGCGGGTCAGGCCGACCGGCATCGCGAGCGTGAGATCGGGGTCGTAGACGATCGTGCCCGGGGCGAGCGCGGGATCGCGGCGAGTCGTCTTCACGCCCTGCTCGGTCTCGCCCAGCACCGGCGTGGCCTCCGAGCCCGAGTAGGTGGTCGGCACCGCGATCTGGGACGCCCCGGTCCGCGCCGAGACGGCCTTGGCCAGGCCGATCGCCGAGCCGCCGCCGATCCCGACCACGCAGTCCGCACCGCCGGCTCCGATGAGCTGCATGACTTCCGCGGTCACCGCCACCGGCGTGTGCGGGGCCGGGCGATCGAAACGCGCCGCGAGCCGCTGCCCGAGCGCTTCGGCCGCCCGGTCCGCGGAATCCGCGGCGGACGGTGCCGCCACCAGCAGCGCCCGGCGTGCGCCGAGCCGCGCGGCTTCGTCGGCGATGCGCTCGCTGGATCCTCGGCCGAGCAGCACCCGGGTCGCGAGAGTTTCGTGCACGGCTACTGCGGCCGCCTCGTCAGTGGCGCGGTCTGCCATCGTCTCCTCGTTCAGCGTCTTCCCCGGCCCGGGCACTGCTGCCGGCGGCAGGCACGTCGACGGCGCCGGCGTCCGCGCTCATTCTTGCGCGCCGTGTTCGAGCCGGTCGATCGTGACGGGGAAGTCGACCCACCGGAACGGGACCGGCAGGCCGGCTTCGGCGGCCCGCTGCGGGTCGTCGACCGTGGCGAACTCGTGGATCAGGCTGGGCTTGACGCCGAACACCGCGTCCGAATCCAGGTACGGCGTCCCCGCCACGAACATGTGGGTGGTCAACGTCCGCATCCCCGGCGCAGAGACCTCGAAGTGGATGTGCGCCGGGCGGTTCGGGTGCCGCGCGGTGGCGCGCAGCATCCCGCCGACCGGGCCGTCGTCCGGGATCGGGTAGTGCCTCGGCACGATGCTGCGGAACCAGAACCGGCCGTCCTCGTCGGTGGTGAACAGCCCGCGCAGGTTGTGCTCGGGCAGCTCGCCGGGCCGCTGGACGTCGTAGAAGCCTTCGTCGTTCGCCTGCCACACGTCGACGCTCGCGCCCCCGACGGGTTCGCCCGCCGGGTCGAGCACGCGGCCGGTGACCAGGCAGGGCTCTCCCTTGCCCTGCTGGTCGATGTCGTCCCCGAGTTCGCGCGGCGGTGAATCCACCACGTGGAACGGTCCCTCCACAGTGGATTCGGTGAGCTCCGCGCCGCTGCGCTGGTTCAGCGTGTCGACCAGCATCGACACCCCGAGCACATCGGAGAGCAGGACGAACTCCTGCCGGGTGTCGGTGCAGGTCTGGCCGGTCTCGGTGAGGAAGCCGATCGCCGCCTGCCACTCCTGCGGGGTCGGCTCGACGTCCTTGACGAAGCCGTGCAGGTGCTCGACCAGCTTCGTCAGCACCGCGCGCAGCCGGGGATCGGGGGTGTTCGCGAAGCTGCCCGCGACGATCTCGGCAGAGCGCTGTTCGTCGAACAGGGCCGAGGGACGTCCGGTGGTCGGTTCGGTCATGGGTCCGTCGTTTCTCGTGCGTGCGCGGTCGGCTCGTGCGTGCGCGGTCGGCTCGTGCGGCACCGCGATCAGGGGTTGGTGGCGCGGGCCTGCTGCTCCGGGGAGAGCTGGCGGGATTCCTGGATGCGCACGAGTTCGGCCAGCAGCGGTGCCGCCTGCTCCGGCGGCAGCGCGGTGAACGCGGCCTTGATCGCCTCCGGGTCCTGCGCGGGCGCTTGCTGCGGCACCGCACCGGCGGGCGCGGCCCGCCCGTCCTGCTGCTGGTCAGGGCTCTGCTGCGGAGCAGGCGTTTCCCGCGCGACCAGCACGTTGACCAGGTCCACCAGCATCGCCACCGGCGTGCGCGGCCCTAGCATGGTGTTCCACCCGGTGATCTGACCCTCCGGTCCGCGCGGCCCGAGCAGCTCGTTCTCGATGCGGCGCAGGATCGCGTCCTGTTCAGGGGTCATCTCGGCGTCCTCCTGTCGGGTGTTGGCCAGTTCGGCGCGGAAGCGTTCCAGATCCACGTGCCCGGGGTCGATCTTGCCGGTGACGCTGGTCTCCTTGTGGCCGCGCGCCGCCTCGGGCGGTGCGCCGAGGTGCTCCAGCACGGCCCGGGTCGCGGTCAGCGCCGCCGAGTACTGCTCCGGGCTCGGCCCCTGCTCGACGCCCTGGTAGTCCCACTCGAAGCCGACGTAGAGCACGTTGCCGTCACCCGCGGGCACCGGCCCGGACTCCTTGGCCCGCCCGGCGTGGTTGGCGCGGCCCGCGGCGATCAGGTGCACCACCCCGTCGAACCCGATCAGCCCGTGGCACAGCGGACCGGCCAGGTCCTCGCGTCCTTCCACGACCAGGTCCAGGCTCGGCGCCGGGTTCTCGTAGGAGGCTTCGGTGGCCGTGTGGTGCTCCAGCACGCCCACCGGTTCCGGCGGATCACCGGAGTCGGCGGCACGCTGCTGCCAACCGGGCGTCTCCTGGACGGTCAGTCCGGCCGCCCGCAACACGTCCGCGAGCCACACCAGCGGCAACGCCATGTCGATCACTCCCCCGCGCGTGCGCGTGCTGTGCGTGCCATCCTGTCCCGCCTTCGGCCGCGTTGACCACGCCCGACCGGATGAAATACCAGCGAACGGAGCCTGCACGACGCCGCGGTAGCCATCGGCCCGGCGAGCGCGAGCGCATCCCGCCGCACCCTCGCCGACGGGCTCGGCCGACGTGCGATTCTGTGCCGCATGGAATCCGAAAGCGCAGGTGATCCAGGCGAGCGGGTCTCCGCGAGCACGCTGCGCGCCCTGGAGCGGGCCTCCGGGGACCTGGCCACCGCGAGCATCGGCGCGATGGAGCAGCGGCTGCCGTGGTTCCGGCGGTTGCCCGCCGATCAACGCGCGAGCGTGCTGCTGGTGACCCAGACCGGGGTGTCCAACTTCGTCGCCTGGCTGCAGGACCCGACCGAGGCGATCCGGCTGACCGCCGAAGCCTTCCGCGCCGCGCCGAAGGACCTGTCCCGCTGGGTGAGCCTGCGCCAGACGCTGGACCTGGTGCGGGCCGCGATCGACGTGTTCGAGCAGCGCCTGCCGGAACTGGCCGCGCACGACGCCGAGCGCACCGCGCTCACCGAGTCGATCCTGCGCTACACGCGGGAGATCGCGTTCGCGGCCGCGACCTCCTACGCGGCGGCCGCGGAAGCCCGCGGCGCCTGGGACGCGCGGCTGGAAGCGCTGGTCGTGGACGGTATCGTGCGCGGCGACCCGGAGGAGTCGCTGCTCTCGCGCGCCGCCGCCCTCGGCTGGGAGCAGGGCTCGGAAGCCACCGTGGTCGTCGGCACCGCTCCCTCCGACGACCCGCCGACGATCGTCTACCAGGTGCGCAGCCGCGCGGCCCGAGCCGGACGCCCGGTGCTGCTGGGCGTGCAGGGCACCCGCCTGGTGGTGGTGTTCGGCGGTTCCTCCGGTGAGCGGGCCACGCAGGAAGCCGCGGCCAAGCTCACCGAGGCGTTCGACGAGGGCCCGGTCGTGGTCGGCCCGACCGTGTCCACCCTGTCCGAGGCGCACCGCTCCGCGGCCGACGCGATGTCCGGCCTGCGCGCGGTGGTGGCCTGGCCGACCGCGCCGCGCCCGGTGCTGGCGGAGGACCTGCTGCCGGAACGCGCGCTGGCCGGTGATCCGGAGGCGGAGCGGCAGCTGGTGGAGGGCATCGTGCTGCCGCTGGTCGACGCGGGCGGCGCGCTGATGGAGACCGTGGACACCTACCTGGAACTCGGCGGCGTGCTGGAGAGCTGCGCGCGCCAGCTGTACGTGCATCCGAACACCGTGCGCTACCGGCTGCGGCGAGTGGCGGAGCTGACCGGGCGCACCCCGTCGAACGCCCGCGACGGATTGGTGCTGCGAGTGGCGTTGTCGGTGGGCAGGCTCGCCCGCGCCCGCGGGCTCTGGTGATTCTCCCGCTGTTGAACCAGCTGTCACCGGACCGACATCCTCAACAACGATTCGCGTTCCAGGATGCCCGAATCGGGGCTGTCGTTGTAGACACTCCACAAGATTGCGCTCCGGACTTCGTCCGTGGCGACATCACGCCGATCTCGCCGCGACATGTGTAGTGGCAGGTGTGATCGCACTTCTCGCCCCCGGACAGGGCGCGCAGTCGCCCGGAATGCTCGCGCCGTGGCTCGAACTCGACGGCGCCCGCGCTCGCGTGCAGGCCTGGTCCGAGCGCGCCGGGCTGGACCTGGAGCGGCTGGGCACCACCGCGGACGCCGACGAGATCAAGGACACCGCCGTCACCCAGCCGCTGGTGGTGGCGCTGTCCCTGCTGGCAGCCCAGGATCTCACCAGCCGCCACGACATCCCCGCCAACACTCCGGTCGCCGGGCACTCGGTGGGTGAGCTGGCCGCCGCCGCCATCGCCGGGGTGCTCTCCCCGGACGACGCGGTCGCGCTGGCCGCGGTGCGCGGCCGGGAGATGGCGGCCGCGTGCGCGCTGGAGCCCACCGCGATGTCCGCGGTGATGGGCGGCGACCCGGAAGCCGTGGTGGAGCACCTGACGAGCCTCGGGCTGGACCCGGCCAACCGCAACGGTGCCGGTCAGATCGTCGCCGCAGGCCGCAAACCCGCGCTGGAAGCGCTCGGCGAAGAACCGCCGGCGGGCACCAAGATCCGCCCGCTGCCGGTGGCCGGGGCTTTCCACACCCGGTTCATGGCCCCCGCCAGGGACGCCTTCGGCAAGCAGGCCGACGACGCGGCGGCCGCGCCGCCCAAGCTGCCGCTGCTGTCCAACGCCGACGGCGCGGTCGTGGAAGACGCCGACGAGATCGTGCGCCGCCTGGTCGAGCAGATCACCCGCCCGGTGCGCTGGGACTCCTGCATGAGCACCCTCGCCGAGCGCGGCGTCGGAGCCGTCGTCGAACTCCCCCCGGCGGGCACCCTGACCGGGCTGGTGCGCCGCGAGCTCAAGGGCACCAAGACGGTCGCGCTGAAAAAGCCCGAAGACCTCGACAAAGTCGCCGAACTGCTGGACGCGGACCGCACCGGCGCCGACACCTCCGGGAGCGATGCGTGAGCACACCCACCCTGCGCCAGTCCGCCGGCCCGGCGGCGACCAAGCTGCTCGGCTTCGGCAGCACCCAGGGCAACCGGGTGGTGACCAACCACGACCTGGCCGAGGTCGTCGACACCAACGACGAGTGGATCCAGCAGCGCGTCGGGATCGTCAGCCGCCGCCTCGGCGATGACGACCAGAACGTCGTCACGATGTCCATCGAGGCCGGTTCCAAGGCGATCGCGAACGCGGGCCTGACCCCGGCCGACGTGGACCAGGTGATCATCGCCACCTGCACGATGCCCGGCGGCATCCCGAACGCCGCGGCGCAGGTCGCCGACCAGATCGGGATCACCGCATCGGCCGCGTTCGACCTCAACGCCGCCTGCGCCGGGTTCTGCTACGCGCTGAACACCGCATCGGACCTGGTGCGGGCCGGTTCGGCGGGCCGGGTGCTGGTGATCGGCGCCGAGCGGTTCCAGGAATGGCTGGACTGGGAGGACCGCGCGAACTGCATCATCTTCGCCGACGGCGCGGGCGCGGCCGTGGTCGGACCGGCCGACGAACCCGGCATCGGGCCGGCCTCGCTGGGCAGCGCGGGCGATCTGGTGGACACCATCTACCTGCGCGATGGCAAGTACATCTACCAGGAAGGCCAGTCGGTCTTCCGGTGGGCGACCACGCAGATCGCGCCGGTCGCCAAGCACGCCGTCGAACTCGCCGGACTCGAACTGTCCGATGTGGACGCACTGGTCGCGCACCAGGCGAACCTGCGCATCGTGGAAGCGATCGCCAAGAAGCTGCAGAGCCAGGGTGCCCGCGACGACCTGGTGATCGCCCGTGACATCGTGCATTCCGGCAACACCTCCGCCGCTTCGATCCCGCTCGCCATCGACCACATGCGGTCGGCAGGCGAGATCTCCAGCGGGGACGTGCTGCTCCTGGTCGGCTTCGGGGCCGGACTGTCCTACGGCGGCCAGGTCGTCATCTGCCCATAGCGCGATCGCGCTCACCAGTACCGCCGCGGGCGCAGCTCCGCGGTGCACCAACAAGGAAGGAACCACCGTGGCGAACGAGGAAATCACCAAGGGACTCGCCGGGATCGTCGAAGAGGTCGCCGGGGTAGACGCCGAGGACGTGGCCGTCGAGAAGTCGTTCGTCGACGACCTGGACATCGACTCGCTGTCGATGGTGGAGATCGCCGTCCAGGCCGAGGACAAGTTCGGCGTCAAGATCCCCGACGACGAGCTGGCGAACCTGAAGACCGTGGGTGATGCGGTGGACTACATCACCAAGAACGCATGACGGCGACCGAGGTCGTCGTCACCGGGCTGGGCGCGACGACGCCGCTGGGCGGCGACGTCGCGTCCACCTGGGACGGACTGCTCAACGGGCGCAGCGGGACGCGCAGGCTCGAAGCGGAGTGGGTCGAGACCTACGACCTGCCCGCCAAGATCGGGGCTCCGCTGGCGGTCGATCCATCCGAGGTGCTGCCGCGGGTGCAGCTGCGCCGGCTGGACCGCTGCGAGGCGGTCGCGATGATCGCGGCGCGGCAGGCGTGGAGCGACGCGGGCTACGAGATGCCGACCGACGAGCACGAGCCGGTCCAGCCGGAGCGCCTCGGCGTCGCGCTGGGCACCGGCATCGGCGGCCCGATGACGCTGCTGGAGCAGGACGATCTGCTGGAGAACCAGGGGCTGCGCAAGATCTCCCCGCTGACCGTGCCGATGCTGATGCCGAACGGCCCGGCCGCGCACGTCAGCATCGAACTGCGGGCGCGCGCGGGCGTGCACTCGCCCGCCTCGGCCTGCGCGTCCGGCGCGGAAGGTCTGGCGCGGGGCTGGGAGATGATCCGCAACGGGCAGGCCGACGTGGTGGTGGCAGGCGGTGCGGAAGCCTGCATCCATCAGATCACCGTCGCCGGGTTCTGCCAGGCCCGGACCTTGAGCACCCGCAACGACGATCCGGAACACGCTTCCCGCCCGTTCGACACCGGCCGCGACGGGTTCGTGCTCGGCGAAGGCGCCGGCGTGGTGGTGCTGGAAAGCGCCGAGCACGCCAAGGCCCGCGGTGCGCGGATCTACGGGCAGCTCGCCGGGGTGGGCATCACCTCCGACGCGCACCACATCACCGGCAACCACCCGGACGGCATCGGCCAGATCAACGCCATGGTCCAGGCCGCGCACACGGCCGGGTTGTCGCCTTCGGAGGTCGAGCACGTCAACGCGCACGCCACCTCCACGGTGGTCGGTGACGTGGGCGAGGCCGCGGCGATCCGCAAGGCCGTCGGCGACGGCGTCACCTTGACCGCGCCGAAGAGCGCGCTGGGGCACCTGGTCGGCGGTGCGGGCGCGGTGGAGAGCATCGCGACGCTGCTGTCCATCCACACCGGACAGATCCCGCACACGCTGAACCTCGAGGAGCAGGACCCGAAGGTCGAGCTGGACGTGGTCACCGACAAGCCCCGGCAGGTCGCGCTGTCCACCGCGGTCAACAACTCCTTCGGTTTCGGCGGGCACAACGTCGCGCTCGCGTTCACCAAGGCCTGAGCACCCGATCCGCCACACCGACCAGGGGGAACCGATGACCGCATTGGACGACCGACCGAGTACCGCCGAGGCGCCCGAGCCCGCTCCGGCCGACTCCCGCGACCCGCAGCTGCGGCTCGCGCAGCTGCTGGACGCGGGTTCGATCGAGCCGCTGCACGAGCCCGACAGCAGCGGCGTGCTGGCGGTGCGCGGGCGCATCTCCGGCGTCAAGGTGATCGTCTACTGCACCGACGGCACCAAGATGGGCGGTGCGATGGGCATCGACGGGTGCCTGCGCATCGTGGACGCCATCGATGCCGCGGTGCGGGACCGGTGCCCGGTGCTCGGGGTGTGGCACTCCGGTGGCGCCCGGCTGCCCGAAGGCGTGGAGGCGCTGGACGGCATGGGCCAGGTGTTCGCCGCGATCATCCGCGCTTCCGGGCAGGTGCCGCAGATCTCCGTGGTGGTCGGTCCCGCCGCGGGCGGTGCCGCCTACGGGCCTGCGCTGACCGACCTGGTGATCATGGCGCCGGACGGGCGGGTGTTCGTCACCGGACCCGACGTGGTGCGCAGCGTCACCGGTGAGCAGATCGACCAGGAGGGGCTCGGCGGCGGCGAGGCGCACGGCACCAAGTCCGGCGTCGTGCACGTCGTCGCGAACAGCGAGAACGACGCCTACGACCGCGCCCGCCGGTTCACCGGCCTGTTCGCCGCACCCGGCGTGTTCGACCCCGCTTCGGTGCAGGATGGCGAGGATCTGCGGGCGCTGCTGCCGGATCGGCCGCAGCGTGCCTACGACGTCAAGCCGGTCATCTGCGGCATCCTGGACGAACGCGAGGACGGCTCCGCGGAATTCGAGGAGCTGCAGGCCAAGTGGGCGCCGAACATGGTCGTCGGCCTGGGCCGCCTCGGCGGCCGCGCGGTCGGCGTCATGGCGAACAACCCGTTGCGCAAGGGCGGTTGCCTGGACTCGCTGTCGGCCGAGAAGGCGGCCAGGTTCGTGCGGCTGTGCGACTCGTTCGGCATCCCGCTGCTGGTCATGGTCGACACCCCGGGCTACCTGCCCGGCCTCGGGCAGGAGTGGGGTGGCGTGGTTCGACGTGGCGCGAAGCTGCTGCACGCCTTCGGCGAGGCAGTCGTGCCGCGGGTGACGCTGGTGCTGCGCAAGTCCTACGGCGGTGCGTACATCGCGATGAACGCCCGCTCGCTCGGCGCGACCACCGTGTTCGCCTGGCCCGAGGCGGAGGTCGCGGTCATGGGCGCCAAGGCCGCCGTCGGCATCCTGCACCGCAAGGCGCTGGCGGCCGCACCCGCGGAAGAACGCGAAGCGCTGCAGGACAAGCTCGCAGAAGAGCACGAGCGCGTCGCGGGCGGTGTCGACCGGGCCGTGTCCATCGGTGTCGTCGACGACGTCATCGAGCCCAAGGACACCCGCCGCCGCGTCGCCGAAGAGCTCGCCGGTGCACCCGCTGGGCGCGGCAGGCACGGCAACATCCCGCTCTGATCGCGAGCACGACAACGGCCCACCCGGTTCTTGCGGGTGGGCCTTCGTCATTTCCACGGCGCAGTTTGTGCGCTGCCGAATTCGGGTATTCCAGCTGCGCGCGATGCCGTTGATGCGACCCGAGGAGGTGGCGCGGAAATGGTGAGCCTGCACAGCAAGGCCGTCATCGCGAAGTACTGGCTCACCGGGCAGAAACGCATTTTCCGCACCGCCGGAAACTTGCGCCGAAGCGCCGAGGACAACCAGTCCGAAGCGGCGCAATTGCCGGATTGGCTGCGCGAACGGCACGTGGTGACCGGAAGCGACGTGCGCGGCCACCGCTGCTTCACGATCCGCCCGCACCGGCCGCAGAGCTCGCGGCACATCTTCTACCTGCACGGCGGCGCTTACGTGCACCAGGTGGAATCGGCGCACTGGCGATTCTTCAGCCGCCTGGTGGACGAGACTTCGGCGACGGTGACGATTCCGCTCTACCCGCTGGCTCCCAGGCACCAGTACGACGAAACGCTCGCGATGGTGTGGGAAGCGCACGAATCAGCGCTGCGCGACGTGTCCCCCGCCGACCTGGTGATCATGGGCGATTCCGCGGGCGGCGGGCTGAGCCTTTTCCTCGCGCAGCGGCGGAAATCGCAGGGCCGTGCGCAGCCGCGGCGCATCGTGCTGATCTCGCCGTGGCTGGACATCACGGTCACCCACCCCACGATGCCGGCGCTGGACCGGCACGACCCGTTCCTCGGCATCGAGGGGCTCCGGGAAGCCGGCCGCCTGTATTCGGACGGGCTGAATCCGCACGATCCGCGGGTGAGCCCGATTTACGGGGAACTCACCGGATTGGCGCCGCTGAGCGTGTTCATCGGCACCCGCGATGTGCTGCTAGCGGATTCCCGGCGGCTGCGGGCGCTGGCCGCGCAACGCGGCGTCGAGCTCGACTACGAAGAATACCCGGGAATGTTCCACGGCTGGATCCTGCAGGAACTACCCGAAGCCCACGAAGCGACCCGCCGGATCGCCGCGCGGTTCTGATCGGGCCTCTCAGCACGGTCGGGCGACCGCCGCCCCGGGTGGCGTGACGTCCACCCGGAACGCCCCGGAGTCCAGCACCACCGGATACACCACCGACCAGTTCAGGCAGGGCTCGTTCATCCCGGAAGGAGCGTCGCTGGGTTTCTGGGTGCTGACGAAGCTCAGCAGCAGCCGCAGCGAGTCGTTCGGCCCTGGTTCGATCCGGTGCACCTTGATCGCCGAATCCCGCGTGCTCTCGTATTCGCGCTTCCACTTCGCTTCCGGCAGCTGCCGCTGCTTGGCCTGCACGACGGTGTTCTTCCAGGTGTCGTACTGGCGCATGTTGATCGCGTTGAAGTGCAGCTGCAGCGTCCAGTGGATCTTGCTGCTGTCCGGGTGGGCCTGCGCGTCCGGGGAGAACTCGATCTCGGTGAGCCCGGAGTTCTGCGGCTGCGCCTTGGGCGCCTGCCCGGCCGAAGCGGCGCTCGGACGCGCCGTCGCGCGGTCCAGCAGCAGCCCGCCGACCACCGCGCCGAGCAGCACGGCGATCGCGAGGGGCGCGCCCCACTTCAACCAGGACAACCGGGCGGGAGATCTCGACTGCACGCCGATCAGGCTCCCACAACGCACCGGCAGCCCGGGGCGCACCCGGATACGAACCGCCGTTCAGCCCACCCGGTGCAGCCAGCTGACCGGTGCGCCATCGCCCGCACCGCGGAACGCTTCCAGCTCTTCGTCCCAGGCCGAGCCGAGCAGCTGGTCGACGCGGTGGGTGAACGAATCCGGGCCGCGGCTGTTGGCCGCGAGCGTGCGCAGCTGGTCCTCGCTGACCACGATGTCGCCGTTGGCGCTGGTGCAAGCCCACCACAGCCCCAGCCCGGGCACGTGGCAGAACCGCTGCCCGTCCACCCCGGGACTGGGATCCTCGGTGATCTCGAAACGCAGCATCGGCCAGGCGCGCAGCGCGGTGACCAAGCGCGAACCGGTGCCGGGTGCGCCGCTCCAGGTGAGTTCGGCACGCAACTGCCCGGCCGCGGCCGGTTGTGCCGTCCAGCGGAGTTCCGCCCGGATCCCGAGTGCGCTGGACACAGCCCACTCGACGTGCGGACAGACCGCAGACGGCGACGAGTGGACGTAGACCACGCCACTTGTGCTGCCACGGGTGCTCACTGCTGACCTCCGCTGTTCGACGAGGGACGTCTTCCCCTACGACCTCGCCACCGGCGTTGCCCGGTCACCGCTGCGCAAGCGGGTGACCCACAGCGTGCGGCGTCATTCTGCACGTGCGATGAGCGCGGGCGCCAGACGAAGTTGATGAAGGCCCCGACCGGGGAACCGCCCGCACCGGCCGGGGCACCACCCCGCCTGGTCTCGGCGGCGCGGGATCGTCGCAGATCGAGACGCTGCGCGGCGGATCTTGCGCGCTCGGAAGGAGCAATCGCGGCGGTACTCCGGCCGGGGGCATTACCACTCTTTCGGAGGAGGGTGCGCGAGAATGCGGTGCTGCCCCGGCCGCGCTGCTGGGCCGGGCGCCGGTAGGGGACCGGATTCGCCGAACGGAGACAGCGATGCGCGTGGTGCGGCTCGGCAAGGAGCCCAGCGAGATCGGCGCGGACGTCCGCGCGGCCATTTCGGCTTGGGGCGCGGGCGACGGCGTGCTCGGCGGGATCGCGCTGTTCGGCGTCCGGCCGCCGGGCGGGCCGCGCGAACTCGATGCCGTGCTGGTGCTGCCGCACGGGATCGTGGTCGTCGTCGGCGCCGACCTGCCTGCGGCCGCGCTTCGCCTGGAAGCGCCGGTGCGGACGCCGTGGACGGTCGACGGCTGGCCGCTGCTGCGGTCGCACGGCGCGATCAACCCGGCGGTGGAGGCGCTGGAATCGGCCTCCGCGCTGGCCCGGGGCTTGCAGTCGCGCGGAGCCGAGCCGCTGCCGGTCAGCGCGATCGTCGCCGTGGGCCCCTACGTCGAGCGGATCACCCAGCCGACCAGCGATCTGCACCGCGGAGTGCGGGTGGTGCATCCGTCGACGACGACGATGCTGGCGGCGGTTCGCGAGTTGACGACCTACCAGCGGGCCTGCGGCGTCGAGCCCGCGCGGCGGTTGCTCGAGGCCGTCGATGCGCGAGCGGGCGGGCGCTCGGTGTCCGAGTTGACCACCGAGGGGTTCCCGGACGCGGTGGCGCCAGACATGGCTTCGGCGAACACGATGCTGATCCCGAAGATCGCGCAGGAGCCCGCGCCCGGGAAACCGCGCGGCCACCTCGCCCGGCTTTCGGCATCGCCCACCCGCAACCGCTGGCTCGCGGTCGGCGTGGCGGCCGCGGTGGTGCTCGTGGCCGTCGTGCTGCTCGTGTTCACAGGCGGCGGTAGCGCGCAGAACAGCCTGGTCCAGCAGCTCGACGGCGTGCACGTACCAACGAATGCCTGAGAACGAGCGGGCAGGAACGGGCGACGATCTCCTCACCCCTGGCGAGATTCGCGCGTCGGTTCCGACCAACGGATGGGGTCCGACCAGCAGATGAGTCCGGCTGAGAGGGATCTTGGCCGACGCGCGCCCGCGTCGCCGGGTGCGAGCGGGCGGCTCCGAGTCCTGCGGCGGACGGGGTTCGCCCGTTCAGAGCAGCACCGGCACGTTCGGCGGGCGGCGGGCCGGGTGACGGCCGCAGGCCGGGGAGTCAGCCCCAGAACGTCCCGGGTTCGGCCGCGCACTCCCCGGACGGCGCGCACGCGCGCGGCACCGGCCGCACCGCGGACCCGTCGACGAGCCACTGTCCTCCCCCGGTGACCGAGATCAGGAACCGCCCGAGCGGGTCGGTGGACAGCTGCAACCGCTCCGGACCGGGCAACGCACCGAGGTCGACCGGCGCACCCGCGCCGATCATCTCCCCGTTCTCGTCGACGGTGGTGATCCGCACCCGCCCAGATGAGCCGTCGCACGCGGCCGGGCTCAACGCGGCGATCTTGCCGCCGGACCAGGTCACCGCCAACGGGCCGCAGGTCCCCGCGGGCAGCGCGAGCGGCCGCATGGTGGTGGCGCCAGGCGGCACGACTCCCAGCTGACTGTCCGCACCGGACGAGGTCAACACCGCCAACCGGCCGTCACCGCCGAGCGCGAGGTCGGTCACCCGCTGTCCCGCGGGCACCGGGATCCGTTGCTCCGCACCGCTTCCGGACACCACGACCTGATCGGCGTCGACGTGCGCGACCCGGCCGCCACCGGCCGCGAGCACCGAGCCCGGGCGGGTTGCGTGCGCGACCCGCCACCGCGTTCCGTCCGCGGAGACGCCGACGACGTCCTCGCCTCCACCTGCCGGAATCCGCGCGAAAATCCGCACGCCGTCCGCGGCCGGCGCACCCCGCACGGGCGCACCGAGCTGCGCCAGCGGGCGCACTTGCCGGCCGGAGAGCACGTCGTACGAAGCCAGCTCCCCGTCCGCGGAAGCGGCCACGTAGCTGTTCGGCGCGACGCTGACCGGCTCCGGACGGCGCGGCGCACCGGGCAACGCCACCAGCGCGACCAGGAACACGGCCGCGGCCGCGACCGCGGCACCGCCGACCGCGAACAGCGGGCGCCGCGGGGCCTTCCGGGTATGGCGCCGCCGCGCGGCGAGCAGCTTCGCCAGCGCATCGCCGCGCGGTTCGACGTCGTCCACCAGCGCGTGCAGGCCGCTGCGCAGTTCGGCGGCCTCCGGCGCGCCTTCTCGTTCGTTCACACCCGCTCCCGCAGCAGATCCGACAGCCGCGCCACCCCGCGCGAGCAGTACGACTTCACCGCGCCCTGGCTGACGCCCATCAACTCCGCGGTGCGCGCTTCGCTGAAGTCCGCGTAGTAGCGCAGCACGACCGCTTCCCGCTGCCTGCGGGGTAACTGCGTGAGCGCGTCGGCCAGCACCGCCCGGTCCAAGCCGCGGCCGGTGTCGTCCGGGCGGGAGTCCTCGGTGGCGATCCGGGGCTGGTAGCGCTTGGCGACCTTCCGGCGCCGCAGCACCGACCGAGCGCGGTTGAGCACCGCTTGGCGCAGGAACGCCAGCGCCTTGTCCGGGTCGCGCAGCCGCGCGCGGGAGTCGTAGACCCGCACGAAGGCGTCCTGCACGATGTCCTCCGCGGCAGCCCGATCGTCCACGAGCAGCACCGCGATCCGCAGCAGTTGCCGGTAGTTGTCCTGGTAGAGCTCGGTCAGCTTGGTCGTCAGTTCATCCATGGCCGCCAGCCCGTCGCCCGGCCGGGCGGTCACGGGCAATGCGATCGAAACCGTCACATCTGTCCATGACGCCCAGACCTCCTTGGCGGTTGGCAGCCGACGCATACCGGTTTCGCAGCCGAGACGCCGACCGGTGGAGGAGGTCAGCTTATCGCCCGCCGGACGCGCGATTACGGAGTGGATCGCCGGGGACACCGCGGGTGCCGGATGGACGGGTCCTGTTCGGCCGGTCGCGGCAGGCCGAACGGCACCGCCCGGCGGTTGCGCACTGCCCCACCCGCACCGATCTGTCCGAATTGGACATACGCGACTCCGGTTGCGCGCGCCGGAGATCGACGATCTCCGGGACCACCGCGGCACCACCGACGCACCCGATGCCGCGGCGGTGGCGGTCGACTACCGTCGGCGAAGCAACCGGCGCGATCGGATGGGAGGATAGGCGGCCTCCCGGCCGCCTCAACGGCCATGAAATTCGGCATCTCGACGTTCAACACCGACGAGGGCATCGGCCCGGCGGAACTCGGTCGCGCGCTGGAGCAGCGCGGGTTCGACGCGATGTTCCTCGCCGAGCACACGCACATCCCGGTCAGCCGGGAGACCCCGTACCCGGGCGGCGGCGACCTGCCGCGGATGTACTACCGCACGCTGGACCCGTTCGTGAGCCTCACCGCGGCCGCGGCGGTCACCGACAACCTGCTGCTCGGGACCGGGATCGCGCTGATGATCGAGCGGGACCCGATCACCACCGCCAAGGAGGTCGCCAGCCTCGACCTGGTCTCCGGCGGGCGGGCGCTGTTCGGCATCGGCGCGGGCTGGAACCGCGAGGAGATGCGCAACCACGGCACCGACCCGCGCACCCGCGGCGCGCTGATGGACGAGCGGATCCGGGCCATGCGGGAGATCTGGACGAAGGACGAGGCCGAGTTCCACGGCGAGCACGTCGACTTCGACCCGATCTACGCGTGGCCGAAGCCGGTGCAGCGCCCGCACCCGCCGATCTACATCGGCGGCGAGAGCGACCGCGCGTTCCGGCGGGTGGCCGAGTACGGCGGCGGCTGGCTCCCCCGCGCAGGTGTCGAGAACCTCGGCGACCTGATCAGCAAGGTCCGCGACCAGGCGGGCTGGCGGGTTCCGGTTTCGCTGTACGCCGCGCCGCGCGAGGCGGTCGTGGAGGAGTACGAGCAGGCCGGGGTGGACCGGTTGCTGTTCTACCTGCCGACGGAGCCGCGCGACGAGTCGCTGGCGCGGCTGGACCAGTTCGCGTCCGTGGTGGCCAAGCACAACGGCTGAGCCGGGGCGGGGCCACCGGTGCGGCGGTGGCCCCGGCGCAACATCCCCGGCCGCAAATGTGCGGGCGACCGGCGAAGTCTCTTACATCCCGATTACTTCCCGGTCTTCCACTGGACATCGAGGACATCGCAGGCAGATCCTTGCGACTGCTTTGCACATCAGTGCGATCAGATCAGCACGATGCGCCCGCGAAGATCGCGATCGCAGAACGGAGTCCGGGGACGGTGGCGAGCACGACGACAACGGCGACCCCAAGCGGCGGGTCACCGCAGCGACGCAAGTGGAGCCCTGCGCAGATCATCACGTGGGTGCTGGTGGCGGCGGTCGGCGCCGTCGCTTGGGGGGTCATCGCGATCAGCCGCGGCGAGGAGATCTCCGCCGCCTGGCTGGTGTTCGCCGCGCTGGCCTCGTACGCGATCGCCTACCGCTTCTACGCCCGGTTCATCGCGAAACGGGTGCTGCGGGTGGACGACACCCGCGCGACCCCCGCGGAACGGCTGAACAACGCGACCGACTTCCAGCCGACCGACCGCCGGGTGCTGTTCGGCCACCACTTCGCCGCGATCGCCGGTGCCGGGCCGCTGGTCGGCCCGGTGCTGGCCGCGCAGATGGGTTACCTGCCCGGCACGATCTGGATCATCGTCGGAGTCGTGTTCGCCGGTGCGGTGCAGGACATGGTGGTGCTGTTCTTCTCCACCCGGCGCAACGGGCGCAGCCTCGGGCAGATGGCCCGCGAGGAGATCGGCCCGGTCGGCGGTGCGGCGGCGCTGGTCGCGGTGCTCGCCATCATGATCATCCTGCTGGCGGTGCTGGCGCTGGTCGTGGTCGGCGCGCTGAAGGGCTCGCCGTGGGGCAGCTTCTCGATCGGCATGACGATCCCGATCGCGCTGTTCATGGGTTTCTACCTGCGCTACGTGCGGCCCGGCCGGATCATCGAGACCTCGATCATCGGCATCGTCCTGCTGCTGCTGAGCATCGTCGGCGGCAGCTGGGTCGCCGACTCCGCGCTGGCCGAGACGTTCACGCTCACCGGCAACGAGGTCGTGTTCGCGCTGATCGTCTACGGGTTCGTCGCCTCGGTGCTGCCGGTGTGGATGCTGCTGGCACCGCGGGACTACCTGAGCACGTTCATGAAGGTCGGCGTCATCGTGATGCTGGCGATCTCGATCGTGATCGCGATGCCCGCCATGAAGACCGAGGCGGTCACCGAGTTCGCCTGGAACGGCCAGGGGCCGGTGTTCGCGGGCGCGCTGTTCCCGTTCGTGTTCATCCAGATCGCCTGCGGCGCGCTGTCCGGCTTCCACGCGCTGGTGTCCTCCGGCACCACGCCGAAGCTGATCGAGAAGGAGTCGCAGGTCCGGGTCATCGGCTACGGCGGGATGCTCACCGAGTCCTTCGTGGCGATCATGGCGCTGGCCGCGGCCTGCATCATCGACCCCGGCATGTACTACGCGATGAACATGCCCAGCTCGGCGCTCGGCGACTCCGTGCAATCCGCCTCGCAAGCCGTGGCCGGAATCGGGTTCCAGATCAGCCCGGAGCAGCTCGCGGCAGCGGCCGCCGCGGTCGAGGAGCAGACCCTGGTCGGGCGCAGCGGCGGCGCACCGACTCTCGCGCTCGGCCTGTCCGATGTGTTCTCGCAGGTCATGGGCGGCGACGCGATGCGGGCGTTCTGGTACCACTTCGCGGTCATGTTCGAGGCGCTGTTCATCCTGACCACGGTGGACGCGGGCACCCGGGTCGGCCGCTTCATGCTGCAGGACACGGTCGGCAACGTGTGGAAGCGCTTCGGGGACGTGACCTGG
Source organism: Saccharopolyspora sp. SCSIO 74807 (assembly GCF_037023755.1). Lineage (NCBI taxonomy): Bacteria > Bacillati > Actinomycetota > Actinomycetes > Pseudonocardiales > Pseudonocardiaceae > Saccharopolyspora > Saccharopolyspora sp. SCSIO 74807. Next base: position 3,157,508 of record NZ_CP146100.1, on the reverse strand, counting down.
AAGCCGGGCATCTGGCTGTCCAGCGCGGCGATCGTCGGCGGCTGGGGCTACTTCCTGTGGGCCGGGGTCAACGACCCGCTGGGCGGGATCAACCAGCTGTTCCCCCTGTTCGGCATCGCCAACCAGTTGCTCGCGGCGGTGGCGCTGGCGGTGGCCACCACGATCCTGATCAAGCGCGGGCGGGCTAAGTACGCCTGGGTGACGATCGTGCCGCTGGCCTGGGACGCGGTGGTGACGCTGACCGCGAGCTGGCAGAAGGTCTTCTCCCCCGACCCGAAGCTCGGCTTCTTCGCCCAGCGCGCCTCGTACCAGGCGGCGATCGATGCGGGCCAGACCAGCAAGGGATCGGCGAGCACCGTCGACGAGATGCACAAGGTGGTCACCAACTCCACTGTGGACGGTGTGCTCAGCGTGCTGTTCGCGGTGCTGATCATCATCGTGCTGGTGGACGCGATCCGGGTGTGGATCAAGGCGCTGCGCACGACCGAGCCGCTTCCGGACACCGAGGTGCCGCACACCGAGTCGCAGCTGTGGGCGCCGTCCGGGCTGATCCCCACCGCCGAGGAACGGCAGCAGCAGCGCGAGCGCGCGGAAATCGGGGCGGGCACATGAGTTCGCCAGCAGGCGCACCCGGGGCGCGGGGTTCCGCGTCCCGGGCGGCTTGGGCCCGGTTCCGCAGCGCAGTGCGCTCGGGCTGGCAGATCCTGCGCGGCATCGTCGGCGAAACGGCCTACGAGCGGTACTTGGAGCACCACCGCGCGCACCACCCTGCCGGCACTCCGCTCGGCGAGCGGGAGTTCTGGCGGCGGCACGTCGATCGCGGCGACACGAATCCCGGTTCGCGCTGCTGCTGAAGGGACCCCGTTCCTCCGTGCGGCGCTGTTCCCGCTTCGCCCGGTCACGGCTCAGCTCGGGTGGTGCTGATCATTCGCAACGGCATCTTCCTCGGCCGGCCGCTGCTCGTAACGTTGCCCTGCTCTCGCGGTACCGCCCCGACCGGTACCGCTGTCGTTCGCGATGAGTTTCCCCGGCCCGCGGAGTCCTCATCGGGACAACGCAGCTACGGGAGGCAAGCCCATGAACAAGATCACCGCGTGCCTGTGGTTCGACGGTCAGGCCGAGGAAGCCGCGGAGTTCTACACCTCGATATTCGAGGACGCCCGGATCGTCGAAGTCATGCGCAACGGCGAATCCGGGCCAGGACCGGCGGGCAGCGTGCTGACCGTCGAGTTCGAGCTGTTCGGGCGGCGATTCGTCGGGCTCAACGGCGGCCCGCTGTTCCACTTCACCGAAGCCATCTCGCTGATGGTGGACTGCGAGTCGCAGGAAGAGGTGGACCGGCGCACCGAGCAGCTGCTCGCGGGCGGCGGTGAGCAGGGACCGTGCGGCTGGCTCAAGGACCGCTTCGGGCTCTCCTGGCAGGTCGCGCCGCAGGAGCTGTTCGAGATGCTGCGCGACCCGGACCAGGCGCGCACCGACCGCCTCAAGCAGGCGATGTACACCATGCACAAGCTCGACGTGAAGGCCCTGCGCAAAGCCTACGAAGGCACCGCCTGATCACTCCCCGAGCCGGGCCCGCAGCGCTGCGTTCTCCGCTTCGAGCTGGTCCACGCGGTGGTTCAGCTTGGCCAGGTCTGCCGCGGAGTAGCGGTGCGGGATGTGCTTCGGGCAGTTCCAGTCGTAGCCCTCGACGTTGATCAGCACCAACCGTTCCACCCGGCCGTCGGTGCGCGGCTCGCTCAGCTCGGCGGTCAACGCCGGGTCGTCGTCGAGGCCGCGCACCTGCGCGCGCCCGAACAGCTTGAGCCTGGTGCGGTGCGCGTAGTCCATGAAGAACATGGCGACCCGGTCGTCGCCGCGCACGTTCCCGTCGGTGATGTACTGCCGATTCCCCCGCACGTCCGCGTACCCGAGCGTGCGGGGGTCGAGCACGTGCAGGAACCCGGGCGGACCGCCGCGGAACTGCACGTACGGCCAGCCGGTCGCACCGACGGTCGCGAGGTAGCAGCCGTCCCGCTCGCTGATGAACGCGGTCTCCCGCTCACCCAGCGGATCCGGGTCGGCGCCCACCGCCGAGCCCAGGTCCCTGCGGTGCGGTGGGCGGCTGCCCTGCTCCACCTGCATGTCCCGGACCGCGTCGGTGAACGCCACGCGCGCGTATCGACTCATTCCCGCCTCCTCGGACATCACGGTGCCAAGGCGGGTTCGCCGGTACAACGATCTCGGCGATGAACCGGCTCACAACATCGATTCCGGCGGCTTCCCGGAAAATGCGCCGCGCGCTCAACCGGGCATCTGCACCGTGGCGCCCATGGCCTTGGCGAAGACCATCGGGTCGAAGTACTCGGCGAAGCGCGAGATCAGGCCGTCCTGCACGGTGAACCACGAGATGTAGTTGTTCCGGTACGGCAGCCCGGTCGACCTGATCGTGGAGTCGCTGGTGTAGGTCGCGAGGTAGGTCGGCTCCCCCTCCAGCCTGGTGATCCGGTAGTCCCGGAAGTTCAGCGGCGTCACGAGCGAGAACATCCCGCTCATGGCCTCGGACACCGCGTCCTTGCCGGAGATCTCCTGCGGAATGCCCTCCGGGGCGAACGGCAGGAGCATGACGACTTGCGGATGGAACGTGGCGGTGAGGGCTTCGTGGTCCAGCTCCCCGACCGCGTCGAGGTAGCGGCGCACGACCTGCGCACCGTCTTCGATCCCCATCCGGACTCCTTCCCTCGGCGCCGGCGGATCAATCGAACATGATCACGCCGCGGATGTTCTTGCCTTCCCGCATGTCCGCGAACGCGCGGTTGATGTCGTGCAGGTCGTAGGTGCGGGTGATCAGCTCGTCGAGCTTGAACCGCCCGTTGCGGTACATGTCGGCGATCAGCGGGATGTCCGTGCGCGCGTTGGTCGTGCCGTAGAGCGAGCCCTGCAACCGCTTGCCGGACATCGCGAGGGTGAACAGGTTGATCTCGGTACTGGTCTGGGCGACCGGGGCGGCGGAGGTCAGCACCAGCACGCCACCGCGTTTGGTCAGCACTTCCGCGGGCGCGAGCACGTCCGAGTAGCAAACCCCCACGGTGACGATCACCCGGTCGGCCATCTGCCCGTTGGTCAGGCCTTCGACGATCGAGGTGGCTTCGGCCGCGTCGGCGGCGGTGTGCGTGGCTCCGAACAGTGCGGCCTGGTCGCGCTTGTAGGAGACCGGGTCGACGGCGACGATGTTCTTCGCGCCGCGGTGCACCGCGCCCTGCACCGCGTTCATGCCGACTCCGCCGACGCCGAAGACGACGACCGTGTCGCCGAGTTCGATCTCCGCGGCGTACACCGAGGAACCCCAGCCGGTCGGCACGCCGCAACCGATCAGCGCCGCCTTGTCCAGCGGGATGTCCTCGTCGATGCGCACCGCGGCGTCCAGCGGAGCCACGACGTAGGGGCTGAAGGTGCCCAGGTACGACATCGCCCCGACGCCTTGCCCGCGCGCGTGGACGCGTTTGGTGCCGTCCGGCGCGTAACCGGCGAGCACTCCGGCGCCGAGCGCGCACATGTTCGCCTTGCCTTTGACGCACATGTCGCAGTGCCCGCAGGACGGCAGGAAGGACAGCACGACGTGGTCGCCGACTTCGAGTTCGGTGACGCCGGGCCCGACCTCCTGCACCACGCCCGCGCCTTCGTGCCCGCCGAGGATCGGCTTCCAGTCCAGCGGCAGGTCGCCGGTGTCGAGGTGGTCGTCACTGTGGCAGATTCCGGAGGCGGCCAGCTTGACCAGCACTTCCCGTTCCTTCGGCGGGTCGAGCTCGATCTCCTCGACGCTCCAGCCGGATCGGGTGCCCGGTTCCCAGAGCAGGGCTCCTTCGGTCTTCATTCGGACTCCTTCGTCGCCGTTGACGGGAGCAAGCGTGACCGCGACCACACGGCAGGTCAAGGATTTTGATTATATTCATGATAATGATCTTGTCGCAGTGTCGCGAGCAGCTCCGACCCGGGCGACTGGCCAGCGCCTCACCAGGAGTGAAAGGATGGCGAACGCTCAACAGTACGAGCGTTCTGCAACGACGCGTGCGCGCACTCACCGACGGAGGTGCGAACAGTGACCAGCCCTGACGTGAACGGCCTGCGCCTGACCGCCGAGATCTTCGGCTCCATTCAGGACCGCGACGGCCACCAGCCGGAGTTCAGCCAGGCGGTGCACGAGGTGCTGGAATCGCTGGAACCAGCGCTGAAGCGGCACCAGGACTACTTGGACGCCCGAGTGCTCGAACGGTTGTGCGAGCCGGAACGGCAGCTGATCTTCCGGGTGCCGTGGCAGGACGACTCGGGCGAGGTGCGCGTCAACCGCGGTTTCCGGGTGGAGTTCAACTCGGCGCTCGGCCCGTACAAGGGCGGGCTGCGGTTCCACCCGTCGGTGGATCTCGGCGTCGTCAAGTTCCTCGGTTTCGAGCAGATCTTCAAGAACGCGCTCACCGGCCTGCCGCTCGGCGGCGGCAAGGGCGGTTCGGACTTCGACCCGAAGGGCAAGTCGGACGCCGAGGTCATGCGGTTCTGCCAGTCGTTCATGACCGAGCTGCACCGGCACCTCGGTGAGTACACCGACGTGCCCGCCGGGGACATCGGCGTCGGCCGCCGCGAGATCGGCTACCTGTTCGGCCAGTACAAGCGCATCACGAACCGCTACGAGTCCGGGGCGCTCACCGGCAAGGGCCTCAACTGGGGCGGCTCGCAGGTGCGCACCGAGGCCACCGGCTACGGCACGGTGTACTTCGTGCAGGAGATGCTGCGCGCCCGCGGCAGCGGGTTCGACGGCAACCGGGTCGTGGTGTCCGGCTCCGGCAACGTCGCCATCTACGCGGCGAAGAAGGTGCACGAACTCGGCGGCACCGTGGTCGCGATGTCCGACTCCGCCGGTTACGTCGTCGACGAGTCCGGCATCGACCTGGAACTGATCCGGGACATCAAGGAGATCCGCTCGGACCGCATCAAGGAGTACGCCGACCGGCAGTCCCGCGCCGAGTACGTGGACGGCGGTTCGATCTGGGACGTGCCGTGCGCAATTGCGCTGCCGTGCGCTACGCAGAACGAACTCGGCGGCGACGCGGCCACGACGCTGGTGCGAAACGGCGTCGTCGGGGTCGGCGAAGGCGCGAACATGCCGACCACGCCGGAGGGCATCAAGGTCTTCCAGGACGCCGGTATCGCGTTCGGACCCGGCAAGGCCGCCAACGCCGGCGGTGTCGCCACCTCGGGCCTGGAAATGCAGCAGAACGCTTCCCGCGACTCCTGGCATTTCGAGTACACCGACACGCGGCTGTCCGAGATCATGGCCGACATCCACCACGCCTGCCAGGAAACCGCGGAAACCTTCGACGCCCCCGGCAACTACGTCCTCGGCGCCAACATCGCCGGCTTCACCAAGGTCGCCGACACGATGCTGGACCTCGGCGTCATCTGAACCCGGGCTGCACACACTCGTCTCGCGCCCCGCTTTCCCGACTGGCCCAACGGCCGGCGGGACCGCGGGGCGTTCGTGCATCCGCAGGCGCGCACCTCGAACCACGCGGCCGCCGCTGAGGGCGTGCAGGCAGGTTCGGGGAACTACTCGCACCCGGTCTCGCACCGGAGCGCGGCGATTCGATCTCGGCTTCAGTGTCGACGCAGGTCATGCGGTGGGGCAGGTGGGACTTGAACCCACGGCTGACGGATTATGAGTCCGCTGCTCTAACCTGCTGAGCTACTGCCCCCGATGGCGTGATGAAACGCTCCCCAGCGTGATCGTAGCGAGGGGTGGCGGTGGGTGGCGCAGCGGGTTGCTTGCACGACCAGGCGAAACGGTCGGGGGCCGGACGCAGTAAGGGCCGGCACCCCGCGGGGTGCCGGCCCGGTTCGCGGCGTTGTCACATGAAGGCGGTGACGTCGAAAGCGCCGGTCAGCTGTCCGATGATCACGATCGCTGCGAGCAGCGCGCTGACCGCGGCCACGGTCAGCACCGAGAGCATGACCAGATAGACCAGTGCTTTGACCGGCTTCGGCAGCTGGTTCAGCGTGGCCATGTCGGGCAGCGCGAAGTGGTCCTTGCCGATCCCTGGAGCAGACATCCTGACTTCCCCCGTCCTGGTTTTCGTCCCCGTTTGCGTGCACCACTGCCCCGAGGACGTAGGGCAATGGGAGTCTCGTTGGTTCTAACGCACCGTGAATCGATCCGGCTCACCGGCCGAGGCCGGTCGGCCGCCCGATCATGATCACGGAAACCGGCCGTGACCTGCACGGAAGCCTTCGTACAGCGCGGGACGTCGCGTCGCTGCACGAATCAGATCGCGCGGCCGACCAGGATCGTTACCCGACTCTGATCGCCTCGACACCTGTTCGCCCGAAGAGGTGGAACGAGGTTTGCGGATCTGCAAAAAGGGGCACCGGAACGGTGCCCCTTTGCGCTGTGCTCCTCCGACTGGACTCGAACCAGTAACCTTTCGGTTAACAGCCGAATGCTCTGCCATTGAGCTACGGAGGAATATCTATTTGGGCGCCAGCCCCGTTGCGCTGACGTCGTCTACTTTAGCGCATCCGGCGGGGAGGTCTCACACCCCCCTCCCCACCGGCATCCGCTCAGGTCACAGGCGATGCGCGACGGCGAACACGCGGCGGAACGGGAACCACGTCGTGCCATCCGAGCGCCGCGGGTAGGCGGCTCGCAGGCGTGCGCCGAGTTCGGCGCGGAACTCCGCCCATCCCTGCTCGTCGAGGCTCGCCCGCACGGGACGCAGGGCCGTGCCGCTGAGCCACTCCAGGACCGGGTCCGGGCCCTCGAGGCGCTGCACGTAGGTCGTCTCCCAGGCGTCCACGCCCAGTCCGAGGTCTGCGATCAGCTCGGCGTAGCCCTGCGGACCCAGCACCGAGTCGGCGCGCAGCAGTCCTTCGGCGGCCCACTGCGGCTGCGCGACCAGCTCGCGGATCGCCGCGTAGGACGGGGAGTCGAAGTTGCCGGGGACCTGGAACGCGAAGCTCGCGCCCTGCGGCAGCTCGGGCAGCCAGCTCCGCAGCAGCTCGGGATGCTCCGGCACCCACTGCAACACCGCGTTGCACAGCACGACGTCGGTGTCCGGGCTCGGCTTCCAGTCCCGCACGTCCTCCACCTGCGCGTCGACGCCGCGCGCACGGGCGGCCTCGACCATCTCCGGGGACGAGTCGGTCGCCTCCACGGCAGCGTCCGGCCAGCGAGCGGTGAGCAGCGAGGTCAAGTTCCCGGCACCGCAGCCGAGGTCGACCACTCGGCGCGCGCTGCGTTCCGGAACGCGGGCGAGCAGGTCGTGCGCCGGGCGGTCACGGTGCGCTCGGAACGACAGGTACTTGTCGGGATCCCACACGACATTCACAGTACGGCCGTACTGCTAGCTGCGTCCACCGCCGCGCAACCGCTCCGCGACCTCGGCCGCGAGCGATGCCAGCTGCTGCTCGTCGGTGCCCGGATCGGCGCGGACCTGCAGCACGACGCCGTCCCGGCCCGGCACTTTGCGCTGCACGAAGCGCGCGCCGCCGACCGGCAGGTCGCGGTGCTGGGTGTTGCGGATGGAACCGGTGATGCGGGAGTGCACGACCTCCGGCAACCGGCCCGCAGCGGTGAGGCGCAACCGTCGCGGCGGCAGATCGCGCAGCAGCACGGCCGCGCCCGCGGCACCGGACTCCTCGGCTTCGACCAGCGCGAGTGCGCCTTCGTTCCACGTCGCCTTGCTCAGCAGGTGCCAACCCACGCGACGGCCCTCCGGCAACCACAGCCCCAAGTGCGTGGCCACCAGCGGCCCTTCCGGCGCGTGCGCCACGGCCAGCACCACCTCGTCCTCGGTGAGCCGGCCCGCGAAGTCCGCGGGCACCTCGGCCGTTCCCGACAGGCGGGCGGCGAACCGGCGAAGCCAGGAGATCACAACGCACCCATCGCCTGCTTCAGCAACGACTGCCGGTATTGCTCCAGCGCCAGCATGTCGCCGAACAGCGAGTTGTACTCGTCCGGGCTCTCGGTGGGCGAAGTGCGCTGCACCCGCGACTTGATGTCCGCGATCTGCCTGCCGACCATGATCTCCTGCAGGCGGGCGATCACCGCCGTCGCGTACCGCGGGTCCTCCTCGGACTTGGTGTCCGGGGTCTCCACCGCCAAGGTCGTCAGCAGCCGCCGGGTCACCTCGTCCGAGCACTCCTTGCCGACCGCGTCGACCAGCAAAGCACCGGATAGCCCGGACATCGTGCCGCCCGCGGCCACGATCGCCTGGTGCAGCTTGCCGTAGGCGTCCTCGGTGAACGCCTCCCCCGGCAGCGAGTCGTAAACCGGCCCGGCCAGCGCCGGCACCTGCAGCGCCAGCTTCAAGGTCTCCCGCTGGCACCAGCGCGGGTCGTCCCGGCTCGGACGTTGCGGCAGTTCCACGTCCATGCCCAGCGAATCCTGGTCCGGATTGCGCGGGGACCGGCGGCGCGGCTTCTTGACCGGCGCACCTGCCGACTCCCGGACGCGACGCACGACCTGGTTCTCGTCGTTCCAGCCGGTCCAGCCGGCCAACTGGACCGCGTAGCCGTCACGGCGCTCCACGTCCTTGATCTGCGCGACCAGCGGGACCGTTCGCTTCAGCGCTTCCACCCGGCCGTCGACCGAATCCAGGTCGTACTCGCCCAGCAGGCTGCGGATGGCGAACTCGAACAGCGGTTTCCGGCGCGCCACCAGGTCCCGCACCGCGGTGTCGCCGCTGTGCTGCCGGAGTTCGCACGGGTCCTGGCCATCCGGGGTGATCGCCACATAGGTCTGGGTGGCGAACTGCTGCTCACCGTCGAACGCCTTCAGCGCCGCCTTCTGCCCGGCCTCGTCGCCGTCGAAGGTGAAGATGACCTCACCGCGGAAAGCGTTGTCGTCCATCATCAGCCGCCGCAGCACCGCGATGTGATCGTCGCCGAAAGCCGTTCCGCAGGAGGCGATCGCGGTCGGCACCCCGGCCAGGTGCATCGCCATCACGTCGGTGTAGCCCTCCACCACGACCGCCTGGTGCCGCTTGGCGATCTCCCGCTTGGCGTGCTCGATGCCGAACAGCACCTGCGACTTGTTGAAGATCGGCGTCGCCGAGGTGTTGACGTACTTGGCCTCGATCGGGTCGTCGTCGAAGATGCGCCGGGCGCCGAACCCGACCACGTCCCCGGCCAGGTCCTTCAGCGGCCACAGCAGGCGGCGGTGGAACCGGTCCAGCGGCCCGCGCCTGCCCTCCTTGGCCAGCCCGCACTTGTAGAGCTCGTCGAGCTGGAACCCCTTGCCGATGAGGTGCTTGGTGAGCTTGTCCCAGCCCGCCGGGGCGAAACCGCAGCCGAACTTGGTCGCCGCCGCCTCGTCGAACCCGCGCTCGGCCAGGTAGTTCCGTGCGGCCAGCGCGTCCGGGGAGCGCAGCTGTTCGGCGTAGAACTCTGCGGCCAGCCGGTGCGCCTCCACCATCCGCGCCCGCGTGCCGCGGTCGCGCTTCTCGCCGGGAGTGCCGCCTTCGTAGTGCAGCTCCACACCGGCCCGGTCGGCCAGCCGCTCGACCGACTCGACGAAGCCGAGGTGCTCGGACTTCATCAGGAACGCGATGGCGTCCCCGCCTTCACCGCAACCGAAGCAGTGGAAGGTGCCGTGGCTCGGGCGCACGTTGAACGACGGGGTCTTCTCGTCGTGGAACGGGCACAGGCCCTTCAACGCGCCGCCACCTGCGTTGCGCAGTGCCACGTAGTCACCGACGACGTCGTCGATCCGGTTGCGATCACGTACCTCGGCGACGTCGCTTTCCCGGATCCTTCCAGCCACGCGTCCAGTCTAGGCGCCGCGAACGAAACGCCGACGAGCGGCACAATCGCTCGCATGACCACCGCCGCCGAGTTCGAGCAGCACCGTCCCCGGCTGACCGCGCTCGCCTACCGGCTGACCGGGCGGCTCGCCGACGCCGAGGACGCGGTGCAGGAGGCGTGGCTGCGGCTGGACGCCGAACGCTCCGAGATCCGCGATCTCGGCCCGTGGCTGAGCACGGTGGTCGGTCGGATCTGCCTGGACCGGGTCCGCTCGGCGAGCGCGCGGCGGGAACGCTACGCCGGGCCATGGCTGCCGGAGCCGGTGGTCACGGACGTGGACGCCCGAGATCCGCTGGAGCTCGTGGTCGATCGGGACGAGCTGCGGATGGCGGCGCTGCGGGTGCTGCACGAGCTCAGCCCCGACCAGCGCGTGGCGTTCGTGCTGCACGACGGGTTCGACGTGCCGTTCGCCGAGATCGCCGAGCTGCTGGACTGCCCGGTCCCGACCGCGCGCCAGCACGCCTCCCGCGCGCGGCGCGCGATGGCCGAGGCACCGCCGCGAGTACCGGCACCGCAGCAGCAGGAGATGCTGGAACGCTTCCTCGCCGCAGTGGCCGGCGGCGATCTCGACGAACTCACCAGGCTGCTGCATCCGCGTGCCACCTTGTTCGGCGACAGCGACGGCAAAGCACCGACCGCGCGGCGGCCCGTGCTCGGCGGGGAGAAGATCGCCCGCTTCGCGCTCGGCCTGGCCGCGAAGTACGGCGACCGGCTGTGGTCGAGCGCTCGGCCGGTGCTGGTCAACGGCGAGCGCGGGCTGATCACTCCCGGCGAGCCGGAAGGCACCGGTACTCGCCGCGTCGCGCCCCGCGTGGTCGGTTTCGCCTGGCGGGACGGACTCATCGCGGAGATCTACGACGTGGTCAACCCGGAGAAGCTCGGCCGGGTCGACTTCTCGCTCACGGAACCGGAACGCGGCACGCCTCGCCGGAGGTGAATCCCTGCGCGGTGAGGCCGAGGGCGTGGTTGAACCGGCTGCGCTCGTTCTCCAACGCGATCATGTAGGTCAGCTCCACCAGCCCGTCGTGGCCGAGCTCCCGGTCGAGCTCGGCGACCTGGTCGTCGGTGACCCGCATCGGCTGGTCGGTCATCGCGTCCGCGTAGGCCAGCACCGTTCGTTCCCGAGCGGTGAACTTCGGCGAGGTCGGGTAGTCGTCGATCTCCTTCAGCCGGTCGATGTCCAACCCCTCGTTGCGCTGCACCATCGTGCCGAAGTCGACGCACCACGAACAGCCGATCCGGGTCGCGGCGCGGTAGGTCGCCAGCTCCCGCAGGTTCGCGGGGAGTCTGCGGGCAGTCCGGTCCACGGCGAACTCGGCGCAGCCCATGGACATCAGCAGCTTCGGGTGGTGCGCGGCGACCGCAAGCGGCTCCGGCACGGCGCCGAACCGCCACTTCGCGGCCCGGTACAGCAGCTTGGTCAGCCAGCCCGCCCGCTGCGCGGGCAATGGTTCGATGCGCGGCATGAGCACTCCTGTGCTGGTGTCCCGCCCGGTGCGGGAACTCGTCACCGGGACGGGACAGCCCGGCCGGACGTGACAGCGCCGCTTCAGGACGGGTCGACCACGCGGGACAGGAAGTAGATCGCGCCGGTCTCGCGGTGCCGGACCAGGAACAGGAACGGGCGGTCCACCCGGACCCGGATCGGGTCCTCCTCCCGCACGATCGCGGTCAGCCGCATCATCGCCGCGGTCGCCGCCGCGCCCTCGAAGCCCGCTTCGTCGACGCGCAAGACCGCCTGGTGCACGACCGTCGAAACCTTCAGCGGCTCGTCGGTGAGCGGGGTGAAGTCGGCGGCCGGCGTGAACAACCGGCGCACCCCCAGCTCACCCAGCGGGCCGCTGAGCTCGGCCTCGCCGGTGACGGAGAACCGCGGCAGGTGCAGCTCCACCCGCTGTTGCCGGCTCGCGGCCAAGAGCGAATCGAGCGCGTCCGCGGTCAGCTGCGGCTCGACCGGGCCGAGCTCACCGTCCGGCAACAAGACCACGGCCTCGACATCACCCGCGGCGGGCAGCGTCAGCGCCTGCCAGCCGTCCGCTGCTGCGTACCTCATGCGGCGGGTGGCGGTCATGGTCGGGACGTCGCGGTCCCCTGCCGGGGCGTGGAACGGCTGCTCGGAGGTCGCCTGGGTGTCGAACGCCTCGTGCCAGGCCACCTTCAAGTACAGCGCGTTGACCAGCGCCGCGACCGTTTCGGCGTCGACGGTTCCGGGATCCAGCAGCTCCGGGATCAGATCCCTCGTCGTCTCGGCGACGTCGCTGTTGATCCGCTGCCGGGCCTGCTCGGGATCGACGCGGAACGGCGCGGTGCGCACGGCGTTGCCCGGCCATTCCTTCAGGGTTTCGAGGAAGGACTCGCGCACCAGCAGCTCGTCGTGCGCCCACAGCGTGTTCGCGACCGCCAGCACCGGATCTTCGCCGGGGCCGGAGGCGGTGAGTTCGGCCGCCCCGGACAGCAGCCGCCGCAGGCCGGTCGGCTCATCGCCCGCGCGCAACGCCGTGAGCACCTCAGCGCGGGTTTCGCCGCCCGCGGCCGAAGCGACCAGGCCGAGCGCGCTGGCGACCGAGTAAGGCGACCAGCAGAACGCTCGGTCCGGTGGCGGAGCCAGGCTGTGGTGCAGGGACAGGCTGAAATCGAGGTGTTCGCGCACGGCCGGCTCCGTTCGGCGTGTCGGCTTCACTGCGGAACGCCGAGTCTGCCACTTCCGCGGCCCGCGCGGTCGCGCGCTCCGGTCGGTGATCTCATTTCAGCCGGTGCAAGGCCATGCCGCTGCACAACCGGCGGGCCGGGCCGTTCGGGGTGCGGTCCGGCCCGCCGGTGCTCACCGCACGGATTCCTCGATGTCGGACAGACCCATCAAGCGCAGTTCCTGGGCGATGTACTCGGCCGCGCGCCGCGCTTCGGGATTGCGCCAGCGCAGGTCCTTCACCCAGTCCGCGAGGTCGTCGGCATTCACGTACGGCTCGCCGTCGACGACGAGCTTCTGGATGTAGTGCCGGTTCGGCATCGGGGATCTCCTTGCGGCACGGGGACGGTTCGGGGGACCGCGCCGCACACACAGCAGCCGGCCGTTCGGGTCGGGGGGCCCGAACGGCCGACACACCGGGTGAAGAGTATGCCGTACCTGGCAAGTCGATACCGCCCGTTCGGGCGTACTTCACACCAGACTGGTTTCGCTGCGTACATGGCGTGCATGCCAAGACACCGCCTGCGCATCGGTCAGCGAAGCCACCTGATCCAGCACCACCCGCAACCCGGCGGCATCGCCCGCGGCGGCGCGCCACGCCGGGGCGAACGCCGGGTCCAACGCCTCCGGTGCCCGGTCGGCCAGCGCCGGCACCAGCTCGGCCAGCAGCTCCCGCTGCCGAGCCTGCATCCGCAACCGCTGCGGATCGCTCAGCACGTAGTGCACCGCCACCGCCTTGAGCACCGCAACCTCGGCAACCACCTGCCGCGGCACCACGAGTTCGGCCTGGTACCGGGTCAACGGTCCCGGCCCGAACGACTCGACGGTGCCGGTCACCGCGGCCGAGGTGAACCGCCCGACCAGTTCGCTGGTCAGCCGCTTCAGCCCGGCCTGCGCGGGCAGCGTCGCGTCGTAGTCCGCCACCGCCGCCACCGCAGGCAGCCTGGCCAGTTCACCGGCGGCCTCGTCCAGCTCACCGGCGTCGCCGTCCGGCCAGAAGTGCTTCGCGGCCAGCCGCACGATCTCCGCGCGATCATCCGCGCCGGACAGTTCGCGCAGCGAGATTCGGCCCGAGTGCACGCCGTCCTCCACGTCGTGCACCGAGTACGCGACGTCGTCGGCCCAGTCCATGATCTGCGCTTCCAGGCAGCGCTGCTGCGGGACCGAAGCCTGCCGCAGCCAGCTGAACACGTCGAAGTCGTCCGGGTAGACGCCGAACTTGACCATCCCGGGGCGTCGCGGCCACGGGTACTTCGTGGCCGCGTCCAATACGGCACGCGTGAGGTTCAGACCGCTGCCCTCCCCCGACTCCCCGAGCAGCTTCGGCTCCAGGCGGGTCAGGATCCGCAAGGTCTGCGCGTTGCCCTCGAAACCGCCGCAGGACTCGGCCAGCGCGTTCAGCGCCTGTTCGCCGTTGTGCCCGAACGGAGGGTGCCCGATGTCGTGCGCGAGCCCTGCGGTGTCCACCAGGTCCGGGTCCGCGCCGAGCGTCGTGGCGATGCCCCTGCCGATCTGGGCGACCTCCAGCGAATGGGTCAGCCGGGTTCGCGGGACGTCGCCTTCCTCCGGACCCATGACCTGCGTCTTCCCGGCGAGTCGACGCAGCGCCGCGGAGTGCAGCACGCGGGCGCGGTCCCGCGCGAACGGTGCTCGGGTCTCCGGCCGCGAGCCCGGCAGCGCCGCGCGCTTCGGCGGTTCGGGCAGCAGCCGCGCCACGTCGTGCTCGTCGTAGCCGGGTGGAAGGGGGTTCATCGCGCCCAGCGTAGTGCGCGGCACCGACGAGCAGCCGCGATCAGTCAGCCGAGCTGCGTGCCCGCCACATCGGACGGGGCGTGGGTGAGCCGGTAGTACAGCAACCCGCCGGTCTCCCGCACGATGTACTGGAACTGGGTCTCGCGGGTCTGCACCATGGGCCCGCTCCTGGTGGGCGAGGCCCAAGCCTTCAGCCCGGCATCGGAGGCCATCGTCCTGGCTCGCATCGAGTGCCACGGGTCGCTGACGATCAGCGTGGAATCCCAGCCGCGGCGCTCGGCGATGCCCGCCACGGCGCGAACGCTGCCGAGCGTGTCGCTGCCGGTCTCCACGTCGGTGAGCTTCGAATCCGGCACGCCGTGCTCGGCCAGCCACATCCGACCGGCCTGCGCCTCGGTGTACTCGTCGCCTTCCTGCCTGCCGCCGACCGTGACCACGTGCTCGGTGAGGCCCTGCCGGTAGAGCTCCAGCGCCTGGTCCAGCCGCGCGCGCAGCACCGGGGTCGGCTTGCCGTGGTATTGGGCGGCGCCCAGCACCACGATCATGTCGACCGGTCTGCGGTCGTCCGTGCGCGCGACCTGCCAAACGCGGACACCGGCACCGATGAGCACCAGCAACGCCACCAGGACGGCACCGAACAAGGCGCGCCGCAGGACCCGGCCGGGACCGGGACCTGAGCGGCCCGCACGCACATCAGACATCGAACTTCCCCGGGTGGGCGGCGTCAGCAGCCGACGAGGCGGACGGCGAGATACTCCTCCAGCTTGTCCATCGCCACCCGCTCCTGCGCCATCGTGTCCCGCTCGCGCACGGTGACCGCGTGGTCGGACAGCGAATCGAAGTCGACCGTCACGCAGAACGGAGTGCCGATCTCGTCGTGCCTGCGGTACCGGCGGCCGATCGCGCCGGCGTCGTCGAACTCGATGTTCCAGTTCGTCCGCAGCTTCGCGGCGAGGTCGCGGGCCTTCGGCGAGAGGTCGGAATTGCGCGACAGCGGCAGCACCGCCGCCTTCACCGGCGAAAGCCTGCGATCCAGCTTGAGCACGGCGCGCTTGTCCACGCCGCCCTTGGCGTTCGGCGCCTCGTCCTCGTGGTAGGCGTCGGTCAGGAACGCCATCATCGGGCGCCCGACACCCGCGGCGGGCTCGATCACGTACGGCCGGTAGCGGGAATTGCTGGCCTGGTCGAAGTAGGACAGGTCCACGCCGGAGTGGTTCGAGTGCGTGGTGAGATCGAAGTCGGTGCGGTTCGCGATGCCTTCCAGCTCACCCCACTCGTTGCCCGCGAAGCGGAACCGGTACTCGATGTCGACGGTGCGCTTGGCGTAGTGCGAGAGCTTGTCCTTGGGATGCTCGTAGTGGCGCAGGTTGTCCGGGTTGACGCCGAGGTCCGTGTACCACTTCGTCCGGGTGTCGATCCAGTACTGGTGCCACTGCTCGTCATCGCCCGGTTCGACGAAGTACTCCATCTCCATCTGCTCGAACTCGCGGGTGCGGAACACGAAGTTGCCGGGGGTGATCTCGTTGCGGAACGACTTGCCGATCTGGCCGATCCCGAACGGCGGCTTCTTGCGCGCGGTGGTCACCACGTTCGCGAAGTTCACGAAGATGCCCTGCGCCGTCTCCGGGCGCAGGTAGTGCATTCCCTCGTCGCTCTCGACCGGACCGAGGTAGGTCTTGAGCATCATGTTGAACTCGCGCGGCTCGGTGTACTGGCCGCGGTTGCCGCAGTTCGGGCACGGCACATCGGACAGGTCGCCTTCGGCGATGTCCTTGCCGGTGCGCTCGGCGTATTCCTCGACCAGGTGATCGCCGCGGAACCGGTGGTGGCAGGAAGTGCACTCCACCAGCGGGTCGTGGAAGGCGCCGACGTGCCCGGAGGCCACCCAGACGTCGCGCGGCAGGATCACCGAGGAGTCCAGGCCCACCACGTCCTCGCGGCCCTGCACCATCGCCTTCCACCACTGGCGCTTGATGTTGTCCTTCAGCTCGACGCCGAGGGGTCCGTAGTCCCACGCCGACCTGGTACCGCCGTAGATCTCCCCGGACGGGAAGACGAAGCCACGGCGCTTGCAGAGGTTGACGATCGTGTCGATCTGGTCGGCGGGCACGGTCACTCCGGAATCTCGGGTCGAAGATTTCGACGGTCTGCTGCGGGGTTTCGGGGGTCGTTCCAGGTCGAACGCCCGGGGGTCCCGGGCCCAGCGGTACCGCCTCGGCCGGTCCGGCCGGGAAGCCGCGAAGGTGATCTCCGGCTTTCCCGCCGACCGCACCGCGGGCAGCGGTGGCGCCCTGGGGTTTTCCAGCGTACCGATGCGGCCTGCCGCATCGGTGGGCCCACCCGGATCTACGAGGCCACCCGATCGGGCATCGTCCGGGAACCTGCCGGATGGCCGTTGCGGTGCGCTTTCGCCACGGACCCTGGCACCGTCGATGTGCTCGTGCGCGCGGCCGCGAACTCGCCCGCGCACCTGCACAGCCGTCCGCAGCGGCAGCCTCCCGCGAGGTGCCGACGGGTTTCCGGTGCCCCGTAGAATGGCGCAAGGAGAGCACCGCTGTTCCCAGGCCACCCCGGACCGGGACGCCCACAGGCCGGAGATCGCCGGCCGGGACGCACCACCCGGGCCAGCCGGAAAGGACGTCATGCCCGCCAGCCCGGACCCCCTCGCCGAACCGGCCGGAGCCGACGCGGCCGGGTGCACGTCGGAGGGCGCGGCCGCGCCGGACGCGGCCCCGGCGGCGGACACCGGCCACCCGGACCACGCCGAGGACCACGTCCACTCCCCGGAGCGGGAAGCTCCCCGGCTCGCGCCGGTCGAGGACCAGCAGACCCTGGTCGAGGCCGGCGAGCTGCTGCGCGCACTGGCCGCGCCGGTGCGAATCGCGATCGTGCTGCAGTTGCGCACGGCCGAGCGCTGCGTGCACGAACTGGTCGACGTACTCGGTGTCACGCAGCCGCTGATCAGCCAGCACCTGCGGGTGCTGAAGTCGGCGGGTGTGGTGTACGGGCAACGGCACGGCCGGGAAGTGGTGTACCGGCTCGTCGACGAGCACCTCGCGCACATCGTCGCGGACGCGGCCACGCACGCCGAGGAGCTCTCCGGGGCGCGCCCCCGGGGACGCAGGACGCCTCCGCCACCAGAGACCCGACAGGATACGGAGACAGCGTGACCATCGGCGAGCGCTCCGCGGCCGGTGTGCCGGGACTGCGGGCCACCAGACAACGGGCGGCGGTTTCCCGGCTGCTCAGCGAGGTCGACGACTTCCGCTCCGCGCAGGACCTGCACGAGCAGCTGCGCAGGCAGGGCGAGGGCATCGGCCTGACCACCGTGTACCGCACGCTGCAGACGCTGGCCGACGCCGGGGAGATCGACGTGCTGCGCACCGACTCCGGCGAGGCCATCTACCGCCGGTGCTCGACCGAGCACCATCACCACTTGGTGTGCAGGCATTGCGGCCGCGCCGTCGAGGTCTCCGATCCTCCGGTGGAGGACTGGGCGGAGCGGATCGCCCGCGAGCACGGCTTCACCGACGTGGGGCACACCGTGGAGATCATCGGCATCTGCCCGAACTGCGCTTCGGCCGAGTGAATCCGGTAGGCCGACGGCGCCTTCCGCGCTGAACCAGGTCGGCGTGCTGTGCATCGCGATCACCTCCGTTCGCGCCTCGCCGTGCCGTGGAGATCAGTACTCGTAGGGGTTGGGCGGAGTCGGTATTCCGTGCACTGCGGTGATGTCGACGGTCGGCACCTGACCGTTGGCCTCGGTCGCGCTGCCGGTCCGCAACGCGCCGGTCACCTCGATCCAGGTGTCGGCCGGGGTGTTCGCCAGGGCCGCGGCGGCGGGCCCGGACAGGTCGACGAGCACCGGTGCGGCGTCCGCGGCGCAGCAGCTGATCCGCATTCTGGCCAGCCGGGTGCGTCCGGGGTCGTCATCCGGATGCACCACGAACCCCTGCAGGCGAACGGCCCGGTCGTCGAGCGAACCGCTGGTGTCCCACACGACGCGGGTTTGGAATTCCGAGACGGTCAGCAGCGGGGCTTCGCCCGGGGGCAGCGGCCCGAACAACGAGCCGGTGCCGCTCGGCCGCTGCGGGACGGCTGCGGGCTGCCCGGCGCGGCCTATCGAATCGGAGCCGAGCGCGGGCGGGCCGACCAGGAAGATCGCGAGCACCGGTAGCAGCAGCATCCACGGGCTGCGGGAACGGTGCTCGTGGCCGGCGCTCACGTGGCCGGGTTCCGCCGCGACAGCCGCGCGGTCGCCGACAGAACCACCAGCGGGCTCGACGCCGACTGTTCCTTCCGCCGTCGCACCAGCAGCGAAAGCGGCGGCGTGCCCGCTCGGGGACTCCGCGCTCTCCTCGGAACGACCGGCCGCGTCCGCGTGCACCACCGCGCCTGATCCGGCCGAGCCGTCGGCGGTTCGGGTGCAGACCTGTGGCGTCGACTCTCTGCTCGATTGCCGTCTCGGCGGAGCGGATTCGGCCGCCCCGGCCCGGATGTCCCGCCAGATCGCGGTGCCCGCCAGCGCCACCATCACCACCCCGGCCAGCACCAGCCAGGGCAGCAGTGACGGCTTCACGTAGCGCAGGTACACACCGGTGAACGCGATTTTCAGCAACGCGCCGCCGAGCAGCACCAGCAGCAGGTTCTGCGTCTCCCTGCGCATCACGCACCTCCCAGCAACAGCGCGCCCACCAGCACCGAGCAGGCGATCGCGACCAGCAACGTGGCAGGCGCGAAGCGCGCGGCGAACGCGCGCCCGAACGTGCCCGCCTGCAAGGCGATGAGCTTGATGTCCACCGCGGGGCCGACCACCAGGAACACCAGTTTCGGCAGCAGCGGCAAACCGGCCATCGAGGCCGCCACGAACGCGTCGGCTTCGCTGCACAGCGCGAGCACCACCGCCAGCAGCGCCATCACCAGCACGCCCAGCACGAGCTGCCCGCCCAGCGAGCGCATCCACTCCGCGGGCACCAGCACGTTGAACACCGCCGAGGTGAGCCCGCCGAGCACCAGGAACCCGCCGGCCTCGACCAGGTCGTGCCGCGCGGTCTCGGTGAACACCGCCCACCGCCCACCGCTCGGCTCGCGGACCTCGGCGCGCCTCAGAGCTCGTTCGGCGATCCACTCGCCCTTGCCGACGCGCAACCACAACCAGCCCATCACGCAGGCGGTCAGCAGCGATCCGAGGAAGCGCGCCAGCACCATCACCGGCTCGCCGGGGAATGCGACCGCGGTGGAGACCAGCACGATCGGATTGACCGCGGGTGCCGCCAGCAGGAACGCCAGCGCCGCGGCCGGTGCGATGCCCTGCTGCATCAACCGCCGCGCCACCGGCACGGAAGCGCATTCGCAGCCGGGCAACGCGATGCCCGCGAACCCGGCAACCGGAACCGCAGCAGCGGAGTTGCCGGGCAACAGCCTGCGCATGGCGCTCGGCGGCACGAACGCCGCGATGGCTCCGCTGATCAGCACTCCGAGCACCAGGAACGGCAATGCCTGCACGCACACCGCGACGAACACGGTGGATCCGGTGCGCAGCCCCGGCACATCGAGCAGTCCGCTGATCGGCCCCTGGAACAGCAGGGACGCCAACAGCAGGGCGCAGAGCACCTCCAGCGAGGTGATGCGGCGGCGAGCTCGCTCCGGCACGCGGCCGGCCGAGCGGGAGGTCGTGGTCACCGGCTCATCGTGCCAGCGAGAACTGATAATCGTTCGCACCTGGCGCCGACCGGCCGCACCGATGATCACTTGATCGAGTTCACGCGCCTCCCGTTCGGCCGATCATCGGGCACTCGGAGTGCGCTGAGATCGTTGTCCAGCTCGCCCATCCGGCCGCACGCACCCCTGAACCCGGTGAGTCCGAATCTGATCGAGCCGACACGCCCGCGTGTGTCGGACGCATCCGGCGAATCTGGCTGCGCGCGGCGAATTCCCGCAGCTCAGCGGATGGGAGACCGGCTCAGTCCACCGGGGTGTCCTCTTCGACCTCGGTGAGCAATTCCCCGCGCAGCTGCGAAGCCGTCGACACCACCAGCATCAGCAGCGTGCCCAGCGGCTGCGCTTCCATGCCCTCCGCGGGGAAGGCGTAGCGCAAGGTCACGTCCATGCCGCGCTCGGTGCGGACCACGCCGAGCGTGCCGAACAACCCCTGTCCGGCCCGCTCCGCCGCCGATTGCGCGAGCTTCTCGCTCAACGGCAAGTCCCACGCCACCACGCAGGTCAGGCTGAGCACCGTCAGCCCATCGGCGAGCTGCATGGCCTGCACCGCGCACGGCACGTCACCGTGGCGCAAGGTCAACGCGCCGTCGTCGTCGACGCTCACCTCGTGATAGGTCTCCAGCGCCTCCTTGGCCGCGGTCAGCAGCTCGGCGGTAGTGGCGGCCTCCTGGGTCATGAGATGCCCTCCTGGGCGGTAGCGGTGCTGCCCTCCTCCTGCGCAGCACGGTCGATGGCACCGCCGAAACGCCGGTCCCGGCCCGCGTACTGCTCGCACGCGCGCCACAGGTGGCGGCGGTCCACATCGGGGAACAACGTGTCTTGGAACACCAACTCGGCGTAAGCGGACTCCCAGAGCAGGAAGTTGGAGGTGCGCTGCTCCCCGGACGGCCGGATGAACAGATCAACGTCGGGCATCTCCGGCTGGTAGAGATGCCGGGCCACGGTCCGCTCGTCCACCTTCTCTGGATTGATCTTGCCCGCGGCGGCCAACCGGGCGATCTCGCGCGCGGCGTCGCCGACCTCGGCCCGGCCACCATAGTTCACGCACATGGTCAGGTTCAGCACCTCGTTGCCGCGGGTGCGCTCCTCGGCGGACTGCAGCTGGTTGACCACGCTGCGCCACAGCTTCGGCTTACGGCCGGACCAGCGGACCCGCACGCCCAGGTCGTCGAGCTCGTCCACCCGGCGGGCGATCACGTCCCGGTTGAAGCCCATCAGGAACCGCACCTCTTCCGGGCTGCGCTTCCAGTTCTCGGTGGAGAAGGCGTACAGCGACAGCCACTTCACGCCGAGCTCGATGGCCCCCTTGGCGAGTTCGATCACCACCCGTTCGCCCTGCTTGTGCCCTTCGATGCGCGGCAGCCCGCGCTCGTTGGCCCAGCGGCCGTTGCCGTCCATCACCACGGCGATGTGCCGGGGTACGAGATCGGCGGGCAGGTCCGGCGGCTCCGCCCCGGAGGCGTGCGGGTCCGGCGGCTTCACGCTGGGGTCGTCGGATCCGCGCCCTCGGCGTCGCAGCATGGTGCCTTCTCCTTCGTGTCTGCGGCGGTCGTCCATTCTCCCGGACGCCCGCGTCACCCGTTCAGTGGTCTCCCGTAGCGGACCTCGACCCGGTCGTCCGAAGGCAACCGCACCATCCCGGTCCGCCGGTAGAACGCCTGCGCACCGGTGTTGCTGGTGCGCACTCCGAGCTGCACACCGGGCGAACCGGCCCACGCGAGCTGGTGGAACACCGCGTGCAGCAGCTGCTTGCCCGCACCGCGCCCGCGGGCGTGCGCGAGCAGGTTGATGTGCAGGTGCGAGGGATAGCGGTCCAGATCCGCGGGAAGCATCAGTCGCGGCCGGTGCAGGAACGCCCGCAACTGGCTGTCGGCGTTGCGGCTGTCGATGTTGCGGCTCGCGGGATGTGTGGCGGCGAAGCGCGGTGACCATTCGAGCTGCCAGCGCGCGTAGAACTCCTCGGTGTGCAATGCCGCCACGACGTAGCCGAGGACCCGGCCACCGGATTCGGCGACGAACGCCAGCTCCGGGTGCAGCAGCACGTACGGGTCGGCGAAGACGTAAGCGACCAGATCCGGGTCCTGGAGGATCTGCTGTGCGGGCTCACCCGCGTCACCGGTGGCGACGCAGATCCGGTGCACCGCCTGGGCGTCGCACGGACGCCAGCTGCGCACGATCAACCGGTGGTCCCGTCGGCGGTTTCCGCATCGGCGACGTCTGCGGTCCCGCCCAGCGCGGCGGCTCGTTCGCGGATCAGCTCCGGAACGTGCTCCTGGCGCTCCACCAGCGGCAACGAGCGCAACTGCCGCTCCATGTGCCACTGCAGGTGGGCCGCGACGAGGCCGCTGCCTTCGCGCCGCACCGGGTTCGCGGCCTCCTCGGCGGCGGGCCAGTCGCCGTGCAGCAGCGCCTCCAGCAGCGGCAACGTCTGCTGCGCCGGACGCGCGGAACCGGCGGGTCGGCAGTGCACGCACATCGCGCCACCGCCCTGCACGTTGAACGCGGAGTGCGGCCCGGACTCGCCGCAGCGGGCGCATTCGGACAGCGCAGGCGCCCAGCCCGCATAGGACATGGCGCGCAGCAAGAACGCGTCCAGCACCAGCGAAGGATCGCGTTCCCTGCCGGACAGCGCCCGCAGCGCGCCTACGACCAGCAGGTACAGCCGCAGCACCGGCTCCCCTTCCTCCGCGGCGAGCCGGTCGACCGTCTCCAGCACCGCGCAGCCCGCGGTGTAGCGCTGGTAGTCGTCGACGATGTGCACGCCGAACGCGTCGAGCGTCTGCACCTGCGTGATCACGTCCAGCGTGCGCCCGGTGTGCAGCTGCACGTCGACGTGGCAGAACGGCTCCACGCGGGCACCGAAGCGCGAGGTCGTGCGCCGCACGCCCTTCGCGACCGCGCGCACCTTGCCGTTGCGGCGGGTGAGCAGGGTGATGATCCGGTCGGCCTCACCCAGCTTGTGCACCCGCAGCACGACGCCGGTATCCCGGTAAAGGCTCACTACCCAATCGTCGCACTACTGGGCTACGCGGCGGCTGCGGGCGTCCGGCCGCGGGGCCGGTGCAACACCCGATTTGAACGATCCCGTCCCGTGATCGCGCAACCGGCTGATAAGAACAGGTCCGTCCCGCGCATCGGGGCACGAGCCCGGCCGGAGCTGGCGAGAGGAAAGCATGTCCAACCCGTACGACCCGCAGAACCCGTACGACCCGCAAAATCCGTACAACCCGCAGAACCCGTACCAGAACCATCCCCAAGGGTTCCAGCAGAATCCGCACCAACAGCCCTCGAACAACGGGCTGTCGATCGCCTCGATGGTCGTCTCGCTGGTCGGGCTGGTCTGCTCGCTGGGAATCGTCCTCGGGCCGCTCGGCGTGATCCTGGGTCACGTCGCGCTGGGCCAGCACAAGAGGAACCCGATGCTGCGGGGTCGTGGGATGGCGTTGGCCGGGGTGATCATCGGCTGGGTCGTCATCGTCCTCTGGGTGTTGCTCGCCCTCGGGCTCTACGGGGCATCAGCCGGCTATTTCGGCCCCGAAGTCCAGCGAGAGTTCTGGTCGTGACGGCGCGCTAGGCGCGCAGCGCCTCGAACCCGGGAAGGTTCCGCACGACACCCCACGCGAGAACCGTCCCGGCCAGGGCGCAGGTGAGGATTCGGCCGGTCCGTCCGGCAGGCCAATGTCGCGATGCCCGGCCGAGTTCTTCCCGGGCCATCGCGATCAGGACGGCACCCGCCAACGGCAGGATCACGACGAGTGCGAAGAGGTTCAAATCCGCGGCCAGCGCCACGTCGCCATGCAACAGCGCGCCGATCATCCGGCTGCCGCCGCAGAAGGGGCAGTCCAAGCCGGTCAGCGCGAGCAACGGGCAGGGCAACGGCAGCCCGGTGGTTCCGAGCACGAGCGCGGACGCCCCGGCACCGGCGATCAGGCCGGTCGTCCGGGGCATCCTGCGCAACGTGTCGATGATCACCACTGCTGCGGCGGCTGTCCGTAGCCCTGCTGCGGGTGGCCACCGGTCTGCGGTGGGTAGCCGCCCTGCTGCGGATAACCGCCGGATTGCGGGTAGCCGCCCTGCTGCGGGTAGCCGCCCTGCTGCGGGTAACCACCCTGCTGCGGGTAACCACCCTGCTGCGGGTAGCCGCCGGGCTGCTGCGGATACCCCGGCTGCTGGTAACCGGCCTGCGGGTAACCCGGCTGTGCCGGACCGCCTGTCTCCGGCGCCGGAACCACGACGGAACCGATGATCTTGTCAGCGAAGGTCTGCCGCTTCTCGTCCCACAGCGGCCAGAGGTAACCGACGTAGCAGGCGATACCGTCCAGGAAGTGGGCCAGCTGACGCAAGAAGGCGTAGCCGAAGCCCAGCGGCTGCCCGGTCCGCTCGCTGAGCGTCCGGATCTTCGCGACCTGCTGGCCGAGCGACTGCCCGGTGGTGCCGCGGCGGTAGCAGGAGTTCCAGATGACGAACGCGATCAGCGCCAGCGACACGACCATGTTGATGATCTGCGTGGTCATGGCGGTGCCCTGGTCACCGGACATGGCCGCGGTGGTGCCCACGGTCAGCAGGACTCCGCTGATGATGCCGACGATCAAGCCGGGAACGAACGAGTCGATCAGGAACCCGAGCGCCCGCTGTCCCCAGTGGGCGTAGTTCTCCGGATTCGGCTGCCCGTACCCGCCGGGCGCCCCGTAAGGAGCCTGGCCGTAAGGCGCGGGCGCACCCGGCTGCGGCATCGGCCCGGACTGCGGGTACTGCTGAGGCTGCGGACCCGACTGCGGATATGGCTGCTGCCCGTAGGGCTGTTGGGGCTGCGGACCGGACGGCGGACCGCCATGCGGGTTCGTCACTGCAATTCCTTCGGTCAAGAGATCAAACGCGGCAGCCGCCGCGGCGGTTGATCGGAAAACTACCCGAACGAGTGCTCCAGCCGCGGGTGTTCGAGCAAATCGCCCGACCTGCCCGAGCCGACCCTTCGACCTGCGGAATCACCGATCAGAAGCCCAGCCGCCGCAGCTGCTTCGGGTCGCGCTGCCAGTCCTTGGCGACCTTGACGTGCAGGTCCAGGTAGATCTTGCTGCCCAGCAGCGCCTGGATGTGCTTGCGCGCGCGGGAACCCACCTCGCGCAGCCGTTCCCCGCCGCGGCCGATGACGATCGACTTCTGGCTCTGCCGCTCCACGTAGACGATCGCGTGCACGTCGAGCAGGTCGTCGCGATCCTCCCGCTCGTTCATCTCCTCGATGCCGACCGCCAGCGAGTGCGGCAGCTCGTCGCGCACGCCTTCCAGCGCCGCTTCCCGGATCAGCTCGGCGATCAGCGTCGTCTCCGGCTCGTCGGTGAGATCGCCGTCCGGGTACAGCTGCGGCCCCTCCGGCAGGTGGCCGACGAGCAGGTCGCTGAGCGTGTCCATCTGGTAGGAGTCCACCGCCGATACCGGCACCAGGTCGGCGAACTCCATCACCTCCTGCAGCGCCACCAGCTGCTCGGCGACCTGCTGCTTGGTCGCCAGGTCGGTCTTGGTGACCACGCCGAGCACCGGTGTCCGCTTGGCGACCTTCGCCAGCTGCTCGGCGATGTAGCGATCGCCGGGGCCGACCTTCTGGTCGGCGGGCACGCAGAAGCCGACGACGTCCACCTCGGCCCAGGTCTCGTACACCAGGTCGTTGAGCCGCTGGCCGAGCAGCGTGCGCGGCCGGTGCAGCCCCGGGGTGTCGACGATGATCAGCTGCGCGTCCTCGCGGTGCACGATGCCGCGGATGGCGTGCCGGGTGGTCTGCGGCTTGCTGGAGGTGATCGCCACCTTCGAGCCGACGAGGCTGTTCGTCAGGGTGGACTTGCCCGCGTTGGGGCGGCCGACGAAGCAGGCGAACCCGGAGCGGTGCGCGTCTGGAGTGCTGGTCACCCGCTCATTGTCCCGACCGCCGGATGCCGCGGCCGAAGCGGCCCTGCTCAGCGCAGCACTCCGGCGACCTCGCCGCGGGCGTCGGCGCGCAGCAGCGGCGCGGAAGCGGACAGGTCGCGCAGCGCGGCGGCGGATTCGGCGGAGATCTCGGCGGCGTCGGTGACGACCGCGGCCGCCTCCAGTCCTTCGGCACCGCTGGCGACCGCCGCGGCCACCGCCGCCTGCAACGCGGTGAGCTGCAACGACGGGAGGGCTACGGTGCACGCGGCGTAGGTGCGGCCGTCGGTGTCGCGCACCGCGGCTCCTTCGGCGGCACCGGTGCGGGCACGCGCCGAACGGGCCAGCGTGACGATCTTGGCGTCCTCCGCGTCCAGCTCCGCCGGGGCCGCGGTCTCCTGCTCAGCCACGGGCACTGCTTCCTTCCTGGTCGGCACCGCTGTCGCCGTCCTGCTCGGCCACCTGGCCCGCGCGCTGCGGTGCGGTCTCCCCGTTCGCGCGGCGAACGAGCAGAGCGTTGATCCGGATGCGGCCGCGGTGGTCCTTGCCGCCCTCGGCGCGCAGCCGCAAGCCTTCCAGCTCGGCTTCCGCACCCGGCAGGGGGACCCGCCCGAGGCGCTGGGCGAGCAGACCGCCGACGGTCTCCACCTCGGAACCGTCCAGTTCCACGCCGAACAGTTCGCCGAGGTCCTCCACCGGCAGCCGGGAGGACACCCGGACCGTGCCGTCGTCGAGGTGCTCGATCGGCCGGTGCTCCTCGCGGTCGGACTCGTCGGTGATCTCCCCGACGATCTCCTCCAGGATGTCCTCGATGGTCAGCAGGCCCGCGGTACCGCCGTACTCGTCGACGGCGATCGCCAGGTGGCTGCGCGAGAGCTGCATCTCCTTGAGCAGTTCGTCCAGCCGCTTGGTGTCCGGCACGAAGCTCGTCGAGCGCATCAGTTCGCCCACGCCCGGACCTGCCTGGCTGAGCTCGCCGCGTTCCACGATCGCCCCGGTGAGGTCCTTCAACGTCACGATGCCGACGATGTCGTCGACGCTGTCCCCGATCACCGGCACCCGCGAGAACCCGGAACGCAGGCACAGCGCCAGCGCCTGCCGCGCGGACTTGGTGCGCTCGATCCAGATGATCTCGGTGCGCGGCACCATCACCTCGCGGGCGATGGTGTCGCCGAGCTCGAACACCGAGTGGATCATCTCGCGCTCGCCCGCGGCGACCACGCCGCGCTCACCGGCCAGGTCGACCAGTTCCCGCAGTTCCACCTCGGAGGAGAACGGCCCTTCCCGGAAACCGCGGCCGGGCGTGATCCCGTTGCCGACCAGGATCAGCAATCGCGTCAGCGGGTTCAGCAGCCGCGCCAGCACCCGCACCGGCGCCGCGACCAGCAGCCCGACACCGTAGGGGTGCTGCCTGCCGATGGTCCGCGGGCCGACCCCGACCAGCACGTAGGACACCACCAGCATGATCGCGATGGCGATCAGCGCGCCGAGCCCGTCGGCGATCTCCAGCCGCAGGATCACGACCGTGACCAGCACCGTCGCGCCCATTTCGCAGGCCAGCCGCAGCAGGATCAGCAGGTTCACGTGCCGCGGCCGGTCCTCCAGCACCACGGCCAGCCGCTCGGCCCCGCCGCGGCCCTCCCGCACCAACTCGTCCACGCGGGCGCGCGAAGCCGCACCGACCGCGGAATCGGCGGCGGCGAACAACCCCGCCGCCAGCACCAGGACAACCGCCCAGATCAGCAGAACGGTCGAACTCGTGAACACGGTCCCAGCCTTCTCAGTCGCGCGGGACCTCGGGCGAGGAGCCCTGGTCCAGCCCCACCGCGCCGAGCACGCGGGAGTCCGCGTCCCGCTGCGCCGCTTCCCGGTCGGCCTCGGCGCGCGCCGTGCGGTAGTCGGCGAGGATGCGGTTCTGCAGCGCGAACATCTCCCGCTCCTCCTCCGGCTCCGCGTGGTCGTAGCCCAGCAGGTGCAGCACGCCGTGCACGGTCAGCAGGTGCAGCTCGTCCAGCAGCCCGTGCCCGGCCTTGCGCGCCTGATCGCGGGCGAACGCTGGGCACAGCACGAGGTCCCCGAGCAGCGCGGGCCCGGAGCCCGCCGAGTCCGGGCGCCGCGACGAGTCGTACTCGTCCATGGGGAAGGCCATCACGTCGGTCGGACCGGGCAGGTCCATCCAGCGCTCATGCAGGTCGGACATCACGTTCAGCTCGACGAGCACGATGGACAGCTCGGCGAGCTGGCTCACGCTCATCCGGTCCAGCGCGTAGCGGGCGACCGAGACGATGGTGCCCTCGTCGACCTCGACACCGGATTCGTTGGCGATTTCGATGCTCATGCTCGTTCCCGGAACTGGCCGCCGCGGCCGGAGCGGCCGTGGCGGGCGAACTGCTGCTCGGCCTCGGCGTCCTGGCGGGCCTGCCAGCGGTCGTAGGCGTTGACGATGTCGGTGACCAGCTGGTGCCGGACCACGTCCGAGCTGTCCAAGTTGGCGAAGTGCACGTCCTGCACGCCTTCCAGGATCTCCCGGACCACGCGCAGGCCGCTGCGCTGGCCGCCGGGCAGATCGACCTGGGTGATGTCCCCGGTGACCACGATGCGGGAGCCGAACCCGAGGCGGGTCAGGAACATCTTCATCTGCTCGGGCGTGGTGTTCTGCGCCTCGTCGAGGATGATGAAGGCGTCGTTGAGGGTGCGCCCGCGCATGTAGGCCAGCGGCGCCACCTCGATCGTCCCGGCCTGGGTCAGCCGCGGCACCGACTCCGGGTCGATCATGTCGTGCAGCGCGTCGTACAGCGGCCGCAGGTACGGGTCGATCTTCTCGTAGAGCGTGCCCGGCAGGTGGCCCAGCCGCTCACCGGCCTCCACGGCGGGACGGGTGAGGATGATCCGGTTGACCTGCTTGGTCTGCAGCGCCTGCACGGCCTTGGCCATCGCCAGGTAGGTCTTGCCGGTGCCCGCGGGGCCGA
The DNA here is from genome assembly GCF_037023755.1 of Saccharopolyspora sp. SCSIO 74807. Taxonomy (NCBI): domain Bacteria; kingdom Bacillati; phylum Actinomycetota; class Actinomycetes; order Pseudonocardiales; family Pseudonocardiaceae; genus Saccharopolyspora; species Saccharopolyspora sp. SCSIO 74807. Next base: position 3,128,651 of record NZ_CP146100.1, on the reverse strand, counting down.
TGCCGAAGACCACGGTGTGCTCGTCGATCGCGTCCACGTAGCGCTTCTGGTTCAGCGTCTTGGGACGGATCGTGCGGCCGCGCTTGGACAGGATGTCCAGGTTGAGCACCTCGGCGGGCGACTCGTTGTCGTCGGCCGAGAGCATCCCGACCACCCGGCGGACCGCGTCCGGGGTGAGCTGGTCGTCCTTCGACACGATCTCGACGAGTTCGCCGAACACCCGCTCGGCGAAGGCGACCTCGGCCGGTTCACCGGACAACGTGATCTCGTTGCCGCGCGCGTGCACGTCGGCGGTGAGCAGTTCCTCGGCCACCCGCAGGTTCGCGTCCCGGCTGCCGAGCAGGGCGAGCACCGCGCTGTCCGGGACGGTGACCTTGGACTGCACCGACCGCGCTTCCGGCCGGTTCTGCGCGGAGAGTCGCTGGGCGGACATCGCCGCCTGCGGCGCTTCGCCGTTGCGGTCCGGGGCGCCGCTGCCGTCCGGGGCGGTCTCCTGCGGTGGCTCCGCCTGCGGTGCTCGAGCCTGCGGTGCCGGGGCCTGGTGGTTTTCGACGTCCCTGGACTGCTGCTGTCCGGACTGGGCGGGTCCATCCGCTGCGATTCCGGCCACTAGTGTTCGGGCCTGCTTTCTGCGCTGGCGCGCGAGTCGGTCGGTTCTTCCCGACACCGATGGTAGAGCAATCGGCAACGCGGTTCCGCCGCCGATCACGGGTGTTCCGGTGGTCAGCCCTTGAGCGGGCCGCCGGTGAGCCCGCCCAGGTTCTCCCCGCCGAGCAGGTGCAGGTGCACGTGGAAGATCGTCTGGCCCGCGTCGGCGTTGGTGTTGAACAGCAGCCGGTAGCCGGCTTCGGCGATGCCCTCCCGCTCGGCGATACCGCCCGCGACCCGCACCAGCTCGGCCAGCAGGTCCGGATCGGCCGTGGCGAGTTCGGCGGCGTTGCGGTACTTCGTCTTCGGCACGACCAGCACGTGCGTCGGCGCCTGCGGGTTGATGTCGCGGATCGCGTACACGCGCTCGCTGTCATGCACCACATCGGCCGGGATCTCGCCGGCCATCATGCGCAGGAACAGGGAGTCCTGGTCGTCGTCGCTCATGCTCGCCAGGCTATCCGCGCGACCACAGCGACCCCGCGGGCACCCTGCGCACCGCGCAGACCCCCGGGAACCCAGGACCAGGCCGCTGCTCATCCCGGGGGTGCTGCGCCGCAGCGAGGCTGGGGGTGGCCGACTGCGGCGCAGCCTCGCCGGACCGAGGGGGGGAGGTTGTCCGGCGAGCGTCCCTGCGGAGGCTCGCTGCACGAGCCATGCGGTGGACGGGTCCCCAACACCCGTGCACGTCGCAGGCACACACGGTAGCCCTGCGTCACCCGTCCGCGCTACAAAACCCGGAAAACCGTCTCGATCTTGTCGATCAGCGGTGGCCGAAGGACTTGAACCGGGAGAACAGCCCTTGCCGCTGTCCGTTGCCGCTCGCGCTCACGGTCGGCTCCGGCTGCTCCTCACCGCGCAGCGAGGCCAGCTTGCGCAACAGCTCCCCCTGCTCGTCGTCCAGCTTGGTCGGCACCTGCACATCGAGGTGGACGTGCAGGTCACCGTGCCCGCTGACCCGGCCGTTGGAACGCAGCTTCGGCAGTCCGCGCCCGGACAGCACCCGCTCGGTGCCCGGCTGGGTGCCCGGCTCGACGGTGATCTCCTCGCTGTCGTCGAGCGTGTCCAGCGTGATCACGGTGCCCAGCGCGGCCGCCGTCATCGGGACTTCGACGTTGCAGTGCAGGTCCGCACCGTCGCGCACGAACCGCTCGTGCGGGAGTTCCTCGACCTCGACGAACAGGTCGCCCGCCGGACCGCCGCCGGGCCCGACCTCGCCTTCGCCTGCCAGCCGCACCCGCATCCCGTCGCCGACGCCCGCGGGGATCTTGACGGTGATGGTGCGCCGCTCGCGCACCCGGCCGTCACCGCCGCACTGCTGGCACGGATCGGTGATGACCTCGCCGAAACCACGGCAGACCGGGCACGGCCGGGACGTCATGACCTGGCCAAGGAACGAGCGCTGCACCGACTGCACCTCGCCGCGGCCACCGCAGGTGTCGCAGGTGGAGGGCGCGCTGCCCGCGCGCGACCCGCCGCCGTCGCAGGAGTCGCACAGCACCGCGGTGTCCACGGTGATGTCCCGGTTCACGCCGCTGGCGCACTCCTCCAGCGTGAGCTCCAGCCGCAGCAGCGCGTCCGAGCCGGGCTGCACCCTGCTGCGGGGGCCGCGGCCGCCGCCTCCGCCACCACCGGAGCCGCCGAAGAAGGCGTCCATGATGTCGCCCAGGCCGCCGAACCCGGCGAACGGATCGCCGCCCATGCCGCCACCGGCCTCCGCGCCGCTGGCCATCGGGTCGCCGCCCAGGTCGACTACCTGCTTCTTCTTCGGGTCGGAGAGCACCTCGTACGCGGTGGTCACCTCGCGGAAGCGCTCCTGGGAGCCGGCTTCCTGGTTGACGTCGGGGTGCAATTCCCTGGCGAGCTTGCGGTAAGCCCGCTTGATCTGCTCCGGCGTAGCGTCCTTGGCCACCCCGAGGGTCCCGTAATAGTCCCTGGCCACCTTGTACGTCTTCCTCTGCTCGGTCTACGAGTTCGCGCGGGCGATCCGCGCCGGCTGCGTCACCGGCCCGCCAGGATCTCACCCACGTAAGCTGCAACGGCACGGACCGCCGCCATCGTTCCCGGATAGTCCATCCGGGTCGGGCCGACGACCCCCATGCCTCCCAGCACCATCCCATGCGTGCCGTAACCGGTGGACACCACCGACGTCGTCTGCATCTCCTCGGCTTCGTTCTCCATCCCGATGCGCACGGTCACCGTGCTCGCGTCGCGGGAGGCCGCCAGCAGCTTGAGCACCACGACCTGCTCCTCCAACGCCTCCATGACCTGCCGCAGCGAGTTCGGGAAGTCGGCGACGTTGCGGGTGAGGTTCGGCGTGCCGCCGAGCACCATGCGTTCTTCGGGGTGCTCCACCAGCGACTCGATGAGCACGCTGCTGACCCGCGTCATGGTGTCGCGCAGTTCGGGCGGGGACTGCTCGGGCAACTCGGCCACGGCCGCCGAGGCGTCCGCGAGCCGCTTCTCGGCCATCGCGTGGTTCAGCACCCCGCGCAGCCGGGACACGTCCTCGTCGCCGATCACATCGCCGAGGTCGACCATCCGCTGGTCCACCCGGCCGGTGTCGGTGATCAGCACCAGCATCAGCCGCGCCGGGGTGATCGTGACCACCTCGACGTGCCGCACCGTGGAGCGCGCCAGCGTCGGGTACTGCACGACCGCGACCTGCTGGGTGAGCTGGGCCAGCAGCCGCACGCTGCGGCGCATCACGTCGTCCAGGTCCAGCGCGCCTTCCAGGAACGCCTGGATCGCACGGCGTTCGGCGGTGGTGAGCGGCTTGATCTCGTGCAGCCGGTCCACGAACAACCGGTAGCCCGCATCGGTCGGGATCCGGCCCGCGCTGGTGTGCGGCTGGACGATGAGGCCTTCCTCTTCGAGGGCGGCCATGTCGTTGCGCACGGTGGCGCTGGACACCCCGAGGTTGTGCCGGTCGACCAGCGCCTTCGAGCCCACGGGTTCGTTCGTCGACACGTAGTCGGCCACGATGGCCCGCAGGATCTCGATCCGGCGTTGATCGGCGTTCACCCAGTCACCTCCTCGTCGCCCGGTTCGCACCCGCCGCCATCGAGTTTACGGTCCCGGAGCCCTTGATCCGAAAGCCGCGCACGTTCGCAACACCTTCCACCAGGGCACCAAGGCCCTTGCTGGCGAGCTCCTCGAAAGTGGTACCAATGCCCGCACCATTCTCGGTACCATCATCACATGGCTCTCAACTTGCGCCTTCGTCCCGAGGCTGAGCAGGCACTTCGCGAGGAGGCAGAACGAACCGGACGCTCGCAGCAGGAGCTGCTGCGCGCGGCGCTCGACGAGTTTCTCGGTTTGTCCCAGCCCGAAACCCCGCACCACGAGTGGGAGCACTTGATCGCCTCCGGCAAGGTGCTCCCGCCGCGCGGTGCATATCGCAAAGTCATCCCGACGAAGACACTTCCGGAAGGTCAGCGCAGCATCGACCTGCTCGACCGAGACGACCGGCTCTGATGCGCGTTTACGTGGACAGCAGCGCGCTGCTCAAACGAGCGATCAAAGAAGCCGAGTCCGAACCGCTCGCCGAGGAGATCGATCGGCTCCACCGGGACGGCACACTGCTGCTTTCCGCTTCGCTGGCATGGACCGAGGTTGCTCGCGCACTGCGCACTCGTGCCGCTGCCTCGTACCAGGAGATGGCCGAGGACCTGCGACAGGCCATGCTGGGCATTGCCGAGCACCCGTTGGACGCCGAGATCATGAATCTGTCCCGCCGGATCGAACCGAACCAGCTCCGTTCGCTTGACGCGATCCATTTGGCGGCCGCGATCGCGGTCGACGCCGACTTGATGATCACCTATGCCGCTCGGCTGGCCGAAGCCGCCGATGCGAACGGCATACCGGTCAGCGCTCCTTCTTGAGCAGCGCCCGTTCCGTCCACTGCGTCCGCCCGCTCACAACAACCGCTGCACGACCGCGTCGGCAAGCAGGCGGCCGCGGTCGGTGAGCACGCAACGGCCCGCGCGCAGCGCGTCCGGCAGCAGCAGGCCGTCCTCGGCGGCCTGCTTGGCGGCGACCGCCCCGTCCGCGTCCAGCGCTGCGACCGGAAGCCCTTCGGCGACGCGGAGTTCGAGCATGATCCGCTCCACCCGCTGGTCCTCGGCATCGAGCACTTCCCGCGCCTGCGCAGGCGAGGCGCCGTCGGCCAGCAGCGCCGAGTAGCGCGCGGGGTGCTTGACGTTCCACCAGCGCACCCCACCGACGTGGCTGTGCGCGCCGGGTCCGGCGCCCCACCAGTCGCCGCCCTGCCAGTAGCCCAGGTTGTGCCTGCAGCGGGCGTCGTCATCGGACGCCCAGTTCGAGACCTCGTACCAGCGCAAACCGGCCTCGGCCAGCTTGGAGTCGAGGATCTCGTAGCGGTCGGCCAGCACGTCCTCGTCCGGCATCGGCAGATCCCCGCGACGGACCTTGCGGGCCATCGCGGTGCCGTCCTCGACGATCAGCGAGTACGCCGAGACGTGGTCCACGCCCGCTTCGAGCACCGCGTCCAACGAGTCCCGCAGGTCCTGGTCGGTCTCCCCCGGCGTGCCGTAGATCAGGTCGAGGTTGACGTGGCCGAACCCGGCCGCCCGCGCCTCCTGCGCAGCCGCGACCGCCCGGCCGGGGGTGTGGCGGCGTTCCAGCACGCGCAGGACGTGTTCGGCCGCCGACTGCATTCCCAGCGAGATCCGCGTGTAGCCGGCTTCGCGCAGGCCCGCGAAGAACTCCGGCGAGGTCGATTCCGGGTTGGATTCGGTGGTGACCTCGGCGTCGGCGCGGAGGCCGAAGGACGACCGGATCGCATCGAGCACGGCGCCGAGCCGTTCGGCACCGAGCAGCGAGGGGGTACCGCCGCCGACGAACACCGTCTCAGCACTCGGGACGGGCGAGTCGCCCGCGTCCAGCACTCGGGCACCGAGGTCGAGTTCGGCGCGCAGCCCGTCCAGCCAGTCCGCGAATCCCGCCGCGGACCCCAGCTCGTCGGCGGTGTAGGTGTTGAAATCGCAGTACCCGCAGCGGGTGGCGCAGAACGGGACGTGCACGTACACGCCGAACGGCCGCTGCCCGAGATCGGTCAGCGCGCCGGCGGGCAGTGCACCGTCGGTCGGGGCCGGTTCACCTGGTGGTGGCTGCGAAGGCACCCTTCCAGTGTCCCAAAGCCGGAGCCCGGCGCCGGGGTGCGCCCGAGTTTGACCCTCGTCTCACTATTCGGCTGATCATGGACCACAGGATGGACCCGTGGCACGCTGACCTGTATGGGTGCGCCCGCAACTAGGCTTCTGCTGGTCGCCCGCCGCTACGTGGACCTGCGGCGGGTGTCCAGCGCGCTTTGCCGTCGCCAGGGCTGAACCCGCCGCCGCGTTTTCGAACTGTCCAGTCGGCGCCGGGGAGACGCCGACTGCGGACACCTCCGTTGGACCCGCACGGCGTCGAACCGCGCCTGAAGTCCACCACCACGGAGGTCCGGCCATGGCCCCTTCGACGGAAGCTCCGAGCCGCACCGAACGCCGCACCCCGGCCCGCAAGGGCAAAACACGTGGTGAGGGGCAGTGGGCTCTCGGCTACCGCGAGCCGCTGAACGGCAATGAGCGGTCCAAGAAGGACGACAACCCGCTCAACGTGCGCCAGCGCATCGAGAACATCTACGCCCACCGCGGCTTCGATTCCATCGACCCCGCCGACCTGCGCGGGCGGTTCCGCTGGATGGGTCTCTACACCCAGCGGGCCGAAGGCATCCCCGGTGCCCGCACCGGCACGATCCAGCCGGAAGAGCTCGACGCCTCCTACTTCATGCTGCGGGTGCGCGTCGACGGCGGCGCGATGACCACCGAGCAGCTGCGGGTCGTCGGCGAGATCTCGCAGACCTACGCCCGCGACACCGCCGACATCACCGATCGGCAGAACATCCAGCTGCACTGGATCCGCATCGAGGACATGCCCACGATCTGGCAGAAGCTGGAAGCCGTCGGGCTCTACACCACCGAGGCGTGCGGCGACTGCCCGCGCGTGCTGCTGGGCTCGCCGGTCGCCGGGGTCGCCGCGGACGAGATCATCGACGCGACGCCCGCGATCAAGGAGATCACCGACCGCTACATCGGCGACCAGTCGCTGTCGAACCTGCCGCGCAAGTTCAAGACCGCGATCAGCGGCTCACCGCGCTGGGACACCGTGCCGGAGATCAACGACATCTCGCTGGTCGGCGTCGAGCACCCGGAGCACGGCCCCGGCTTCGACCTGTGGGTCGGCGGCGGCCTGTCGACCAACCCGAAGCTGGCGGTGCGGCTGGGCGCCTGGGTGCCGATCGAGGAGGCCGCCGAGGTCTGGCACGCGGTGACCAGCGTGTTCCGCGACTACGGCTACCGCAGGTTGCGCAACCGGGCGCGGATGAAGTTCCTGGTCGACGACTGGGGCGCGGAGAAGACGCGGCAGGTCATCGAGGACGAGTACCTCGGCCGCAAGCTCATCGACGGCCCGGCGCCGGAGACCCCGGGCGGGCACCGCGACCACCTCGGCGTGAACCCGCAGCAGGACGGCAACTTCTACGTCGGGGTGAAGTCGCAGGCCGGGCGGGTCAGCGGCGCCACGCTGATGGAGGCAGCCAAGGCCGCCGAGCGGGTCGGTTCCAGCCGGGTGCGCACCACCGTGGAGCAGAACCTGCTGGTGCTGGACGTGCCGCAGCAGCAGGTGGAGGGCCTGGTCGCGGACATGGCGCAGCTGGGCCTGCACACCACGCCGACGCCGTGGCGGCGCAACGTGATGGCCTGCACCGGCATCGAGTTCTGCAAGCTGGCGATCGTCGAGACCAAGCAGCGCGCCATCGACCTCATCAACGAGCTGGAGCAGCGGCTCGAGGACATCCAGGGCGACGTGCGCGACCCGGTGACGATCAACCTGAACGGCTGCCCGAACGCCTGCGCCCGCACCCAGACCTCGGACATCGGCCTGAAGGGCCAGATGGTGCGCGACGAGGAGGGCAACCAGGTCGAGGGCTTCCAGGTGCACCTCGGCGGCGGGCTCGGGCTGGACGCCGGGTTCGGCCGCAAGATCCGCGGGCACAAGGTCACCTCGGACAAGCTGGGTGACTACGTGGAGCGCCTGGTGCGCAACTACCTCGCCCAGCGCACCGACGGCGAGCGGTTCGCCCAGTGGGTCGGGCGCGCCGAAGAGGACGACCTGAAGTGAGCGCGCAAGCCGCCCCGGAAGGCCGGGCGGTCCCGTTCTACTGCCCGTACTGCGGGGACGAGGAACTGATCCCGGAAGCCGAACCGGCGGGCGCCTGGAAATGCCAGGCGTGCCTGCGGGTGTTCACCGTACGGCTCGTCGGGTTGGCGAGCGGCTGAGGAGACGGAGACTCATGACTGTCGAAACCACGGACATCGGAGTTCGCCGCAGCGATGCCGAGCTGCGCGCACTGGTCGACGAAGCCGCGCCGCGCCTCGCCGAGGCCAGTGCCGAGCAGGCGCTGCGCTGGGCGGCGGAGACGTTCGGCGACGGCCTGATCGTCGCGTCGAACATGCAGGACGCCCTGCTGGTGGACCTGGCCGCGAAGGCCAAGCCTGGGGTGGACGTGCTGTTCCTGGAAACCGGCTACCACTTCGCCGAGACCCTCGGCACCCGCGACGCGGTGCAGCAGATCTACGACGTGAACATCGTCAACGCCCAGGCCGAGCAGTCGGTGGCCGAGCAGGACGCCACCGAGGGGCCGAAGCTGCACGACCGCGATCCCGGCCGGTGCTGCTTCCTGCGCAAGGTGGTGCCGCTGCGCAACACGCTCGCCCGCTACGAGGCGTGGGTGACCGGCGTGCGCCGGGTGGAGGCGCCGACGCGCGCGAACACGCCGATCGTGACCTGGGATGATCGCAACAACATCGTGAAGATCAATCCGATCGCGGCGTGGAGCGATGCCGATGTGGACGCCTACATCGCCGAGCACGGCGTGCTGGTGAACCCGCTGGTGCCCGCCGGTTACCCGTCGATCGGGTGCGCGCCGTGCACGGCCAAGCCCGCGCCGGGCGCCGACCCGCGCAGCGGCCGCTGGGCGGGGAGCTCGAAGACCGAATGCGGGCTGCACGCCTGAAGCGGCGGGCCGCCCACCGACCACCTGACGCGCAAAGGACGGGTATGACCGCCGAGCAACAGATCGAACTGCCGGAGGACCCGGCGGGGGCGGCGGAAGCGCCGCCGCAGGTCGACAACCTGGACGCCCTGGAGTCCGAGGCCATCCACATCTTCCGCGAGGTGGCCGGGGAGTTCGACAAGCCGGTGATCCTGTTCTCCGGCGGCAAGGACTCGACGGTGCTGGTGCACCTGGCGCTGAAGGCGTTCCGCCCCGCGCCGGTGCCGTTCCCGCTGCTGCACGTGGACACCGGGCACAACTTCGACGAGGTGATCGCGTTCCGGGACCAGCTGGTTTCCCGGCACGACCTGCGGCTCGTGGTGGCCTCGGTGCAGGACTACATCGACGACGGACGGCTGTCCGAACGCCCGGACGGCACCCGCAACCCGTTGCAGACCACCCCGCTGCTGGACTCGATCACGGAGAACAAGTTCGACGCGGTCTTCGGCGGCGGTCGCCGGGACGAGGAGCGGGCCCGGGCGAAGGAGCGGATCTTCAGCCTGCGCAACGCGTTCGGGCAGTGGGACCCGCGCAGGCAGCGCCCGGAGCTGTGGAACCTCTACAACGGCAGGCACCGCGCCGGTGAGCACGTGCGGGTCTTCCCGCTGTCGAACTGGACCGAGCTGGACGTGTGGCGCTACATCCAGCGGGAGAAGATCGAGCTGCCGCAGATGTACTACGCGCACCGGCGCGAGGTGTTCCTGCGGGACGGCATGTGGCTGACCTCCGGTCCGTGGGGCGGTCCGCAGGACGGTGAGGAGGTCGCGGAGAAGACGGTGCGCTACCGCACCGTCGGCGACGGCTCCTGCACCGGCGCGGTGGAGTCCGAGGCCTACACCGTGGACGACGTGATCGCGGAGGTGGCCGCCAGCAGGCTCACCGAGCGCGGCGCGACGCGCGCGGACGACCGGATGTCCGAGGCCGCGATGGAGGACCGCAAGCGCGAGGGCTACTTCTGATCTCGGCGTCCGCACCACGCGCCGCCTGACCGCTCCATCGAGTGCGCACCGCTTCGGCAGAACCGCGGGTCGAGCCGGCAGCGCACCGGCGGCCCGGTCCCCAACTCCACCAGCTACGCAGGAACGATCCCAGGAAGAGACTTCTGATGACCGAGACGACCACGCGCACCGCGCCGGACTCCGGTACGCAGGTGGAGCTGCCGGTGCACACCGATCTGCTGCGGCTGGCCACCGCCGGTTCGGTGGACGACGGCAAGTCGACGCTGGTGGGCAGGCTGCTGCACGACACGAAGTCGGTGCTGGCCGACCAGCTGGACGCGGTGCACCGCGCCAGCGCGGACCGCGGTCTGCAGACCCCGGACCTGTCGCTGCTGGTGGACGGGCTGCGCGCGGAGCGCGAGCAGGGCATCACGATCGACGTGGCCTACCGCTACTTCGCCACTCCGAAGCGCTCCTTCGTGCTGGCCGACACGCCGGGGCACGTGCAGTACACCCGCAACACCGTCACCGGCGCGTCCACGGCGCAGCTGGCGATCCTGCTGGTGGACGCGCGCAAGGGCGTGATCGAGCAGACCCGCAGGCACGCCGCGGTGCTGGCGCTGCTGGGCGTGCCGCGGCTGGTGCTGGCGATCAACAAGATCGACATGGTGGACTTCGACGGCGCGGTGCACGAGCGCATCGCCGCTGAGTTCGCCGAGCACGCCCGCGCGCTCGGCTACACCGACGACGCCGTGGTGACGATCCCGGTTTCGGCGCTGCACGGGGACAACGTCGTGGAGCGCTCCGAGCGCACGCCCTGGTACTCCGGGCCGTCGCTGCTGGAGCACCTGGAGAGCGTGCCGGTCGCGCCGGACCCGTTCGACGCGCCGTTCCGGATGCCGGTGCAGACGGTGATCCGGCCGCGCACCACCGAGTACCCGGACTACCGCGGCTACGCGGGCCAGATCGCCGCCGGAGTGATCGCCGAGGGCGACGAGGTCGTGGTGCTGCCCGCGGGCATCCGCACCCGGGTGTCCAAGGTGGACACACCGGACGGGCCCGCGCCGCGCGCGGCCGCCGGCCGCGGGGTGACGCTGCTGCTGGAAGACGACGTGGACCTGGCCCGCGGAGACCTGATCGCTTCGGCCGAGCCCGCACCGCGGGTCACCGACGAGCTGGACGCCACGGTGTGCTGGCTGGCGGAGAAGGCGCTGCAGCCGGGCGCGCGGGTGCTGGTCAAGCACGGCACCCGGACCGTGCAGGCGATGGTCACCGAGCTGTCGGCCCGCTTCGACGAGCAGCGGCTGGCCAGTGTGGACACTCCGGATGCGTTGCAGCTCAACGAGATCGGCCGGGTGCAGTTCCGCACGGCGGAGGCGCTGCCGGTGGACGACTACGCCGATTCCCGCCGCACCGGCTCGTTCCTGGTGATCGACCCGTCGGACGGGACGACGCTGGCCGCCGGGCTGATCGGCCTGCCGCTCGCTCCGCTGGCCGCGGCCGTCGCGGCGTGACGCGGGTGGTGGCGACATGAGCCCCGGCGCGTTCGGTTCCGGCACGTTCGGGCCCGGCGCGTTCGGGCCCGGGGCCTTCGAGCCCGGCGCGTTCGGCACCGAACCGAACCTGTCCAGCGCAGGCGAAGCCCCCGCGCTGGTCGCCGTGGCGCACGGCAGCCGGGACCCGCGCTCGGCGCGCACCGTGCACGCCCTGCTGGACGTGGTGCGCGCCCAGCGGCCGGACTTGGACGTGCGCACCGCTTTCCTGGACCTGTCGGCGCCGCGCGTCGGCGACGTGCTCGCTTCGGTGCACGCCGACGGTCACCAGCAGGCCGTGCTGGTGCCGCTGCTGCTGGGCAGCGCCTTCCACGCCAGGGTCGACGTCCCGGCGACGGTGACCGAAGCGGCGCAGCGGTTCCCGAAGCTGCGGGTGCACACCGCCGACGTGCTCGGGCCGGACCACCGGCTGGATGCGGCCGCTTGGCGGCGGTTGGCCGAAACCGGTGCGGATGCGGAGGATTCCGGGCTCGGCGTGGTCCTGGCCGGGGTCGGCTCGGCGCACGCCCCGGCGAACCGGCTGGTCGCGCAGGTCGCCGAGCGCCGCGCGGAGCGGACTTCGTGGGCGGGTGCGCGCGCCGCGTTCGCGACCGCGGCCGACCCGGACGTCCCGACGGCCGTCGCGGACCTGCACGCCCGCGGCGCCCGGCGCATCGCGGTCGCGTTCTGGTTCCTGGCGCCGGGTTTGCTGACCGATCGCGTGGTCACCAGCGCGCGCGAGCACGCGCGGGATCCGCTGATCGCGGAGCCGATGGCGGACGCGCCGGAAGTCGCCGAGCTGGTCCTCGCCCGCTACGCCGAAGCGCTCCGGCCGAGCGGCGCGGCCACGGCCTGAAGCTGCGCAACTCCAGCAGAATTACCAGATTTTCCCGGTCGTGCGGAATCCGGCGCAATCGCCGGACCACCGCTTGCCACCACGGGTTGCGCCGTTCTTGCGAAATTCCGGCGAACATCCCCGCACCGCCGGACATCGGGGCAGGATTTCCGCCCGTGCGACCGGACGAGTCGCGGCGCACGAAAGTCCGGCGGTGGCCGACGACCCCGACAGCCGGCCGCCGCCGGACACCGCGGCGGATTCCGGCATTCCGCACATCCGGGAGGCCCGCGCCGCAAGCGGCTGCCGCCGCTTCTGAAAGACCCCCAGCGCTGACGCAGGGTGTTTTTCCGGAACACTAAACTTCACCCCAAGTGGTCATGAGAGAGTGCGGTTCAACCACACGGCGGTGGTGCTCCGCAGTTCGCCGAGCGACCTCGCCGCACGGTCTCCCCCGTTCGGGCGAGTAACCGTGGACCTCGGCGGCAGAATCAGGGTGGAACGACAAGTCGGGGGCGAGCGCGGGAGATGAACACGCAGCAGCCGAGTCGGCCGGTGATCACACCGGCCATGCGGGAACAGGCCAGCAAGCAGCCGAACACCTGGCTGTACGTGGTCGACCCGATCTTCAGCGACCCGAGCGCGGAAGTACCGCCGTGGGGCTTCATCGGCGGATACCGGGTCGACGAGCGCGGCGAGCTCACCGACGACTTCTCCCCGAACCCGAACTACCGCCCATCACCGGTCGCGCTGCGGCTGCCCGCGCCGACCAACGACGTCGAACGCGCGCTGCAGCTGACCACGACCGGCTACGCGCAGGCGGCCACGCTGCTGTCCGCGCTGCTGGACGCGGAGCTGATCCTGTTCGCGCAGCCGCAGGGCAGCGGACTGTTCACGGTGGACCACGACTCCGGCAGGCGGCAGCTGCAGCTGTTCACCTCGGAGAGCTTCCTGCCCGCGAACTGGACGAGCTGGCAGCGGCTGACCGGCAGGCAGCTCGTCGAGCGCAACCCGGTCGGGATGGACCTGCAGATCAACCCGACCAGCGCGGTCAAAGCGCGGCTGCCCGCCGAAGACCTGATCAAGACCGCGGGGGTGCGGGTGGCGCCCGCCGCGCAGCCGGAGGAGACCCAGCCCGCGCAGGTGCCCGGCGGCCAAGCGACCGGCGGACAGCAGCAGGCGCCCGATCCGATCAGCAGCGACTTCGGCCAGCGCTTCATCGGCAGCGTGCTGGCCGCCGCGGCGGGCGACGCGCTGGGCGCGCCGGTCGAGTTCTACCCGGTCGAGCAGATCCGCAACCGCTTCGGCGAACACGGCGTCACCGACTACGACCGCAGCGGTTCGCACCCGGGCGAGTTCACCGACGACACCCAGCTGGCGATGTTCACGCTGGAGGGGCTGATCCGCGGGCACATCGCGGCCCGCGGTGGCGCGGGAAGCGGGCCGCTGGCCGCGATCCAGCTGGCCTACCAGCGCTGGCTGCACACCCAGGGCTACGCGTGGTCGCGCGCGGCCGGGCCGTACGCGCAGTCCCACCCGGAGCCGGACGGCCTGCTCGCCGGGGTGCGCGAGCTGTTCGCGGTCCGCTCGCCGAACAGCGACTGCATCACCGCGTTGCGCGGGTTCGCCTCGACGGGCGTACCCGGCACGTTCGAGCGGGCGATCAACGACTCCGACGACAACACGGGCGTGGTGCGGGCGGCGCCGATCGCGCTGTGGTCGGACGAGCCGCGCGAGGTGTTCCGGCTCGCCGCCGCGGCCGCCGCGCTGACCTGCTCGAAGCCCAGCGGCTACCTGCCCGCCGGGGTGCTCGCGGTGCTGGTGCACCGGCTGCTGCGCGGCGAGTCGCTCACCGATGCGCTGGCGCACGCGCACAAGCTGCTCACCGAGTGCACCGGGCACCAGCAGACCGAACGCCTTTTGCTGGTCGCCGAAGACCTCGCCGCGCGGGGCGAGCCGACTCCGGAACAGGTCAAGGATCTGCTCGGTGACGGCTGGAGCGGGCACGAGGCGCTGGCGATCGCGGTGTGCGCGGCGCTGAGCAGCGACGGTGTCGGACCGGCGGTGATGGCCGCGGTGAACCACTCCGGCGACAGCGACTCCACCGCGGCGATCTGCGGCGCGATCGTCGGCGCGCAGCACGGGGTTTCGGCGGTTCCCGGGGTGTGGCTGCGTGATCTGCGGCTGCGGGAGACGGTTCAGTCGCTGGCCGCGGACGCGCTGGTGGAGTTCGGGCCGCAGCCGCGCGGCGACGAGACCTGGTCGCAGCGGTATCCGGGTGAGCGCGACGTCATCGGGCTCGAGTTCGGGTCCGAGCTGCCGCGGGTGGCCGGGCAGGATGCCGAGGAACCGGCCGGGCAGGACGAGACCGCCGCGCAGGATTCCGCTCCGGACACCGCCGAAGAGCAGACGGCCGAGCAGGATGCCATTCCGGTGGCTCGGCTGTCGGTTCCCGGTGCGCAGCCCTCGGAGACCGGCGCTGCTTCCGCCGAGCAGCGGGATGCGTCCCCGGCGGATTCCGGCAGTGCGGAATCCGCCACGCAGCAAGGGGAAACGGCAGACCGGAGTTCGGAGGAGACGGACTCCGCGCAGCAGGCCTCTTCCGAGCCCCCCGATCCGGCCACGACCCCCGAGCAGGCAACGACCCCGGCCGCTGGACCGTCCACTGCGGACGGTGCCGCTGAGCCGCAGCCCGCCGCGGCATCGGGCGCGGCGTCGTCGGGCACTGCCGCATCGGACGACGCGGCCTCGGAGGACGCCGAGTCCGCGGCCGAGCCGATCGTGCCGACCATGGGTTCCTGGCCCGCCCCGTCCAAGACCGCACCCGCCCGCGAACAGAAACCCGCGCACGACGCCGAACGCGCCGAACCGGGCGGCGAACGCATCCTGGGCTGCCTGCTCGGCACGGCGATCGGGGACGCGCTCGGCTACCCGGTGGCCGACGAGTCCATCGAAGTGATCCGCCGCAACTACGGCGGCGCCGGGGTGGCCGACCTGGTCGGCCATGCCATCAGCGCGAACACCCAGCTCAGCTTGTTCACCGCCGAAGGGCTGATTCGCGCGGGCATCCGCAACCGCCTGCACGGCGACACCGACCCGGCGCAGCCGGTGCAGCACGCGTACCAGCGCTGGCTGCACACCCAAGGCGTCGACTGGGCGGACGCGGGCGGCCCGATCGCGGACATCCCGCCGAACGGCTGGCTGATCCGGGAGAAGGGCCTGTTCGCACGCCGCTCCCCCGACGACACCTGCCTGCAGGCGCTGCGCGGTTACGCGGGCGGTACGGCGCTCGGCACGCTGACCAACCGGCTCAACGACGCCAAAGGCAGCGGCGGAGTGGTTCGCGCGGCACCGGCTGGCTTCCGCACCGGCGACCCGGCCGAGACGTTCCAGACCGGCGCGGCCATCGCCGCGCTCACCCACGGGCACCCGAGCGGTTTCCTGCCCGCGGGCGCGCTGGCGGTGGTGGTGAGCCAGCTGCTCGCGGGCCGCTCGCTGCCGGAGTCGGTGGACCGCGCGCTCACCGAACTGTCCACTTGGGAGGGTCACGAGGAGACCTCCGCGACGTTGCGCCGCGCCATCGAGCTGGCCACCGAGGGCACCCCGACGCCGGAGCAGATCCAGCACCGGCTCGGTGCGGGGCGGGTCGGTGAGCAGGCGCTGGCCATCGCGGTGTGCGCGGCGCTGGCGCGGCCGTCGTCGTTCGCCGACGCGGTGGTGCTGGCGGCGAACCACTCCGGCGACAGCGCCGCGACGGCCGCCGTGTGCGGCTCGATCATGGGCGCGGCGCACTCGGCGGAAGCGGTGCCGCAGAGCTGGCGGCGGAAGGTCGAGCTGGGCGATGTCGTCGAGCAGCTGGCGCGGGACGCGGTCGAGGAGTTCGGCGCGAACCCGCCGGCCGTTCCCGAGTGGCTGAGCCGCTACCCGGCGGGCCCGGCCGCGCCGATCGCGAGCCCGGTTTCGGCGCGGGTGGCCGCTGCGGAGCAGTCCGGTGAGTCGGCTTCCGGTGCGGAGTCGGGTGCCGGTGCCGCGCCGGACGCCGGTTCGGGCCCTGCGGCCGGTGCGGGCCCTGCGGCCGGTGCGAGCTCTGCGGCCGGTTCGGGCTCTGCGGCGGGTGCGAGCTCGGTCGCCGATGCCGCGTCGGTCGCCGGTTCGGTGTCCGCTGCCGCGTCGGCACCCACCGCCGGTTCGGCATCCGCTGCAGACTCGGCAACCGGTACCGGACGATCGTCCGATGCCGGTCCATCGGCGGATGCAGCAACGTCCTCGGACTCGGAAACGGACCCGGCAACGGGCTCCGAGTCGGCGGCTCCGTCGACCGGCTCCGCGGCTGCCGCCTCGGTTTCCACGTCCGCTGCCGCGCAGACCGCGGCCGATTCTCCGGCAGGAGATGCGAAGCGCGACGAGACCGCTACCGGTGCCGCTTCCGGAGGAACGGCCGCCCAGCTCGCCGCCACCCAGCTCGCCGCCGGAAACGGAACCGACGACAGCTCCGGCGAGCAGGACACCGCTCAGCGGCCCGGTTCCGGTCCGGACGCCGCTTCTGGCCGGAGGCCCGGCTCCGACCAAGGTCCCGGATCGACACCGGGAATCGGCCAGGGCGCGGTGTCTGGCCCGCACTTCGGGACCGGCCAGGGCTCGATGGCCGAGGAACGGGATTCCGACCGGCAAGACCAGGCCGGACAACCCGACGCCGAGCGGCATGACGCGGCTGAGCAGCATTCCGCGGCCCAAGCCGCCGCGGAAATCTCGGCAGCCGAACGACCGGCCGAGTCCGCGCCCGCACAGCCGGCAGCTGATCAGCAGGCCACGGAAGCGCGGACGCAGGCGCGATCCGAGCGAACCGCGACCGAGCCGCCGACCGCCGAACCGATCGCCCAAGAATCCGCGGCCGCGCAGCAGCCTCCGGTGACGACTGCATCGGCGCTCGCGCACGAGCCCGCGGCCACATCGCAGGCAGCCCGGGGGTCCGCAGCGGCTCAGGACTTCGCAACAACCCGGCAATTCGCTGCGACCGAGCAACCGGCAGCGAACGGGCAACCTGCAACGACCGCGGATCCCGCAGAGTCCGAACCGGTTCAACAGCAACCGGCAGCCCAGGACCCCGAACCGGCCCGGAGCCCGGCAGCCGCCCGGGTCCCAGGCGCCCAGACTTCAACGACCCAGACTTCAGCGACCCAGACTTCAGCGGCCGAGACCCCAGCGACCGAGACTCCGGCCGCGGAGACGTCGCAGGAGTCGTCCTCCGATGACGGCGACGGTCTCTCCCACGAGGAACTCCGCCTCCTGGCCGCCTGGCGCAAGTTCCGCGACGGCGAGGACGACACCCCCAACGACCTCTCCGAGGGCCTGCACAAGCTGCTGCAAGAGGCGTTCGGCGCCGAACGCGCCGCGCAACTGGTCGCCTCCGGCGACGAGGACGGCGAACTCCCCGAGGAAACTCCGCAACCGCTCAACCGGCTCGACCGGCTCGCGGGCTGCGCGCTCGGCTGCGCCGCGGGTGACGCGCTCGGCGCCCCGTGGGCCTACACCGCGCAGCGGATGATCCTGCGCAAGCAACCGGACGGGGTTCGGGAGCTGACCGAGCACCTCGGCGCGATCGGCAACGCGAGCGCGATCGGCCAGCAGTCGGTGTTCGTGCTGAACGGCCTCCTGCGCGCGACCGTCCACAGCAGACTCCACGGTTCGGCTTCGGAGGCCGAGTCGGTGCGCGGCGCCCTGCAGCAGTGGGTCGTGGCGCAGGGCGCCACCGAGCCGGTGGTCCGCCCCGATCCGCTGGCCGCCGACGCGCGGCTGCGCACCCAGCGCTTCCCGGACGAGGCGACGCTGACGGCGCTGGGCACTTGGGACGGCCAGGCCGGTCTGCCGACTCCGGCCGCTGCACCGAACCAGGCCACCGGCGCGGTGGCCGCGGCCCGCGCGGCGCTCGTCGGCCTGCACGCCGACACCCCGGCCGCGGCCGCGGAGCTCGGC
This sequence comes from Saccharopolyspora sp. SCSIO 74807, assembly GCF_037023755.1. Taxonomy (NCBI): domain Bacteria; kingdom Bacillati; phylum Actinomycetota; class Actinomycetes; order Pseudonocardiales; family Pseudonocardiaceae; genus Saccharopolyspora; species Saccharopolyspora sp. SCSIO 74807. Next base: position 3,110,606 of record NZ_CP146100.1, on the reverse strand, counting down.
ATCTCGATCGGCGTTCTCACGCACGGCCACCCGGACGGTTACCTGCCCGCCGCGGCGGCGGCCGCGATGGTCGCCGCGCTGGGCGACGGGCAGACGCTTGCCGAGAGCGTGCAATCCGCCCTCACCGAGCTGAAGGCGTGGGAGGGCTCCGAGAACACGGTAGAAGCGCTGCAGCAGGCGCTGGAGCTGGCCGAACGGGGCCCGATTCCAGCGCGGGCGCTGGAGTCGCTGGGCAGCGCCAGAACCGGGCCGTCCACGCTGGGCAGCGCGGTGGCCGCGGCACTGGCGCACCCCGAGTCGTTCGCCGACGCGGTCGCCCTGGCGGCAACGCACTCCGGCGACAGCGCGGCGACCGCGGCTCTGTGCGGCAGCCTGCTCGGCGCGGCGCGCGGAGCCGATGCGGTACCGCAGCGATGGCTGGACGAGCTCGAGCTCGGCGATCTGCTGGCGGAACTGCTCGCCGACGCCCGGCGCGCCGAGGAAGAACTCGTCGAGGGCGGGCCGGTACCGGAATGGGCGCAGCGGTACACCGGATAGCGTTGCACAGGTGACGGACGCGAGGGGCTCTGGCGGGCTCACCGATGCGGAACGGGCGTTGCTGGCCGCGTACCGGCAACGGCGCCGGACCGCCCCGCCTTCCGGAACGAGCCCAGCCTCCGGAACCGCCCCGCCCGACGCCGACGAGCGGCTGCTGCTCCAGCGGTGGAGCTGGTGGCGGGACCGGCCGCTGTCCCGGCCACCGTGGTTCGCCGCGCTGCGCCAGCGGATCGTCGAGCCCGAGCCGCCCACGCCCGCGACCGGGCTGGCCGGCCCGGACGGCTACCTGCCGGAGGCCGCGAGCCGGTTCGCCGGGATGCTGCTCGGCGCGGCCGCGGCCGAACACACCGTGCTCGGCAGGCTCGGTGAGCGCACCACCTCGGTGCTGTTCGCGTTGGAAGGGCTGATCCGCGCGCACACCGCGTTGCGCGTGCACGGCACCGCCTCCCCACCTCTTCCGTCCTCAGTGGACTGCAACGGTGGCTGCACACTCGCGGAATCGCTTGGCAGGACTGCGTTCCCGCGCCCGGCGGCGAACCGGACGGCTGGCTGGTGGGCAGGCCGGAGCTGCATTCCGCCGCCGTCGACGAGCCCGCGCTGCTGACCGCGCTGACCCGCATCGCCGCCGGGAGCAAACCTTCGCCGCACGCAGCGGGCGCCACCGCAGTGCCGATCGGAGCGGTCGCGGCGCTGTGGTCGGCCGATGACGGGTTCGACCTCGGCAGGGAACTGGCGGCGTTATCCCACGGCCACCCCGACGGGAACCGCCCGGCCGGTGCGACGGGCGCGGCGATTTCCCTGCTGTTGCGGGGAATTCCGCTCGCCGAAGCGCTGCCCGGTGCGCTGGCCCGCTGGCAGCCCGCCGAATCCCGGCCCGCGCTGCTGGACCGCGCGCTGCACCTCGGCTCGACCAGCCCGATCGGTTTCGTCGCCCGGCGGGACCAACTGGACGCGATGAGCGGCGGACGCAGCGGCGTGCAAGCGCTCGCGGTCGCGTTGCGCATCTGCGCGGCCTGCCCCGACGACTTCACCAAGGCCATCGAGTCAGCGAGCGAGCACTCCGGGGACGTCGGCACGACCGCCGTGTTGTGCGGTCAGCTGCTCGGCGCCGCGCACGGACCGACCGCGATTCCTCCGGAGCTGGCCGCGGAATCGCCCGCGTGGACGGTGCTCGAGCAGCTCGCCGAGGACGCCGCCGCGGAGTTCGGGCCCTACCCGGACGAGTCCGACGACTGGTTCGCCCGCTACCCGGTCGGCGACCCCGACGGCCGACCCGATCAGCGCAACAGCATCACCGCAGTGCCCAGGCTGGCCGCCTCGCGCGACCGGTTCCTCGGCGCGGTGCTGGGCTGCGCGATCGGCGAAGCGCTCGGCGGCCCCGTCGCGGGCGAGAGCTGGGACCAGATCCAAGACCGGCACGGCGAACGCGGTCTGCGCGATTACGTGCCCGCCGGGCACCCGGCCGGGCGGCTCGGCAGCGACACGCAACTGCTGCTGTTCTCCCTGGAAGGCACCATCCGCGCCGGTGTGCGCCGCCGCGACCACGACATCGCCGACCCGTCCCGGCACATCCAGCACGCCTACCAGCGCTGGCTGCACACCCAGCACCTGAGCTGGAGCCGCGCCGCGGGTGAATTCCTCGAGCGCACCGGCGAACCGGACGGGTGGCTGGTCGGGCACCGCGCGCTGTTCCAGACCCGCAACCCCGGGCGGACGATGATGCGCACGCTCATCGCCTTCGCCAAGGGACAGCAACGGATGGGCACGCCGCAGCACCCGGTCAGCGACTCGAAGGGCAGCACAGCGGTGATGCGCGCGGTGCCCGCCGCGCTGTGGAGCGAGAACCCGTCCGAAGTGTTCCGCGTCGGGCAGAACACCGCGGCGCTGACCCACGGCGACCCCGTGGCGCACCTGAGCGCCGGGACGCTCGCATTCCTGGTTTCGCGCCTGATGGCCGGTCAGGACCTCAACACCGCCGTGGAGGAGGCGTCCGCGGAACTGCGGAACCACCCCGGGCACGAAGAAGTCGCCGCCCGGTTGTCGGCGGCGGTGCACTACGCCCGCTCCGCGGGAACCACGCCGACGCACTTGGAAACCGGCATCGGAACCGGCTGGACCGCGGCGGACGCGCTCGGCATCGGGCTGTACGCGGCGCTGGTCGCGGACGGCGACTTCGACGCCGCGCTGCCGCTGGCGGTGAACCACTCCGGCAACAGCGCGACGACCGGGGCGGTGTGCGGCAGCCTCGTCGGCGCGCAGCGCGGCGCCGCGACCATCCCGCAGCGGTGGCGCGCCGAGCTGGAACTGCACGACGTGATCGAACGGCTCGCGCACGACGCGGCGTTGGAGTTCGGCCCGCGACCACCGGATACCGCGGAGTGGTTCACCCGCTACCCGCCGACCTGAGTCCTGGCTCCCCGGCTGCCCAGGCGGCTACGGTTCGCCGCATGGGCGAAGAACTCGTGCACCGCAACGTCGAAGCGGGCATCGCGACGATCACGCTGGACTCCCCGCACAACCGCAACGCGCTGTCCGCGCAGTTGCGCCGCGAACTCCGCGAGCAGTTGGCCGCCGCGTTGGCCGACGAAGCGGTGCGGGTCGTCATCCTGGACCACACCGGGCCGGTGTTCTGCTCGGGCATGGACCTGAAGGAATCCAGCGGCGCCGGTTCGCAGGACCAGGGCGTGCGGGAACTGCCCGACATCCTGGAAACGCTGTGGACCAGCCCGAAACCGGTCGTCGCGAAACTCGCGGGCCCCGCCCGCGCCGGCGGAGTCGGCATCGTCGCCGCCTGCGACCTCGCCGTCGCCGCCGAGACGGCGACCTTCGCCTTCTCCGAAGTCCGAATCGGCGTCGTGCCCGCGGTGATCTCGCTGACCGTGCTGCCGCGCCTGCAACCGCGCGCCGCGCACGAACTGTTCCTGACCGGCGAGACCTTCGACGCCCACCGGGCCGTCGAGATCGGCCTGCTCAACTCCGCCGTTCCCGCCGAAGAACTCGACACCCGAACGCGCCGCTACGCCGACCTGCTCACCCGCGGCGCCCCGAACGCCCTGGCCGCCACCAAGGCGATGCTGCGCCGCCCGCGGGCGAGCACCCTCAACGAGGACTTCGACGCCATGCTCGACCTCTCCGCCCACCACTTCGCCTCGGAAGAGGGCCAGGAGGGAATGCGCGCCTTCAAGGAGAAGCGCCCGGCTTCTTGGGTGCCCGAACAGGAATCCTGAACACGGCCCGAAGGATGGACCGGTCCACCCGCAGCTCGGCGTCCGCTCAGTCGCGGGTGAGCACCGGTTCGAAGGAGCGGCCGCAGACGGTGTTGCGGGCCGCGTCCCGCAACACCGAGTTGATCTTCTCGTAGGCCCTCGGGTCGTGCTGGGCCAGCGAGGTGGAGCCGGACCAGATCAGCACGTGCTCGCCCTCGGGCAGCCAGGACAGGTCGGTGAGGCAGTCGTAGAGCGCGTCCAGATTGCGGCCCGCCCACTCCGGGAAGGACAGCGCCGCCGCGATGCCCTCCAGCGTGGTGCGCTTGTTCACCAGCTCCCGGCCGTCGAGGACGTGCGGTACCGCGCCCCGCTGCTCGGCCGCCGCAGCGGCCTCGCGGGCGCTCACCGCGCTCTGCTCAGGCTGCTCCTGCTCGCCCACCGCAGACTCCTTCCGGAAGACCTTGCCGGGCCGTTTAGCCGCCAGCAGCTTCGTCGCAAACATCCCACTCAACCGCGCAAGTCGACAACCACGAAAACGTCACTTTTCCCGCTGTGCGGGGCCATTCCGCGACCGGAAGGGACTCAGCCCCACGGCCCGCCACCGGGCACCGGGAGGCCCCGGGCCCGCACAACCTCGAAAGCCGATCCGGACGAACTCCGGATCGGCCACGAATCGTAGGAAACCGGCATCGGCGAGCTCACCGCGGGCCGGGACATGCCCGCGGGAGCGGACGGGTCGGCCGAGCGCTGCTGCACGAACCAGCCGACCACCACCAGCACGATCAGCCCGACCAGGGCGATCGTGATCCGCTTGCGGGAGGACACGCGGTTCACTACCGCTGCGCCTTCGGGCGGGAACGCACCGGCGGCTCGGCATCGCGCAGCCGCGTCAGCTTCGCGCCGAGCCCGTCGATGCCCCGGTCGAGCACCTTCGCCAAGCCGAAGCACACCGGCAGCAGCACCGCCAGCACCAGCGTCACCTGCAGCGGGTACCACAGCTGCACGAGCCACAGCTCGACGGCGTCCCACAACTCGAACAGCCAGTCCATCACGGCGCGGAGCCTACGCCCGGGTTGCAACCCGATGAACCCGGGCCGGAGCTCACGCCGTGCCGGTGGCCTCCGCCGATCCGGACGGCGTCACCGTGCCCTCGGCACCGGAGTGCTCCCGGATGGAGCGGATGATCGCGCCGAAGTCGTACTCGCCGCCGCCCTCGGCGTTGAACCGCTGGTACAGCTCGGTGGCCAGCTGCCCGATCGCGGTGTCGGTGCCGCTCTGCTCGGCCGCGGACTCGGCCAGCCGCAGGTCCTTGAGCATCAGCGCCGCGGAGAACCCCGGCTCGTAGTCGTGGTTCGCGCGGCTGGTCTCCACCAGATCCGGCACCGGGCAGTTCGTGGTCAGCGACCAGCACTGCCCGGTGGAGATCGAGGCGACGTCGTAGAGCGCCTGGTTGCTCAGCCCGAGCCGCTCGCCCAGCACGAAAGCCTCGCTGACCGCGATCATCGACGCGCCAAGGATGAGGTTGTTGCACATCTTGGTGACCTGCCCGTGCCCGGCGCCGCCGCAGTGGATCACCTTGCGCGCCATCGGTTCCAGCACCGCCTCCGCGCGCTGGAACACGTCGGCGGCACCGCCCGCCATGAACGTCAGCGTGCCCGCCTCTGCGCCCGCGGTACCGCCGGAGACCGGGGCGTCCAGCGAACCGAACCCGGCCGCGCCCGCCGCCTCGTGCGCCGCCCGCGCGTCGGCGACGTCGACCGTGGAGCAGTCGATCAGCAGCGCACCCGGCTGCACCGAACCGAGCACCTCCCGGTAGCAGTCCAGCAGGTGCTTGCCGCTGGGCAGCATGGTGATCACCGCATCCGCCCCGGCCACCGCATCGGCCGCCGAGTCCGCGGTGGTCACGCCGTTCGCCCGCGCCTGCGCCAGCGCCGCAGGGGCCAGGTCGAACCCGCGCACCGCGTGCCCGGCCTTGACCAGGTTCGCCGACATGGGCCCGCCCATGTGGCCCAGCCCGATGAAAGCGATGACAGCCATTGTCACGTTCCCTTCTGCCGATCGGCCGGGACGGCCCCGGCTGCAGCGGGATCAGTCCGCTGCGAGTCCCAATTCCGCGGCGCCGAGCGGGGCGAAGAACCGCTCGACGAACTCGTCGGTCACCTCGTCCAGGCGCTCCGGCGACCACTTCGGGTCCTTGTCCTTGTCGACGAGCGTGGCGCGCACGCCCTCCACGAAATCGCCGACCGAAACGGTGGCCAGCGCCAGCCGGTATTCCTGGTCGAGCGCCTGCTCCAAGGTGTCCGGGCGCGACCGCAGGGCGCGCAGCGTGATCTTCAGCGAGGTCGGCGACTTGGTCTCGATGGCGTCGGCGGCCTGCTGCGCGGCTTCTTCCGGGCGCGCGCGCAGCCTGGTGAGGACGTCTTCCACGCGGTCGGCGGAATAGGCCGCTTCGATCCATTCCCGGTGCGCCGCCAGCGGTGCGGGCGGGCGCTCGGTGGCGAACCTGGCCAGCGCCGCGTCCACCTCGCCATCGGTCAACGCCGCGACCAGCTCTTCGAGCCGGTCGCTGGGCACGAAATCGTCGGCCAGGCCCAGCGCGATCGCGTCCGCGCCGCCGACCGGAGTACCGGTCAGCGCCAGGTGCGTGCCGAACTCACCCGGCGCGCGCGAGAGCAGGTAGGTGCCGCCCACGTCGGGCACGAACCCGATTCCGGTCTCCGGCATCCCGACCTTGGAACGTTCGGTGACCACCCGGTGCGAACCGTGCGCGGTGATGCCCACGCCGCCGCCCATGCACACGCCGTCCATCAGCCCGACCACGGGCTTCGGGTAGTGCGACAGCGCCGCGTTGAGCCGGTACTCCTCGCTCCAGAACGCCTTCGGCAGCGAGTCGTCGTCGGCCTTGGCCGCGTCGTAGAGCGCGCGGATGTCCCCGCCCGCGCACAGGCCGCGTTCCCCGGCGCCCTCGATGAGCACCGCGCGCACCCGGTCGTCGGAACGCCACTGCTCAAGTGCCTCGGTGATCGACCGCACCATCTCCAAGGTGAGCGAGTTGATCGCCTTGGGGCGGTTGAGCGTGATCCGTCCGAGCGCGCCCTCTACGTTGAGCAGAACTTCCGGGGCGGTTGATGTCATGATGCCGACTCCAGCAATCCACGGGAAATGATCAAGCGCATGATCTCGTTGGTGCCTTCGAGGATCTGGTGCACGCGCAGGTCGCGAACGATCTTCTCCAGGCCGTACTCGGCAAGGTATCCGTAACCACCGTGGATCTGAAGTGCCTCGTTCGCCACGGCGAAGCCCGCGTCGGTGGCCAGCCGCTTGGCCATCGCGCACAGCCGGGTGGCGTCCGGATCGCGGGTGTCCAGCGCCCACGCCGCGCGCCACAGCAGCATCCGCGCGGCCTCCAGATCGGTCGCCATGTCGGCGAGCTTGAACTGCAGCACCTGGAACTCGCTGAGCTTCGATCCGAACGCGCTGCGCTCCCGGACATAGGCAAGGCTCTTGTCCAACGCGGCCTGCGCGCCCCCGAGCGAGCAGGCCGCGATGCTGAGCCGGCCGCCGTCCAGCCCCGCCATGGCGATCTTGAACCCGATGCCCTCCGGCCCCAGCCGCCTGCTCGCGGGCACCCGGACCTCGTCGAACAGCACCTGCCGGGTGGGCTGGGCGTTCCAGCCCATCTTGCGCTCGTTCGGCCCGAACGAGAGCCCTTGCGCACCGGCTTCGACCAGGAACGTGGAGATGCCGCCGGACCCGGTGTCCCCGGTGCGCGCCATCACCGCGTAGACGTCCGAGCTGCCGCCGCCGGAGATGAACTGCTTGACCCCGGTGAGCAGGTAGTCGTCCCCGTCGCGCACCGCGCGGGTCTGCAGCGCGGCCGCGTCCGAGCCCGCCTCCGGTTCGGTCAGGCAGTAGCTCGCCCGCTGCTGCAGCGAGCACAACCCGGGCAGCCACTGGGCTTTCTGCTCGGCGTCGCCGAACCGGTCGATCATCCCGGCGACCATGTTGTGGATCGACAGGTACGCCGCCACCGAAGGGTCACCGGAGGCCAGCGCCTCGAAGATGAGCACCGAGTCGAACCGGCTCAGGCCGGTGCCGCCGTAGGCGTCGTCGACGTAGATCCCGCCGATGCCCAGTTCCCCGGCGGTGCGCAGCACCTCCACCGGGAAGTGCTTGTCCTGGTCCCACTGCACCGCGTGCGGCGCGAGCTGTTCGGCGGCGAACTCGCGGGCGGTCTGCTGGATCGCGCGCTGGTCCTCGGACAGCTCGAACGGCGACGCCGCGCCGGTGGGGCCGGTTACCGCTGCAACGGACACGTCTGACTCCTCACCTGTGGGGCAGGCTCACCGAGCTCAGTTCATGGTCGGAATGGTGAAGCTGGCGCCTTCCTTGAGCCCGGACGGCCAGCGCGAGGTGACCGTCTTGGTCTTGGTGTAGAACTTGATCGAGTCCGGGCCGTGCTGGTTCAGGTCGCCGTAGCCGGAGCGCTTCCAGCCGCCGAAGGTGTGGTACGCGATCGGCACCGGGATCGGCACGTTCACCCCGATCATCCCGGTGTCGACGCGGCTGACGAACTCGCGCGCCGCGTCGCCGTCCCTGGTGAAGATGGCGACCCCGTTGCCGTACTCGTTCTCGCTCGGCAGCCGCAGCGCCTCCTCGTAATCGGCCGCGCGCACCACCGACAGCACGGGACCGAAGATCTCCTCCCGGTAGATCCGCATGTCCGGCGTGACGTGGTCGAACAGCGAGGCACCCGCGAAGAAGCCGCCCTCGTGGCCTGCCATCTCGAACCCGCGACCGTCGACCAGCAGCTCCGCCCCTTCGTCGACACCTGCGGTGACCAGGTCGTCCGCCCGCTGCTTCGCCTGCCTGGTCACCAGCGGCCCGAAGTCGGCATCCTCGGTGAAGCTGGTGCCGATCTTGAGCTTGCGCACCCGCTCGGTGAGCTTCTCCACCAACGCGTCCGCGGTGGCCTGCCCGACCGGCACCGCCACCGAGATCGCCATGCACCGCTCACCCGCCGAGCCGTAGCCGGCGCCGACCAGCGCCTCCACCGCCTGGTCCAGATCCGCATCCGGCATCACGATCATGTGGTTCTTCGCGCCGCCGAAGCATTGCGCGCGCTTGCCGTGCGCGGCCGCGGTCGAATAGATGTACTCCGCGATCGACGAGGAGCCGACGAACCCGACCGCCTCGATCCGCGGGTCGGTCAGCACCGCGTCCACCGCGGTCTTGTCACCGTTGACCACGTTGAGCACGCCCGGCGGCAGGCCCGCTTCGACGAACAGCTCCGCCAGCCGCAGCGGCACCGACGGGTCCCGTTCGGAGGGCTTGAGCACGAAGGAGTTGCCCGCCGCGATGGCAGGTGCGGCCTTCCACAGCGGGATCATCGCCGGGAAGTTGAACGGGGTGATGCCCGCGACCACGCCCAGCGGCTGGCGCATCGAGTAGACGTCGATGCCGGTTCCCGCGTTCTCGCTGTACTCGCCCTTGAGCAGGTGCGGGATGCCGACGGCGAACTCGACGACCTCCAGGCCGCGCTGGATGTCGCCCTTGGCGTCCGGGACGGTCTTGCCGTGCTCGGCGGCCAGCAGCCGGGCCAGCGAGTCCATCTCGTCGTTGACCAGTTGCAGGAAGCGCATCAGCACCCGGGCCCGCTTCTGCGGGTTCTGCGCCGCCCACGCCGGTTGCGCCGCGGCCGCGTCGGCGACGGCGGCGGAGACCTCGCCGGTCGAGGCCAACGGCACCGCCGCCTGCACCTGCCCGGTGTTCGGATCGAACACGTCACCGAAGTTCCCGGAGGTCCCGGCGACCCGCTCGCCGCCGATGAAGTGCGTCAACTCCTGGGACATACCGCACCGAACCTTTCACCGATCTCGCCGTTGATGCCCGCCGCCGAACGGGCCGATTACTCGGCCTTCCAACCTTTGGCCACCCAATCATTGCGCCGGGGCCTGCCACCGCAACAGGTGCCGCACGTCACATCTACCTGAACCGATCGGGTGCGGCCCGCTGCGAAACGTCCCCGAACAGCACGAAAGCCCCCGCTCGGGGGGCTTTGGTGCGTGGCGGGGCCTCAGCTGACCAGGTCCGCGACGAGCACGAGAGCCAGCGCCACCACCGACATGATCGACTGGGCGACCGTGTAGACCTGGAACGCGCCGCGGGTGGACAGGCTCAGCAGCGTGCGGAACATCCAGAACGTGTTGTCGCTGACGTGGCCGCCGAAGCTCGCCCCTGCCGCCGCGGCCAGCGCGACCAGCACCGGCGCCGTGCCCAGGCCACCGACGACGGGCGCCAGCAGCGTCGCCGCGGTGATCGCCGCGACCGAGCCCGAGCCCTGCGCCAGCCGCAGCAACGCCGCCACCAGCCACGCGAGCAGCAGCGGCGACGCACTGCCCGCGTGGAACAGGCCGCTCACCACGTCGCCGACGCCGGTCCGGCTGATCACCTCGCCGAGCGAACCTGCCACGCCGGTGAACAGCAGGATCGTGCCGCTGGTGGCCGCGCCCTTGTTCAACGCCCGCTCGACGGCGTCCCTGGACAACGTCCACACCGTGATCGCGCAGCCGAGCACGAGACCGATCAGCAATGCCACCACCGGGTCGGCCAGGAACGCGATCCAGCCGACCCGCGCGCCCGCGGTCTCGGTCACCGTGCCCAGCACGATCAGCAGCAACGGCACCAGCACCGGCAGCACGAGCACGATCAGCGGCAAGGTGCGCTTCGGGGTTTCCGCGGAGCCCACGGCCATGCCTTCGATGCCGTCATCGACGTGCGCTTCGTCCTTGGCCGGGTTCCAGGTGCGGCGCATGAGCCTGCCGTGCAGGAACACCGCGATGACGATCGATGCCACGCCGATCCCGATGCCGAACAGCAGCATCATGCCGAGGCCGACGCCGAGCGAACCGCTGATCGCCAATGCCGCCGCACCCGGCAGCACCATCAGCAGCCCGACCTCCAAGCCGATCGCCAGCGCGCCGCCGACGGCCGCCACGCTCGCACCGGTGCGGGCGGCCACCGAGCGCGCCATCGGCGCCAGCATCACCAGGGCCACGTCGAAGTAGATCGCCGGGAACACCACGCCCGCGGACAAGCCCAGCGCGTACGGCGACCGGTCCTTCCCGAACGCCTTCAGGAACAGCTCGACGATCCGCTGCAACGTCCCGGTCGCCGACAGCAGCGAACCGAGCAGCACGCCGAACCCGATGATGAGCCCGACCTCGGCCATCAGATCGCCGAACCCGGTCGTGACGGCCTTCGCGGTGCCTTCGAAACCGAGCCCGGTGGCCAGGCCGAGGTACAGCGAACCCAGCACCAGCACGATCACCGGGTTCAGCCGCGCACCCACGATCAAGCCCACGATTCCGAGCACCGTGATCGCGGTGTGCAGCAGGAGGAGGGAGTTGGACATCCTTGTCGCTCTTTCCGTGGTCCTCGCCATTGCGGCGCGCCCGGCGCGGCCGGGCGGGCCAGGCGGTCAGTTGATGTGCGAGCCGCCGTTGATGTCGAAGGTGGCGCCGGTGATGTAGCCGACGGATTCGCCGGCGAGGAAGGTGATCGTGCTCGCCACGTCGGTGGTCCGGCCGTTGCGCCCCACCGGGACTCCGGAGATCAGTTCTTCCTTGCGTTCACCGCTGAGCAGTCCGCCGGTGATGTCGGTGTCCACCAGGCCCGGGGCGACCGCGTTGACCACCACTCCGTTCGGTCCGACCTCCCGCGCCAGCGCCCTGGTCAGCCCGAGCACGGCCGCCTTGGCCGCCGAGTAGTGCGACCCGCCGAACACCCCGCCGCCGCGTTGCGCGCTGACCGAGGAGACGTTGACGATGCGCCCGTAGCCGCGCTCGACCATCCCGGGCAGCACCCGCCGCGTGACCAGGTACGTCCCGGTGACGTTGACCCGGAACACCAGCTCCCACTCGTCCTGCTCGATGTCCAGGAAGCGGGTCGGGCGGGTGATTCCCGCGTTGTTGACCAGCGTCGCGATCGGCGGCAGATCGGCGGATTCGACGGCGGAGACCGCGGAGTCCACCGAGGACTCGTCGGTGACGTCGGCGCGCACGCCGAGTGCGCGGACCCCGTGCTCCTCGGCGACGACACCCGCGGTGCGCTCGGCGGCGTCGCCGTCGACGTCCAGCACCGCGATGTCGAAACCGGCCGCGGCCAGCTGCCGGGCGGTCTCCCGCCCGATGCCGCGCTCGGATCCGGCTCCGGTGATGACTGCGGTACGTGCGGTTTCGGACATGCGGGTCCTCCAGATCTCGGTCGTCGGGAACCGGCCGGGTCAGCCGGCCAGCAGTGCGCGGACGTCGTCGCGAGCGGCGGCGGCCGCGGCGGGACGGTCGGTTTCGGCCACGTCGTGGGTTTCGAGTTCGAGCACGTGGCGGCGGTTGCCGGGGTTCTCGGCCAGCGCCGCGATCACTCCGGCGAAGTCCGCGCGGCCGCGGCCGATGCTGAGGTTGATCTCGCCGGGCGCGGCGTCCCGGTAGTGCACGTGCTCGACGCGGGTAGCGAGTTCCCGCGCCAGCGCCACCTCGTCGATGCCACCCGCGACGACGTGGCTGACGTCGTAAACGAGCCCGGCCGCTTCGGCAGGAACCCGCTCCAGCAGCGCGATCGCGCGCTCGGCGGTGTGGCAGAACCGGAAGTGGTGCAGGCCCTCCACCAGCAACCGCACCCCGTTGCTCGCGGCGAGCTCGCCGAGTGCGCGCAGGCCGCGCGCGAGCCGGTCCAGATCGGCGTCTTCGGCCACGAACGGCGTCCGGGTCTGCGCTCCGCAGGGCACGATCATGGCGGCGTTCAGGCGAGCGGCCAGCCGCACCAACCGCCGCCCGGATTCGAGCAGGTCGTGCTCGGACAGCGCGGGATCGTTCAGCGGCCCCGGGTCGACGTTGATCGCCCAGGTGCGCAAGCCCGATTCCTCGACTGCGCGCACGATGCCTGCGGTGTCCTCGCCCAACGGGTGCGGGATGTGCTCGCAGACTCCGGGGAGTCCACCGAGGTCGATTCCGTCGAAACCGAGCTCGCGGATCGTCGTCAGCGCCTCGGTCAGCCGGCGGTGGCGGAACGAGATCGTCGAGCAGCCCAGTTCGGGCAGGCAGCTCGGCTCCGGATCCCCGCGCAGCACCATGACCGTCACTCCTTCGTGCGTTAGGTGGCGCACAGTTAACGTCCAACTCGCGTCGACTGTCAACAGTCGACTGTCACTGGACGACCGGGTCTTGGACTACGATGAGCCCGGACCCGAGCAGAGAGGCGATCCACACGTGTCCCTGGATGTCCCGGCGCTGGGCGGCGTCGACCGGCAGACGTTGCGCGAGCAGTCCCTGCACAAGCTGCGGGAAGCGATCAGCAGCGGGCAGCTCGAACCAGGGCGGCGGCTGATCGAGACCGAGCTCAGCGAAGCGCTCTCGGTCTCTCGCGGAACCTTGCGCGAAGCACTCCGGCACCTGGTGCAGGAAGGGCTCGTCGTCGCCGACGAACGCGGCAAGCTGCTGGTGCGCGCGCTGACGAAAGCCGAAGTGCGCGACATCTTCGCGGTACGTGCGGCGCTGGAAGTCCTCGCAGTGGAGCTGCTATGCGGCGCGCCGGAGCGGGACGAGATCATCAGCACGCTGCGCGCGGCCGTGGACCGGCTCCGCGACGAGCAGCAGGGCATGGCGGAACTGGTGGAGAACGACCTGGCGTTCCACCGGCTGCTGTGCGAACTGACCGGCAACGCCGCGCTCGTGCAGTCCTGGCAGAACATCTCCGGGCTGACCCGCGCGACCATCGTGCGTTCCGGCCCGGAGCTGGCGGTGCGCAACATGGCCTGGCAGCGGCACACCCCGATCGTCGACGCGATCGAGGCGGGCGAAGCCGCGCGGGCGCGCGAGGTGGTGCGCGAGCACATGAGCGAAACCACCGAGCGGATCGTCGCCGTGCTCGGCGACTAGGGCAGCTGCACGAGCGGCGTCAGCCGCAGCCAGAAGACGCCCGTGGTTCCGCCAACTGACCCGCTTTCACGCACTCCCCAGCCCCGCCGACGGCTCTGCCCAGGTCACTTACGGCGCCTATGCTGCGGCGCATGGCCCCGGAGCCGGTGGACATCTGGGCAATGGCAGACCTGGTGAAGCCGTTCGCCGTGCGAACGGTCGCGACGTTGCGCGTGGCCGACATCGTCCGGGACCGGCCGGTCGCGCTGGAGGAGATCGCCAAGAGGAGCGAGGCGCAGGCCGACCCGCTCGGCAGGCTGTTGCGGTACCTGGTGCAGCACGGCATGTTCACCGAACCGGAACCCGACGTGTTCGGTCCGAACGCCGCTTCGCGCGAGCTGGAGAGCGACTCGCCGAGCGGCACCAGGGAGTGGCTCGATCTGGACGGCGCGGTCGGACGCGCGGATCTGGCCTTCGTGGAGCTGATCGAGCAGGTGCGCGGGCACCACCCGGCGTACCGGGCTGCGTTCGGCCGCTCGTTCTGGGAAGACCTCGCGCACAGCGCGCAACTGTCGGACTCCTTCGACGACCTGATGGAGACGAAGTCGAGCACCCTCGCTCCGGTGGTGGCCGACGAACTGGACTGGGACCGGTTCGGCCGGGTCGCCGACATCGGCGGCGGCAAGGGCGTGCTGATCGACGCGATCCTGCAGCGGTACCCGGACGTTCGCGGCATGGTCGTCGACCTGGCCGGACCGGCCCTCAACGCCGACGAGTACCTGCGTTCGCGCGGTCTGCGGGACCGCGTCGAAGTGGTCACCGGGAGCTTCTTCGACCCGCTGCCGGACTCGGCGGACGCCTACGTGCTGAGCGACGTCCTCGGCGACTGGGACGACGAGGACGCGATCCGCATACTCGCCCGCTGCGCGGAGGCCGCGGGCGCGGACGGCAGCGTGCTGATCATCGAGCTGCTGCCCGGCGCCCCGGAAGCGTTCACCGAGATGGACCTGCGGATGATGATCTACGTGGGCGGCCGGATGCGGGATCTGGACCGGACCGACCGGATCGCCTCGGCCGCCGGGCTGTTCGTCGCGGCGGTCACCCGCGTGTCGGGGGGTTACGGCATCATCGAATGTCTGCCCGACCGGTGAGCTCTTCTAGCCGCAGCTGACGACGCCACTTCGGCGGCAGGTCCTGCGCCGCGGGCGCCACCTGCTCGCGGCGATCCCGGTCCCCCATGGCGAGCGCGAAAACGTCCGCCACCGTGACCGCGTGGCCGGGCTTGCTCAGCATCCGGACCTCGTCCCCGGCGCGGATGTCGCCGGATTCCTCCACCGCGAGGTAAGCCCCCGGCCTGCCGATTTCGGCGAACCGCTTCACCAGGCCCTTGTGCTGCCAGAAGCCGGCGAAGACCCGGCACGGGTTGCGCGGTCCGGTCACCCGCAGCACGGCGGCGCCGATGCGCCAGCGCTCGCCGATCACCGCGAAACTGCTCTCGCAGCCGAGAAGGCTCAGGTTCTCCCCCGCGTTGCCCGGCACCAGCTCCCGGCCCAGCTCCGCGGACCAGAACCCCAGATCCTCGGTGTCGAAGGCATAGGCCGCCTGGTACCAGGCTCCGTGGTGCTTGGTGTCGATCACCTGATCACCGCGCACTCCGCTCGGGGTGAACTCGACCGGATCGTCCACCGGACGCTTGTCGATCCCTGTTCGCCCCATCCGCCCGGTCCACTCACCGGTACGCAGCACCGCCACGTTCACCGACCGCACATAACCCACCGCGCCAACCTATGCGCTGCTCCGCCCGCGCATCCAGGTGTTTTCGCGGTCCTTCAACGGTCAGCGAGCACGAAGACCGTCCACGGCGCGGTGTTCCGCGAATACCGGCGGTTCAGGGCAGCTTGCCGCGTCCGGAGTCGAACGCTCGCCGCGCACCGTCCACGAGATCCTGGACCAGTTCCGCGGCGGGCCGAGCAGCGGCCTGCGAGTAGGTCTGCCCCGCCCACAGCGACATGGCTTCCGGGTCTCCGGCTTTCCCGGCCGCTGCCCGCACCGGCTTGGTGAGGTGGTGCAGTTGCGGGTAGGCGGCGGGCGCGTGCGGGCCGTTCTCCCGCATGAAGCGGTTCACCAGCCCGCGCGCGGGACGTCCGCTGAACGCTCTGGTGAACTCCGTGGCCCGGGTTCCCTCGGCGATCTCCGCACGCTGGGCCGCCGCGGTACCCGCCTCATCCGTGATCATGAAGGCCGTGCCCAGCTGCGCCGCGACCGCACCGGACGCGAGCACCGCGGCCACGTCGGCACCGGTGACGATCCCGCCCGCGGCGATCAGCGGCAGCTCGACCTCTGCCGAGATCAACCGCAGCGCGCCCAGCAGGCCGATCAACTCACCACCGGCCCGCGTCGCCTCATCGTCGTCGAAGACCGCCCGGTGACCGCCGGCTTCGGAACCTTGCACGCAGAGCAGGTCGACCCCGGATTCCGCAGCCTGCCGCGCTTCCGAGGGCGTGGTCACGGTGGCGACCACTTCCGCCCCCACCGAGTGCAACCGCTCCACAGTGGACGATTCCGGGCAGCCGAAGGTGAACGACACCACCGGCATCCGCTGGGCGATCACCAGTTCCACCTTGGCCTGGTACAGGTCGTCGTCCCAGTGCGCTGTCCCCGGTTCGACGCCGTAGTGCTGCGCCTGGGCTTGGACGCGGCTGCGGTAGGCCGCCAGCTCGATGTTGCGCCGATGGCCGGGAACGAACAGGTTCACCCCGAACGGTTCCGCGGTCAGCTCGCGCGCTCTGGCGATCTGCCCGTTCAGCGCCTCTTCGGTGAGGTAGCCCGCGGCCAGGAAGCCGAACCCGCCCATGCCGCTGACCGTCGCGGCCAGCTCCGGGGTGCTGATCCCGCCCGCCATCGGCGCCGCGATCACCGGCACCGTCCGCTGCTCGATCATGCCCGGCACATTAGTTGTCGCGCCGCCTGCCCGCGACATCGCGAGCACCACACCGGTTCGACGCCGAAAACGCTTGCGCGACAATGCTTTCTCGGACGTCGGCGGCAAACGGCTTCAGCTCCGTCCGCGAGGCGCTCCCACTGGAAGCCGGTGATCCGCTCCGGCACACCCCGCAGCCGATCATCCGAAACCCGTTGAGCCGATGGCCAACCAGCTCCTGGGCCGATGGCCCCACCTCCCTTCGTCTGTGCGCCGCGCCACCTCTGGTGCGCGGGTGTACCGAGCTGGAAAACGAATTGTTAATCGCCTTGTTCCGAATACCTCGCTCCACGAATCTCTTGGCACCGCAAACCACGCGAGAACGGGAGAAACCGATGAGTACAACCGCCAAGCAGACCACCGAGGCCGAAGCCGGGTCGCGGGTCAAGCGCATCGCGTTCGCCGCAACGGCGGTGCCCGCGCTGATGATCGGTCTGGCGCTACCGGCCAACGCCGCGGAACTGACGCCGATCGCGGAGGCGCTGGACGCGACCGTCGCCGACACGCTCTCGTCGGTCGGCGGCGCACTGGACGCCCTCGGCCTGGCGGCCTGACCGACTCCCCCGGCGGCCGTCGCCATGCCGGCGGCCGCCCCTGGATGAGGCCGCGTGGGGCGGAAGTTCCGCTACGAGATTTCCGCCCCACGTTCCGGCAAGCGACCTCCCCTGCCGAAACCACCTGTTCAGTCCACAACGGACACACCAAGCCGGTCACGGGCGCAGTCCCGCCACGAGATCCGCCGGGGCGAGCTTGACCGCGAACGGCTCGGTGCTCTCGAAGACCTCGTCGTCACGAACCCGCGCGATCCGCTGATACCGCGAACCACCCACCAACTCCCACGCGGTGATCGTCGGCTGCTCCAGATCGGGGTCGACGAGCCAGAAGAACCGCGTGCCCAGCCGCGCGTAGACGGCCTTCTTCAAGCTCTCGTCCTTGATCCGGCTGCTCGGCGACACCACCTCCACCGCGACCACCGGCGCGGACGGCAGGTTCCGCAACGTCAGGTCGTCGTGCCGCGCCACCAGGATGTCCGGTCGCAGCTCGGTGAACGGGTCCGGTCGCACCGCGAACGGCGCGGCGAGCACCCGGTACGGCGACGTGCACGCGATGTGCAGCTGCGAGGCCAGTTCGACCACCGCGCCCTGGTGCGGCCATCCCGGCACCGCGCTCGCCAGCAGCTCACCGTCGATCAGCTCGTAGCGCCTGCCGTCCTCGGGCAGTCCCTCCAGGTCGTGCACGCTGAACGGACGCCCCACTCCTGCCTCGATCCGCATCGTCGAATTCCCTTCGCTCTCGGTGCCGCAAAGATGGTTCTGCGATGAAGAGGCGCGAAGCGTTCGATCTGATACAGCCGTCACCGGAACGTGTGAGCATGAAAAAGTGGGCGGGAACCCCGGAGGGTCCCCGCCCACTCGCACCATTGCGATCTCGCACACCCCGCCACAGGGCCTCTGGTGCGTTCCGGATGAGCGCTCCCGCGACGAGCGCTCAACTCTGGTGCCGGGCCGAGGAGTCCGGATCAGACGCCTCGGCCCGGCCACCCGGGTCCGACACCGGGCGAGCTTTCGATCAGAACTGGGCGGTCTCGGTCGAGCCGGCCAGCGCGGTGGTGGACGAGTCCGGGTTCACCGCGGTGCTGATCAGGTCGAAGTAGCCGGTGCCCGCCTCGCGCTGGTGGCGCGTGGCGGTGTAGCCCTGCGCCTCCGCGGCGAACTCCCGCTCCTGCAGGTCCACGTACGAGGTCATGCCGTCGGCGGCGTAGCCCTTGGCCAGGTCGAACATGCTGTGGTTCAGCGCGTGGAACCCGGCCAGCGTGATGAACTGGAACTTGTAGCCCATGTGGCCGAGTTCGCGCTGGAACTTGGCGATGGTGCTGTCGTCCAGGTTCTTGCGCCAGTTGAACGACGGCGAGCAGTTGTAGGCCAGCATCTGGTCCGGGTACTTGGCCTTGATCGCCTCGGCGAACTGCTTGGCGACCTCCAGGTCCGGCTTCGAGGTCTCCATCCAGATCAGGTCCGCGTGCGGCGCGTAGGCCAGGCCGCGGCTGATGCAGGGCTCGATGCCGTTGCGGACCTTGAAGAAGCCCTCCGAGGTGCGCTCACCGGTCAGGAACGGCTCGTCGCGCTCGTCCACGTCGCTGGTCAGCAGCGTCGCGGCCTGCGCGTCGGTGCGGGCGATGACCAGCGAGGGGGTGCCGGCCACGTCCGCGGCCAGGCGCGCCGCGTTCAGCGTCTTGACGTGCTGGCTGGTGGGGATGAGCACCTTGCCGCCCAGGTGGCCGCACTTCTTCTCGGAGGCCAGCTGGTCCTCCCAGTGCACACCCGCGGCACCCGCGGAGATCATGCCCTTCATCAGCTCGTAGGCGTTGAGCACGCCGCCGAAACCGGCCTCGGCGTCGGCGACGATCGGCGCCAGCCAGTTCGTCGGCTCCGACTCGGTCTCCTCGGCCTCCGGGTCCAGCGCCTCGGACCAGCTGATCTGGTCGGCGCGCTTGAGGGCGTTGTTGATCCGGCGGACCACCTGCGGGACCGAGTTCGCCGGGTAGAGGCTCTGGTCCGGGTAGGTCTCACCGGCCAGGTTGGCGTCCGCGGCGACCTGCCAGCCGGACAGGTAGATGGCCTTGAGCCCGGCGCGGACCTGCTGGACCGCCTGGTTGCCGGTCAGCGCGCCCAGCGAGTTGATGTAGTCGTTGTCGTTGAGCAGGTTCCACAGCCGCTCGGAGCCGAGCCGGGCCAGGGTGTGCTCCTCCTGCACGGAACCGCGCAGGCGGACGACGTCCGCGGCGGTATGAGTGCGCTCGATGCCCTTCCAGCGGGGGTCGTTGTCCCACTCCCGCTGGAGTTCCTCGGCGGCCTTGATCGCCTGCTGGCGGGTTCCAGGCTGGAGGCTCATGGTCTTCCCCTTCCGGGACGGTTCGTGCCGTTGCTGCCCCTAGTGTTGGCCGACGACCCCGGTCCGATCGAGAAGAAAATCGTAGAAATTTCGGCTGTTTTTCTGCTAGCATCAAGCCATGCCCGACTTCGCCGCCGAAGAAGACCGTAATTTTTCTACCGACCAAGACCTCCTGGTCTTCGGTCAGCGGCTGCGGCACCTGCGCCGCGCTGCCGGTCTCACCCTCGTTGAGCTGGGCGAACGCGTGGGGCGCGCGCCCTCGCAGCTCTCCCTGCTGGAGAACGGACACCGCGAGCCGAAGCTGTCGCTGCTGCGCTCGCTGGCCGACGCGCTGGGCAGCTCGGTGGACGAGCTGCTGTCGAAAAAAGCGCCGAACCGGCGGGCGGAGCTGGAGATCGCCGTCGAGCAGGCGCAGCTCGACCCGACCTACCAGCGGCTGGACGTGCCGCCGCTGAAGGTGGGCAAGCGGGTGCCCACCGAGGCCCTCGAACACGTGCTGGCGCTCTACGACGAGCTGAAGCGGCGGGAGACCAAGCAGGTCGCCACTCCCGAGGAGGCCCGCAAGGCGAACGCCTCGCTGCGGCAGATGATGCGCGAGCACGGCAACTACTTCCCGGAGATCGAGAAGGCCGCGTCCGGAGTCCTGGACCGGGTCGGCTACCACGGCGGCGCGCTGTCCGAAGGGGTCATCCAGTCCATCGCCACGCACATGGGCTATGGCCTGCGGTTCGTCGCCGACCTGCCGCGCTCGGTCCGCTCCATCACGGACCTGCGGCACAACCGGATCTTCCTGCGGCGGGAATCACTGGGGATGCACAGTCCGCGCACGATCCTGCTGCAGACGCTCGGCCACCTCACCCTCGGGCACGAGCAGCCGCGGGACTTCGCCGACTTCCTGCGCCAGCGGGTGGAAGCGAACTACTTCGCGGCCGCGGTGCTGGTGCCGGAACGGGCCGCGGTCAGCTTCCTCCAGCAGGCCAAGGCGGACCGCGACCTGGCGGTGGAGGACCTGCGGGACGTGTTCTCGGTGTCCTACGAGATGGCCGCGCACCGGTTCACCAACCTTGCCACGCAGTACCTGGACCTGGTGTGCCACTTCGTGCGCAACGACGAGACGGGCATCATCTACAAGGCGTACGAGAACGACGGGCTGGTCTTCCCCACCGACCCGGCGGGCGCCATCGAAGGGCAGCGGATGTGCCGGCACTGGGCGGGCCGGATGGTGTTCGCCTCGCCGGACCGCTATTCGACCTACTACCAGTACACGGACAAACCAGGTGCCACGCACTGGTGCGTCGCGCACGTCGACCCGAACCGCGGGCGGGATTTCGCGATCACGCTGGGCGTGCCGTACACCGAGTCGCGCTGGTTCCGGGGGCGGGAGACGACGAACCACTCGAAGTCCGGCTGCCCGAACGGCGAATGCTGCCAGCGGCCACCGACCGAACTCGCCAACCGGTGGCAGGGCATGGTGTGGCCGTCCGCGCGGGCGCACTCGCACGTGCTCTCCGCGCTGCCGTCGGACACCTTCCCCGGCGTGGACGAAGCCGACGTGTACGCGTTCCTGGAATCGCACTAGCACTGCTACGGCGGTCAGCGGTCAGCAGTAGCCGCGGCGGGATCACGACCACGAGTTGCGGATCGAGACCGGTTGGCGCTACTGCATGGCACGGGTAGCGCTGCCTTACCGGGTTGGAGCGCGAGAACGGTTGGACGCTGAGTTCGCCGAGCCGATGGGCAGGCGATCAGAAGCACCATGCAGAACAGCGGTCGGACAGATCAGCCGGTCCCGGCTCGCCGGCGGTGACGAGCCGGGGCCGGTGGTCATTCATCGCCCCGCCGCTTGCTCAGCTCGGCGGGCACCACGCGGACGGGGAACGGCCGCTCCGCTTCGAATGCGTCCGAGCCCTTGACCTCGGCGATCTGCTGATAGTGGCCTTCATCGTCCAGCTCGTGCACTTCCACGCTGGGGATGGCCGGGTCGATGACCCAGTAGCACTCGACGCCCAGTTCCTCGTACAGCGCCTTCTTCGAGTTCCGGTCGTGCAGCGCGGTGCTGCGGGAAAGGACCTCGACCACCAGCGTCGGCGGCACCGGCAGGTGCGTCTCGGTGAAGTCCTCGTCAGGGGCGACCAGCACGTCCGGTTGCAGCTCACTGGTACTGGACGTCCGCAGCGCGAACGGTGCCGGGAGAACTGAGAATCCCTCCGGGCACTTTTCTTCGAGCAGCATCCCGAGCAGCAGAACGACCCTTTGGTGCCGGTACCCCGGCGCCGGGGTCACGAGCAAGCTCCCGTCGAGCAATTCGTACCGGCGACCGTCATCGGGCATCGTCTCCAAGTCGTCCACGGTGAGGGGGCGCTCTTCGACCTGCTCGAACACGTGCGGACCGGTCATGTCAGCCATAAGAGCCATCTTGCCCTCCTTTCTTGATCGACGACAGTGAAGCACACGGCATCGACAGTTCGTAATCACTCGACTACTCAGTGCGACTTCTTCGAGCGAGTCCGGAGGCGAGTTCGACGAAGCGGGCAGCAGCCGGCGCCAGCGGGCCGGGCCGCCAGAACAACCGGCCGCCGCGGACGACCTTCGGGCGCAGCGGCAGCACGGTCGCGCCCTCGCGGGCCGCCCCCGCGGCCATCGATTCGGGCAACAGCGTGGCGCCCGCTCCGGCCAGTACCAGCGGCACGATCATCGCCTGGTGCGCGGTCTCCACCGCCACCCGCGGACGCGCATCACGAGCGGCGACGACGTCTTCGATGACCGCGCGGGTCGCAGTGCCCGGCGGAGTCGCGACGAAATCCAACGCCGCAAGCTCCGAAAGCCCGATCCGCTTGCGATCGTGCCCACCGGGCGGCAGCACCGCGTAGACCTCCCGGCCCGGCAGCCGCAAGCCTTCCAGATCATCCGGGTCCGAAGTCGTGTCGACCATCCCCAGTTCGCACTCGCCCGCGCGGACGCTGCTGGTCACGGCCGCACCCAACTCAGGGTCGAGCACCCGGACATCGACCTTCGGGTGGTGGTGCAAGAACTCGCCGAGCAAACCGGCCAGCGGATCCACCGCCAGCGTCGTCTGCGCGACGATGTCCAGGCGTCCGGCGGTGAGGCCGAGCACCTGGCGCACCGAATCGCGCGCGGTGCTCAGATCGCGCACCACCTGACGTGCCGGTTCCAGCAGCGCCTCACCGGCTTGGGTCAGCCGAACGCCGTGCGGGAGGCGGTGGAACAGCTTGCCGCCCAACCGGTTCTCCAACTGCCCGATCGCGGCCGACAGCGACGGCTGGGCGATCCGCAACGCTCTGGCCGCGGCCGTGAAGCTGCCGTTCTCGGCCACGGCCAGGAAGTACTCCACCTCGCGGCGTTCCACACCGACCTCCCAGCACCGGCGACACGAGTCACCGTAACGACGACCGGTGCTCGCCCCGGGTCAGTCGTGCGCCGCCCGGAACCGTTCCCGGGCTTGCTCGTCGGCGACATCGCTGA
This sequence comes from Saccharopolyspora sp. SCSIO 74807, assembly GCF_037023755.1. NCBI lineage: Bacteria > Bacillati > Actinomycetota > Actinomycetes > Pseudonocardiales > Pseudonocardiaceae > Saccharopolyspora > Saccharopolyspora sp. SCSIO 74807. The sequence goes on along the minus strand of NZ_CP146100.1, from coordinate 3,087,594 downwards.
TCTGGTCGTCGGCCAGGTCGAAGCGGACCGACCGCAGCCGACCGGTGAAGGCGTTGTCCACCGGCGGGTAGTCGTCGACCACCGGGGAAGCCCGGTCCACCCCGACGTCGAAGGTCTCGTCGAAGGCGAAGTAGTACGGGATCGTCGCTCCCACCCGTCCTTCGGCGACGTTCACGTCGTCGACGCTGAGCACCGCCTTGCCGCCGTTGCCGACTCCGCCGCCGTCGTAGGTGAACTCGAGCCGCACGACGTGCTCGCCCGGCGCCAGCGGCTCGCCGGCGAGCTTGTAGAGATCGGTGCCGAAGTAGTTGTAGGCGTAGTGCGGCCGCCCTCCGTGCAGGTACAGGGACCAGCCGCCGAACCGGCCGCCCTGCGCCACCACGACGCCGTCCGCTCCCGCTTCGGGAATCTCCAGGTCGGCGGTGATGACGTGCGAGCGGTTCTTGACGTTCGGCGCGGTCTCCTCGGTGAGCCGCTTCGCCCCGGCGTGGAAGGTGATCGTGCGCCGGTCGCCGAGAAGGTCGAGCCGACCGGCCTCCTTCGGGTTCTCCCGTTCGGTCATCCGGTCGTCGAGCGGGAAGACGTTGTGCTTGGCCGCTTCCACGAGGAACAGCTGCTGCAGCTCGCGCAGCTTCTCGGGATGTTCGGCGGAGATGTCGTGCGCCTGGCTCCAGTCCACATTTGTGTCGTAGAGCTCCCAGCGGTCGTCGTCGAAGGACCGGCGAGTGCCGTCCTGCACCATCTCCCACGGGGTTCCGTGCCTGGTCACTGCCATCCAGCCGTCGCGGTAGATGCCGCGGTTGCCGACCATCTCGAAGTACTGCACGCGGTGCTGATCCGGCGCCTCGGCGTCGTTGAAGCTGTAGCACATGCTGGTGCCTTCGATCGGCTGCTGCGGCACGCCCTGCACCGAAGCCGGGTGCGGGATGCCCGCCGCTTCCAGCACCGTCGGCATGATGTCGATGACGTGGTGCCACTGGTTGCGGATACCGCCGCGCTCCTCGATGCCGCGCGGCCAGTGCACGATCATGCCATCCCGGGTGCCACCGAGGTGCGAGGCGACCTGCTTGGTCCACTGGTAGGGCGTGTTCATCGCCAACGCCCAGCCCACCGGGTAGTGCGCGTGCGTCGTCGCGTCACCCAGCGCGTCCCGGTTCGCGTTGATGAACTCGGCGCTGTCCGGGATGCCGGTGGCGAACCGGTGCTCGTTCAACGTGCCGCCGAGCCCGCCTTCCGCGGAAGCGCCGTTGTCGCCGAGGATGTAGACGAACATCGTGTTGTCCAGCTCGCCGATCTCGTCCAGCGCGTCGACGAGGCGGCCGACCTGATCGTCGGTGTGCTCGGCGAAGCCCGCGTACAGCTCCATCAGCGAAGCCGCGGCAGCGCGTTCCTCTTCGGACAGTTCATCCCAGTGCGGCACACCTTCGGCCCAAGGCGCGAGTTCCGTGTCCGGTGGGACGACGCCGAGTTCTTTCTGGCGCTGCAACGTGATTTCCCGCTGCCGGTCCCAGCCGTGGTCGAACGCGCCCCGGTACTTGTCCCGGTACTCCTGGGGCACGTGGTAAGGCGCGTGCGTCGCGCCGAACGGCAGGTACGCGAAGAACGGACTGTCCGGCTTGAGCGTGTTCTGCGTGCGCACCCAGTCGATCGCCTGGTCCACCAGATCCTCGGACAGGTGGTAGCCGTCCTCCGGGCGCTGCGTCGGTTCCACGGGGTTCGTGCCGTCGAACAGCACCGGGTACCAGTGGTTCATCTCAGCGCACAGGAAGCCGTAGAACTTCTCGAATCCCTCACCGGTGGGCCACCGGTCGAACGGCCCGGCGGCGCTGACGTCGCGTGCGGGCGTCTGGTGCCACTTGCCGAACGCGGCGGTGTTGTAGCCGTTTCCGTTGAGGACTTGGCCGATCGTAGCCGCGCTGCGCGGCCGGATGCCGGTGTAGCCCGGCGCCGCACTGGCCATCTCCGTGGTCACACCCATCCCCACGGAGTGGTGGTTGCGCCCGGTGAGCAGGGCCTGCCGGGTCGGCGAGCAGATCGCGGTGACGTGGAACTGCGAATACCGCAGCCCACCATCGGCCAACCGTTCCGCGGCGGGCATCCGGCAAGGACCGCCGAACGAACTGGACGCGCCGAAGCCCATGTCGTCGAGCAGCACCAGCACCACATTCGGTGCCCCCGCCGGAGCGTTCAGCGGCTGCACCGGGTTGAACGCCGGCTCCTGGTCGCGGGCATCGAGCGAAGTGGCGGAAGGTCTCGGCGCATCCGCTATCGGCAGGTGTTCCCGCGACGGTTCGGATGCGCTCATGCTCTACCTCCGGTCTGTTTCTCGACATGCCCCGACGAAGACGAAAACCCAAGCGGGGCAAGGATTTTCGCGCTCGACGCCGCGGCGAATGCTAGTCGCCGCAGCGCGCCGGGCAAGCGCTTCCACGCTCCGGGCGCGGCCGGACGGGAGGTCCGGCGCACAACCCGGCGGCGTCCGCGCTGGCGAGGCGGCGGCACCCGGACGGCCAGACCACTTCGCCATGCGCGCCATAGGCGACGGCTATGGAGTCACTTCTTCGACTTGGTCTTGTCGTCCTTGCCCGCGGACTCGTCAGTGGACAGCGCGGCGACGAACGCCTCCTGCGGGACTTCGACCCGGCCGATGGTCTTCATCCGCTTCTTGCCTTCCTTCTGCTTCTCCAGCAGCTTGCGCTTGCGGCTGATGTCGCCGCCGTAGCACTTGGCCAGCACGTCCTTGCGGATCGCGCGGATCGTCTCGCGGGCGATGATCCGCGAGCCGACCGCAGCCTGGATCGGCACCTCGAACTGCTGGCGCGGGATGAGCTCGCGCAGCTTCGTCGCCATCTTCGTGCCGTAGGAGTAGGCGAAGTCCTTGTGCACGATCGCGCTGAACGCGTCCACGGCCTCGCCCTGCAGCAGGATGTCCACCTTGACCAGGTCCGAGCTCTGCATCCCCGCCTCCTCGTAGTCCATCGAGGCGTAGCCGCGGGTGCGGGATTTGAGGTGGTCGAAGAAGTCGAAGACGATCTCGGCCAGCGGCAGCGTGTAGCGCAGCTCGACCCGGCTCTCGGACAGGTAGTCCATGCCGTCCATCCGGCCGCGCCTGCTCTGGCACAGGTCCATCACCGTGCCCACGAACTCGGACGGGGTGATCACGGTGCACTTGGCGATCGGCTCCTGCACCTGCCCGATCTTGGCCTCGGGCCAGTCGGAGGGGTTGGTGACCTCCTGCTGGGTGCCGTCCTCGAGCTGCACCTCGTAGACGACGTTCGGCGCGGTCGAGATCAGGTTCAGGCCGAACTCGCGCTCCAGCCGCAGCCGGGTGATCTCCAGGTGCAGCAGCCCGAGGAAACCGCAGCGGAAACCGAATCCGAGCGCACCGGAGGTTTCCGGCTCGTAGGTGAGCGCTGCGTCGTTGAGCTGGAGCTTGTCCAGCGCGTCCCGCAGCAGCGGGTAGTCCGAACCGTCGATCGGGTACAGGCCGGAGTACACCATCGGCAGCGGCTCCCGGTATCCGCTGAGCGGCTCCGGCGCGCCCTTGCGCTCGGTGGTGATCGTGTCGCCGACCTTGGACTGCCGGACGTCCTTCACCCCGGTGATCAGGTAGCCGACCTCGCCGACGCCCAGCCCTTCGGACGGCTTCGGCTCGGGCGAGATGACGCCGACCTCCAGCAGCTCGTGCGTGGCGCCGGTGGACATCATCCGGATCCGCTGCCGCGGGGTGATCTTGCCGTCGACCACCCGGATGTAGGTGACCACGCCGCGGTAGGTGTCGTAGATCGAGTCGAAGATCATCGCGCGCGGCGGCGAATCGTGCACGCCCACCGGGCCGGGAACCTGGCGCACCACCTCGTCGAGCACCGCACCGACGCCGTCCCCGGTCTTGGCCGAAACCCGCAGTACGTCGTCGGCTTCGCAGCCGATGATGTGCGCGAGCTCGGCGGCGTACTTGTCCGGTTCGGCCGCGGGCAGGTCGATCTTGTTCAGCACCGGGATGATCTGCAGGTCGTGCTCCATCGCCAGGTAGAGGTTCGCCAGCGTCTGCGCCTCGATGCCCTGCGCGGCGTCGACCAGCAGGATCGCGCCCTCGCAAGCCGCCAGCGAACGGCTCACCTCGTAGGTGAAGTCGACGTGCCCAGGTGTGTCGATCATGTGCAGCACGTGGTCAAGGCCGTCGACGTTCCACGGCATCCGCACGTTCTGCGCCTTGATCGTGATGCCGCGCTCGCGCTCGATCTCCATCCGGTCGAGGTACTGCGCCCGGTACGCGCGCTCGCCGAGCACCCCGGTCAGCTGCAGCATCCGGTCCGCCAGCGTCGACTTGCCGTGGTCGATGTGCGCGATGATGCAGAAATTCCGGATGCGCTCCGGGTCCGTGAAGGTGGTATCGGCGAAGCTGCTCACTCGGTGTTCCTCGGGATCTCGGGGGCGCGCGGTTTCACCGCACATCGTCCCACGCCACGACCGGTGGCCGATGCCCAACTCCGCGGAGGATGCCCGGGGGTTCAGGTGTCCCGCTGGTCGGCGCGGATCGGGTGGTCCTCGGGAACTTCGATCAGCGCGATCCGCATCCCGTCGGGGTCGGTGATCCACGCTTCCACCAAGCCCCAGGGCTGCCGGGCGGGTTCGGACACCACCGGCACCTCGAAGCGCGTGAGCCGCTCGTACTCGGCGCGCACGTCCCGCACCTGCAACCACAGGACTTGGTCCGGGCTCGGACCGCGCTCGCCCTGGCCGGACAGTTCCATGAAACCTTGGCCGAGGAAGAAGACGGTGCCACCGGGGAACTCCCGGGAGATCGCCAACCCGAGCACGTCCCGGTAGAAGCGCAGCGAACGCTCCGGGTCCAGCGGGCGCAGGATCATGCGGCTGTTCAGGATCTCCATGCGCACCGTTGTACCCCGTAGCGGCCGTCCGGGCCCTGAACGACATCGAGCCCCGCACCGGACGGTGCGGGGCTCGATGCGTTGATCAGCGGTCTCAGACGGCGCGCACGCCGCTGGCCTGCGGACCCTTCTGACCCTGGGTGATCTCGAAGGTCACGGTCTGGTTCTCCTCGAGGGTCCGGAAACCGGTGCCGTCGATCGCGGAGTAGTGCACGAACACGTCCGGGCCGCCACCGTCGGGGGAGATGAAGCCGTAGCCCTTCTCCGAGTTGAACCACTTCACGGTGCCCTGTGCCATCTCTGTCTCCTCACAGCGGATGAGTACCGGCGCCGCACTCTGCGACCACCGGGGCCTAGTCCAGACGGCGAACTCTCCAGCTTGCGCAGGGACTAGAGTCGCGCCCGCAACTTTCGCGAGCGTGTCGAACACGAACACAAAAATCGGCCGACTCATACAACCACACCGCCGCCCCGATCATTCCCGCGACCCGCCGGTGGTGTGGGTCTCATTTCACCGGCCGCCAGCAGGGCCGACCGCCCCGGGGAGCCACGGGCGGACTCGATGCGCCGAAGACCTAGCCGCAGCCGGGCGTGCGACACGGCGTTGCTAGCATGGACAGCCGTGCCGTGCGGCGTTCCGCCAGGGAGGAAGGCTGCGTTCGTCGGGTGCTCGAGCACCGGAGGAAGCAGCGCCGTACAAGTGCGGCACGACGAGTCCGAGCGAGGAAAGAGGCGCCAGCAGTGGCCAACATCAAGTCCGCGATGAAGCGGATCAGGACCAACGAGCAGAACCGGCTGCGGAACAAGTCGGTCAAGTCCGAGGTCAAGACCGCCATCCGCAAGTTCCGCGAGGCCGCTGCCGCCGGCGACAAGGACAAGGCCGTCGAGTTGCAGCGCGTCGCCGCGCGCACCCTGGACAAGGCCGCCAGCAAGGGGGTCATCCACGCCAACCAGGCGGCCAACAAGAAGTCCGCGATGGCCAAGCGCGCCAACGTGCTCTGAGCGGCCCAGCTCGCGCAGGCCGATCCGAGAACGGGGTCCGTTCCCAACGGGAGCGGACCCCGTTTTTCGTGTCTCAAGCCCGGGTGGAATGCAGGTCGACGAGCCTGCGCACTGCGCGCTCCAACGCGTAGTCGGCGTCCGCAGCCATCCCCTTGACCTCGCCGTTGAGCGCGGCGACGACTTGCAACGCATCGGCCACCGTCGTACTGCTCCAGCCCCGCGACTGCGCCTGCGCTTTCTTCACCTTCCATGCGGGCATACCGAGCTCACCGGCCAGCCGGAACGGATCCCCGCGACCGTAAGCGGCGACGCGTCCGATGGTGCGCACCGAATCGGCCAGCGCGTCCGCGATCAGCACGTGCGCCACACCGAGTTGCAGCGCCCAGCGCAGCGCCTCCAACGCACCCGCACGGTCGCCGGTGACCGACTTCTCCGCCACGACGAACCCGGTGACCTCGGCGCGGCCGCGGTGGTAGCGGCGCACGGCGTTCTCGTCGACCTTGCCGCCGGTGTCGGCCACCAACTGGGAAGCCGAGGACGACAGCTCGCGGAGGTCGAAGCCGACGGTCTCGATCAGCGCGCTGACTCCGGCGGCGTCGATGCGGCCGCCGGCGCGGCGCACCTCGTCCTTCACGAACGCCTCCCGCTGCGCGGGTTTGGTGATCTTCTGGCATTCGGTCACCCGGGCGTCGAGCTTGCGCAGCGCGCCGGGCAGTTCCTTGGCGTTCTTGCCGCGCCCGCCCCCGTTGTGCACGACGACGAGCACGACCCCTTCGGCGGGTTGCCGAGCGTGCGAAAGAACCGCTTCGGCGATCTCCTTGCCGGCGTCCTGCGCCGCCTCCAAGGCCACTACCCGGCTCTCCGCGAAAAGCGATGGGCTGAGCAGTTCATCCAGTTCTGGGGGGGTGAGTTCACTCACCTTGATCCGGCGCAGCTCGGTTTCCGGGTCGGCCGCCCGCGCCGCGCCCACCGTCTCGTGCAAAGCCCGCTCCACCAGCAGTTCTTCGTCACCGAGGATCAAGTGCAGCGGGTCGCGGACCACCGACGGAGAACTCATAGGGGCATCGTCGCATGACCGTCCGGCACTGCCGGGCGTTCCCGCTGCGCGGGCGCCCCTGGCCATGGTGCGGCGCCGTCCCGTAACGTTGCCGGTACAACCGAATAGCTCATCCAGAGGGGCAGAGGGAACGGCCCGTAGAAGCCCCGGCAACCATCTCGACCATTCGCGGCTCGCGCGAGGCAGTCGAAGAATTCGGTGCCAATTCCGACCCGCCCGCGGGATAGATGAGGAAAGGACCTCGCGATGACCGCTGCCGCCCAACACACGAACTCCACCGCCAAGACGGCCTACGACCTCGGTCCGGCCGTCGAATTGGTGTCCAAGGAAGAGGGACATCGCCAGCCGCTGGCCCCGGAATTCGTGTCGCTGGAGGACTTCTCGCCGCTGGAGGTCGCCTACGACTTCGGCCGCGTGCGCCGCGAGGACATCGAGGCAGGCCCCCGCTCCATCTGGCGCTACAAGCACCTGCTGCCGGTGCCGAGCAACGTCGAGGAGCACCCGAACACCGAACCCGGCTGTACCAGGCTGGTGCGTGCCGACAACCTCGCCAAGGCGCTCGGCGTCAAGCGGATCTGGGTCAAGGACGACACCGGCAACCCCACCCATTCTTTCAAGGACCGCGTGGTCGCGGTCGCGTTGGCCGCCGCCCGCGAGTTCGGCTTCCGGGTGCTGGCCTGCCCCTCCACCGGCAACCTCGCGAACGCGGTCGCCTCCGCGGCGGCCCGCGCGGGCTGGGACTCGGTGGTGTTGGTCCCGTCCACGCTGGAGCGCGCGAAGATCCTGATGAGCGCGGTCTACGACGGCTCGCTGCTCGCGGTCGACGGGAACTACGACGATGTGAACCGGCTGGCCACCGAGCTGGCCGGGGAGCACGAGGACTGGGCGTTCGTCAACGTCAACGTCCGCCCGTACTACTCCGAGGGTTCCAAGACGCTGGGCTTCGAGGTCGCCGAGCAGCTCGGCTGGCGGCTGCCGGAGCAGATCGTGGTGCCCATCGCCTCCGGCTCGCAGCTGACCAAGGTGGACAAGGGCTTCCGCGAGCTGCAGCACACCGGCCTTGTCGAGGAGAGCCCGTACAAGATCTTCGGCGCGCAGGCCGCCGGGTGCTCCCCGGTTTCCACCGCGTTCAAGAGCCAGCAGGACGTGGTGCAGCCGGTGCGCCCGGACACCATCGCCCGCTCGCTGGCGATCGGCGCCCCGGCCGACGGGCCGTACGTGCTCGACACGGTGCGCCGCACCGGCGGAGCCATCGAGGACGTCACCGACCAGGAGGTCGTCGACGGCATCCGGCTGCTGGCCCGGACCGAGGGCATCTTCGCCGAGACCGCGGGCGGGGTCACCGTCGCGACCGCGAAGAAGCTCATCGAGGCGGGCAAGATCGATCCGGACGAGGAGACGGTGCTGCTGATCACCGGCGACGGCCTCAAGACGCTCGACGCCGTGCAGGACCAGGTCGGCCCGAAGGCGACCGTCGCCCCGAACACCGACTCGGTGAACCAGGCGCTGGGTCTGTGACCGTCCGCCGCGGGCCGCGCGCGTGCGCGGCTCGCGGAGCGCAAGCCGCGGTGGTCCAGATGCTCGGCTCAGTTCTCCGGGCGGACCGGATCGCCGCGCTCGACCGCTCGCCTGCCCTGCTCGTCCTGCACGATCGCGACGTCGCCGGACTGGTCGGTGCGCAACACTCGGGTGCCCATTCGGGTCAGTTCGCCGAGCACCAGCGGGCTCGGATGTCCGTAGCTGTTGCCCGCGCCGACGCTGACCACAGCCAGCCGCGGTCTTACGGCCGCGAGGAAACGAGGCGTGGTGTAGCGCGAGCCGTGGTGCGGGACCTTGAGCACTTCGGCACGCAGGTTCGCCCTCGAATCCAGCAGTTCCCCCTGGCCGGGTAGTTCCACGTCGCCGGTGAGCAGGATCCGCCCGTGCGGCGTGGTCGCCTTGACCACGAGCGAAGCGTCGTTGGCGTCCTCGCTCGAGCGGGTTCGCGCCAGCTCGCCGCGAGGTCCGAGCACGTCGAGCACCAGGCCCGGCCACCGCACTCGTTGACCGGCGCTCAGCCGCATCACCGGTACGCGGTTGGCGCGGGCCGCCGCGGTCACCTCCCGGAAAGCCCAAGCGGGTTCTCGCAGCGATCCGACGGCGAGTGCGCCGACCGCTCGGCCGGACAGCACCGCGGGCGCTCCGCTGACGTGGTCCGCGTGCAGATGCGTCAGCAACAACAGTGGTATGCGGCGGATCTCCAGGCGTTGCAGGCAATCGCTCATCAGCACGGGGTCCGGCCCGGTGTCGATCACCACGGCCTCGTGCGGACGCCCGGTGGCCAGCACCAGGCCGTCGCCTTGCCCGACATCGCAGGCGACCACGGTCCAGCCGGGAACCGGCCACGGAGCGACCCGATGCCGTACCGGGATCACCACGACGACGAACAGCAGGACCACGGCTGCGAGCACCATCCGCGAAATCCGGCCGCGCAGAACCACCAGCAACATCAACGCCAGCACGGCCAGCAGCAGGCCGCCTCCAGCGCCGGAAGGCCAGTCGAACGACGCGCCCGGAACCGCGGCCGAATGGCGGGCGACGGCCAGCACCCACTCCAGCTCCGGCCCCGCCAGCCACACCAGAGCGCTCGCCAGCGTTCCGGAAACGGGCGCGAGCAGCGTCGCGCACACTCCCAGCACGGTGGCCGGCCCCACCACCGGACCGGCCAGCAGGTTCGCCAGCACTGCGACCACGCTGACCTCGCCGGAAACGGCTGCCACCAGTGGCGCCGTGAGCAGATGCGCCGCCGCCGGAATCGCCAGGGCCTCGGCGACACCCACCGGCAACCCACGTGAGTGCAGCGCGTCCGCCCACACCGGCGCGAGCACGATCAGCCCGGCCGTCGCGGCCACCGATAGCGCGAACCCCGCGGCCGTGGCCAGGCCCGGCGCCAGCAGCAACAGGCCGACGACGCTCGCCGAGAGGATCGGCAGCGCCGACCGTTCGCGGCCGAGGACGAGGGCGAGCAGCCCGATCGAGCCCATCACCGCTGCCCGGAGCACGCTCGGTTCCGGTCCAGCGAGCACCACGAAGCCGATCATCGCCAACGCCGCCCCCACGGCCGACACGGCAGGGCCTGCGCCGATCAGGCGCAGCACGAGCAACACCGCCCCGCAGACGATCGCGAGGTTCGAGCCGGAAACCGCGGTTAGGTGGGTGAGTCCGGCCGTGTTGAACTGCTCGACGACTTCCGGCGGGAGCTTGCCGGTGTCCCCGACCACGAGGCCCGGCAGCAGTCCGGCTGCGGCTGGGCCGAGCATCGTGCGTGAAGTCTCGCGCAGTCCCTCGCGCAGATCCTCCGCTGCACGCTGCCAGCTCGGCGCGGGCGATACGCCTTCGGGCGCTTCGTAGGTCGCAACGGCCGCGACGAGCAATTCCCCATTCCGCGGCGGCAGGACCTTGCCGTGCACGGTGACCTGCTGGCCGGCCGTCAGCGCGCCCCACTGCTCGGTAGGGGCCAGCAGCAGAACTTGCCCGCCCACCAGCGTCCGGCGGTCGTCGACCTCGACGGAGTCCAATCGCAGCCTGGCCACCGAGCGATCCTGCGCCCGGCGAGCACCGTAGGAGGCACCCTGCAACGGCCGCGGCGATTCCACCAATGTGCCACGCAGCTCCGCCTGCTCGGCCTGCCGTGCGGCCGAGCGCAACGGATGCGCGGCCACCGCGTGGGTCCGAACGGCGATCCCGGTGGCCGCGGCGCTGGAGATGATCAGCACGGCCAGCACGCCGTTGCGCCAAGCGCGTCCGCGCCCGAACCTCCAAGCCATCGGCAGCAGGAGCAGCGTCGCGCACGAGAGCACCGCCGCGGTCGGCCACCCGCCGTGCAAACCGGCCAAGGTGATCGACCACGTGACCAGCGCAGCGGGCAGCAACCGCAAGTCCAATGTGGACCCTAGCGCGAAGGACTTGGCCCTCACGCCCGGACCAGCTCCCGCAGCCGCTCCATCCGGGTGTCCCCGATCCCTTCGACGTCTCCGAGCTGGTCGACCGAGCCGAACCGACCGTGCTGCTCCCGCCATTGCACGATCCGTTCGGCCGTGACTTGACCGATTCCTGGTAGCGCATCGAGCTGTTCCTCCGTGGCGGTGTTGAGATCGACTTTGCTGCCCGCTCCGCCTGGCTCGGGCGTCGAGGCCTGCCGGCCTCCCGGTTGGGCGCCGGGAGGTACCGGCACTGCGACGTAGAGCTGTTCCCCGTCGACGAGCCTGCGGGCCAGGTTCAACGTGGTGATGTCGGTTCCGGGCAACGCGCCGCCCGCCGCATCGAGCGCGTCGGCTACCCGCTCGCCGGGGCGCAGCGTGACCAGGCCGGGGCGCGAGACCTCACCGACCACGCTCACCACCAAGTCCGCGGGCGGCGGCGCGGCGGCCTGCTGGACCGGTGGTGCGGCGACCTGTTCCGGCACGGGAGCGGCCGGCGCCGGTTCGGGAACCGGCCGGTCCAGCCACGTGACGACTCCGACCACGGCCAGCGCGACGACCGCGGCGAGCGCGATCCCGAGCCGCCCGTACCTGCCAGGATCGACCCGGGCACGCGACCACGATTCGGGCAGCCATCTGCGCACAGCTCGCCGCACTGGCGTCGACGTCGTGGGCGGGTCCGCATTCGAGGGACCGGCGCGGGGCCCACCCTCGGGTTCCGGTGGCAATTCTTCCGTTCCGGGATCCCGGCCGGTCGGCGTCGGCCCGTCCTCGCGTTCCTGCTGCGTGCGCTCGCGCTCGGCCTGGCGCATCAGTGCGCGCAGGCGGGTACGCGGACTCGACGCGGTGTCCGGAGAATCGTCGAGCGAACCGTGGAATCGGGTTACAGCAGCCATGCCATCGACGTTAAGGAATCCGCGAACCGCCGCCCAGACTCAATTCTGCAATCTGTGGACAACTTGTCGGGCTGTGGATGAACCAGCACGAACAATCCGTAGGAATTCACTCGAAAGCAGATGTATTCGGGCGCTGAGCACCCGCTCCGGCTCACCGAGGTTCGCCGCCGCAGGGAGCGCAGATCATCTCCGCCAACCCCCGGGCAACATGACCGCACCGAGAGCTCCGGGGCCTATATGCGCACCCACCACCGGCCCGACCTCAGCGACCAAGCACTCGATCTGCCCGGAAGTCATCTCCTCCAGCCGCTGCGCGAGCCGATCCGCCCATTCGGGAGCGGCGAGGTGGTGGATCGCCACCGCCGCCGGCTCCGAGGCCACCGCGCGCCCCACGATCTCCAGCAACCTGGTGTGGGCGCGGGCGGTCGTGCGCACCTTCTCCAACGCTTCGACGCGTCCCTCGTGGACATGCAGCAACGGCTTGATCGCCAGCGCGGTACCGAGCACCGCGGCAGCGGTTCCGATCCGGCCGCCCCGGCGCAGATGCTCCAACGTCTGCACCGAGAACAAGGTCGTGGTCCGCTGCGCGATCAGCGCAGCACGGCTCTCCACAGCGGACAGTCCCGCCCCGGCGCAGGCCAGGTCCGCGGCGCCTAATGCGGCGAATCCCAAGCCCATCGCGGCCGAACGGGAATCGACCACCCGCACCAGCTCCGGGCCCACTTCTTGCGCGGCCAGCCGGGCGGCGTCCCAAGTCGCCGACAAGCGCCGGGACAAATGCACCGAGACGACGCCGTCGGCCCCGTCCGCCAGGGCGTCCCGGTACACCCGTGCGAGTTCCGCCGCGGTCGCGCCCGACGTCGTCACCCGCTGCTTGTGCTCGAACGCGGAGACCAATCGATCCGAGCCGAACTCGAACTCCGGTACGGGCGTCCCCCCTTGCACGCTGACGTGCAGCGGCACCACGCGCACCGAGAATCGATCCGCGAATCCGTCCGGCAGGTACGCGGTGGAATCGGTGACGACGGCTACGGACACGCGAGAAACCCCAAAACCACCGCCGGGCGCCGCGGACGGCCGATCAGCCCGGAACTCCGCCGTTGTAGGTGATCAAACGCCACTGCCGGGAACCGCCGCGGCGGCTCAGCACCACCCAGTGGCAGTTGGCGACACCGCCGAGACCGGGCCAGAGCTCGTGCGGCCACCCCAGCAGCCGCGCGGTCAGCCCGGTGATCAGGCCGCCGTGCGCGCACACCAACGCGGTGGCCGAGTAAGTGGCGTCGAGTTCGGACACGACCTCGAACCCGCGCTCGGCGACCTCGACGCGCGACTCGCCACCCGGCGGAGCCCACGTCGGATCCGCTCGCCACGTACCCATCGCACCCGGCCAGCCGTGCTCCACCTCGGCGCCGCTGAGGCCCTGCCACTCGCCGAGATGCGTCTCGCGCAAGCGCTTGTCCTGCGGCACGGCCATGCCGGACAGCTCGGTGAACGCCATTGCGGTCGCAGCGGCCCGGCGCAGATCCGATCCGACCGCTACCTGCGGCTCGAACGAAGCGATCACCGGTGCGGCACGCTCCGCCTGTTCGCGACCGGTTTCGGTGAGCGCGGTGTCGAGATGTCCCTGGATGCGGCCCGCGGCGTTGAAGTCGGTATCACCGTGCCGCCACAGCACCAGGCGATCGAGTGTCACTCGGCGCCGCCCTGCTGCTCGGCGGGAACCGCGCGGTCCTCGAACTCGATCCGCGGGCAGTCCTTCCACAGCCGCTCGAGCTCGTAGACCGCACGCTCCTCGGTGTGCTGCACGTGCACCACGACGTCGACGTAGTCCAGCAGGACCCAGCGGCCTTCGCGGGTGCCTTCGCGCCGCACCGGTTTCGTGCCGATCTTGCGCATCTTCTCTTCGACGGCTTCCACGATCGCTTCGACCTGCCGCTCGTTCGGCGCGGAGGCGATCACGAAGCAGTCGGTGATCACGAGCTGCTCGGAGACGTCGAGCAGCACGAGGTCGTTCGCCTTCTTGTCCGCCGCTGCCTGCGCCGCGACCAGCGCCAGCTTGCGGGCCTCCTCGGTGGCTGCCACGTCACTCCTCCCGGGCGGGCACGGTGCCGCCCACCCCGCACAAGGATAGCCAGGCCGGTTGCACCGGCGAGAACGCCGGGTTGCCCGATTCGGCACCGGTAGTCCGCGCCCGGTCCGGGCGCCGAGCCGAACCAATGGCCGGCCCGCGATCAACTGCCGAGTTCGTACCGGATGCTCATGGACCCCACTCCGGTGCAGGTGAGACGCCGTCCGACCGGTACAGCCCGCGTTTGGTGATGTACTGCACGATGCCGTCCGGGACCAGGTACCAGACGGGCAACCCGGCGCGGACGCGTTCCCGGCAACCGGTCGAGGAGATCGCCATCGCCGGGATCTCCACCAGCGAGACCGATCCCTTCGGCAGGTGCGCGCCGTTGAGCGAATAGCCGGGGCGCGTGACGCCGATGAAGTGCGCGAGGTCGAACAGCTCGTTGACCCGGTGCCAGGAAAGGATCTGCTCCAGCGCGTCCGCGCCGGTGATGAAGTACAGCTCCGCGTCCGGGTAGTGGGCGCGCAGGTCGTTGAGCGTGTCGGCGGTGTAGGTCGGGCCGCTGCGGTCCACGTCCACCCGGCTGACCAGGAACCGCGGGTTGGACGCGGTGGCGACCACCGTCATCAGGTAGCGGTCTTCGGCCGGGCTGACCACCTCGTGGCCCTTCTGCCACGGCTGGCCGGTCGGCACGAAGATCACCTGCTCCAGACCGAACTGGGCCTGGACCTCACTGGCCGCGACGAGGTGGCCGTGGTGGATGGGGTCGAAGGTGCCCCCCATGACCCCGATGCGCCGACGAGACATGAATGCAGAGCCTAAACGAGTACCCGCGGGCGCGGTTCCGCCCGCGCCCGCGTGGTGAGCGATCACACGGTGCGGCCGCGATCAGTTCGCCGGGCGGACCTGCCCGTCGCCGAACACGAGCCACTTCGTCGAGGTCAGCTCGGGCAGTGCCATCGGGCCGCGGGCGTGCAGCTTCTGGGTGGAGATGCCGATTTCGGCACCCATGCCGAATTCGCCGCCGTCGGTGAACGCGGTCGAAGCGTTGACCATCACGGCCGCAGCGTCCACCCGGGCGGTGAACTGGCGGGCGGACCGGACGTTGTCGGTCACGATCGCCTCGGTGTGCCCGGAGCCGTGCTCGCGGATGTGCTCGACGGCCGCGGGCAGCGACTCGACGACGGCCGCTGCGATGTCCAGCGAGCCGTACTCGGTGTCCCAGTCCTGCTCGGTGGCTTCCAGCACGCCGGTCCCGCCGAGCCGCACGACCTGTTCGTCGCCGTGCACGGCGATCCCGCCCGCGCGCAGTTCGGCGACCGCGCGCGGCACGAAGTCCTCGGCGATGTCCTGGTGGACCAGCAGGGTTTCCGCCGCGTTGCACACGCTCGGGCGGCGGGCCTTGGAGTTCAGCAGGATGCGCAGCGCGGTGTCGGCGTCGGCGTGCTCGTCGACGTAGACGTGGCAGTTGCCGACACCGGTTTCGATGGTGGGCACGGTGGCGTTCTCGACGACCGCGGAGATCAGGCCCGCGCCACCGCGGGGGATGACGATGTCGACCAGCCCGCGTGCGGTGATCAAGTGCTGCACCGAAGCACGGTCGCTGCTGGGCAGCAGCTGCACCGCCGCGGCAGGAAGATCGTGCTTGACCAGCACCTCGGACAGGATCGCGACGAGCGCGGCGTTGGATTCGGCGGCCGACGACGAGCCGCGCAGCAGCACCGCGTTGCCCGACTTCAAGGTGAGCCCGGCGGCATCGACGGTGACGTTGGGCCTGCCCTCGTAGACGATGCCGACCACGCCGAGCGGAACCCGGACCTGCTGCAGCTGCAAGCCGTTCGGCAGCACGTTGCCGCGCACCACCTCACCGACCGGGTCCGGCAGACCGGCCACGGTGCGCAGCCCGTCGGCGATGCCGTCGATGCGCTCCCGGCTCAGCTTCAGCCGGTCGACCAGTCCGTCGGGGGTGCCGTTCTCCCGCGCGCGAGCGACGTCTCGCAGGTTGGCCTCCAGCACCTCCGGCGCGCGTTCGACCAGCGCCGCGGCCATCGCGTGCAGGAGTTCGTCCTTGACCGCCCGCGAGGCCAGCGCCAGCTCGCCCGCCGCGGCCTGCGCCCGCCGCGCCGCCGCGCGCACCTGTTCGCGCAGGTCCTCGCCGGTTTCCGCGGAATGGGAAGGTTCGATGCTCGTCGTCACGACACCAGCCTAATCGGCTCCTGCAACCGGGTTTGCGGGGTGCGGCGACGCCGTGTCCTGGCGATCCGGTAGGAATCGGGTCGTGGACGAACACGCCCTGCGGGAACTCGCCGACGAGCGGCTGCGCGCACTGGCCGGTCCGGACGCCGAACTGCGCGACGACCAATGGCACGCGATCCACGCGCTGGTGCTGGAACGGCGCCGCGCGCTCGTCGTGCAGCGCACCGGCTGGGGCAAGTCGGCGGTCTACTTCCTGGCGACCGCGCTGCTGCGGGAGCTCGGCGAAGGTCCGACCGTGATCGTCTCGCCGCTGCTGGCGCTGATGCGCAACCAGGTGGAAGCCGCCGAAGCCGCCGGAGTCCGCGCGGCCTCGATCAACTCCGCGAATCAGCAGCAGTGGGCCGACATCGAGGAGCAGGTCGCCGTGGGCGACGTCGACGTGCTGCTGGTGAGCCCGGAGCGGTTGAACAACCCGGACTTCCGGGACAACGTGCTGCCCGAACTAACCCACAGCGCGGGCCTGCTGGTGGTGGACGAAGCGCACTGCATCTCCGACTGGGGCCACGACTTCCGCCCGGACTACCGCAGGCTGCGCACGCTGTTGCGCGAACTGCCCGAAGGCGTCCCGGTGCTGGCGACCACGGCCACCGCCAACGACCGCGTCGTGCAGGACGTCGCCGACCAGCTCGGCGTGGGCGGCGAATTCAGCGACCCGCAGCAGACGCTGGTGCTGCGCGGCACGCTCGACCGGGAAAGCCTGCGGCTGGGCGTGGCCCGGTTGCCGACCGCGCAGGCGCGGCTGGGCTGGCTGGCGGGCAACCTCGGTGAGCTGCCGGGGTCCGGGATCATCTACACGCTCACCGTCGCCGCGACCGACGAGGTGTCGGCGTTCCTGCGCGACCAGGGCTTCGAGGTGGCGTCCTATTCCGGGCGCACCGATCCGGAGGAGCGGCAACGCGCCGAGGACGATCTGCTGGCGAACCGGGTCAAGGCGCTGGTGGCGACGTCCGCGCTGGGCATGGGCTTCGACAAGCCCGATCTCGGGTTCGTCGTGCACATGGGGGCACCGTCCTCGCCGATCGCCTACTACCAGCAGATCGGCCGCGCCGGTCGCGGCGTGCGGCGGGCCGAGGCGCTGCTGCTGCCCGGCCCGGAAGACCGGGACATCTGGAAGTACTTCGCTTCGCTGGCCTTCCCGCCGGAGTCGACGGTGCGCAGGATCCTCGACGCGCTCTCGGAAGCGGGCACCTTGTCCACTGCCGCGCTGGAGCCGCGCGTGGAGCTCGGCCGCTCGCGGCTGGAAATGGTGCTCAAGGTCCTGGACGTGGACGGCGCGGTGCGCCGGGTGAAGAGCGGCTGGGAAGCCACCGGCGAGCCGTGGGACTACGACGCGGAACGCTACGAGCGCATCGCCGCGGAACGCGCCACGGAGCAGCAGGCGATGCTGGATTATCTGGACACGACCGGCTGCCGGATGGAGTTCCTGCGCAAGCAGCTCGACGACCCGCACGCCGAACCGTGCGGGCGCTGCGACAACTGCACCGGGTCGGGCCGTTCCGCCGAGGTCGACGAGTGGTCGGTGCAGCGCGCGCAGGAACGCCTGAACCGGCCGGGCGTGGAGCTGAACCCGCGCAAGATGTGGCCGACCGGGATGGACGTGCTCGGCATCCCCGTCTCCGGCAGGTTCCCGGCTGGTGAACGCGCCGAGCAGGGCCGCGCGGTGGGGCGGCTGACCGACATCGGCTGGGGCAACCGGCTCCGCGAGCTGCTCGGCGCGAACAGCCCGGACCAGGACTTGCCGGACGACCTGTTCCAGGCGTGCGTGCAGGTGCTGGCCGCCTGGGAGTGGGAGCGGCGACCGGCGGGGGTGCTCGCGCTGGGCTCGCGGACCCGGCCGCGACTGGTGCGCAGCCTGGCCGAGCGGCTCTCCACCGTGGGGCGGTTGCCGCTGCTCGGCGAGGTAGCCACGAACCCGGAGACGACGCCGGTGCACGGCACCAACAGCGCGCAGCGGGTCGCGGCGCTGCGGGGGCAGTTCAAGGTTCCGGAGGACGTCTCGGCGAAGCTGGCCGGGCTCGACGGGCCGGTGCTGCTGGTGGACGACTACGCCGACACGGGCTGGACGATCACGATCGTGGCGCGCACCCTGCGGCTCGCGGGCGCTCCGGCGGTGCTGCCGTTCACCCTGGCCACCACGGCCTGAGCCGTTCGGGAGCAGTGGATGTCGTCAGCGCAGCGGGACCAGGTCGTCGGCGTGGATGACTTCCCGGCGTTGCTCCGGCGGTAGTTCGTGCGTGGAGCGGCCGATGAGGTCCGGCAGCTCACCGGCGTCGTAAGCGACCACTCCGCGAGCGACCACGGCACCTGCCGGATCGGCCAGGTCCACCACGTCCCCACCGTGGAAATCGCCTTCCACGCCGGTGATCCCGGCCGCCAGCAAGGACCGGCGTCGCCGCGCGACGGCGGCGACGGCTCCGTCGTCGATCCACAACCGGCCGCTCGACCCGGCGGCGTGCGCGAGCCAGAAGCGCCGCGCCGTCAGCCGCGAACCCGTGGTGGCGAACGCCGTTCCCACGTCGGCGGTGGCCAGGGCCCCCTGGGCCTCGGATGCCGAAGCCAGCAGCACCGGAATCCCCGCGCGCGCCGCCACCCGCGCGGCCTGCACTTTCGAGGCCATGCCGCCGGTTCCCACACCGGACCCGGTATCGCCGGCTTCCACACCTTCCAGGTCGGCGGGCCCGTGCACGTCCCGGATCACCGACGCCCGGCCGCTGCGCGGATCACCGTCGTACAACGCGTCCACATCGGACAGCAGCAGCAGCGCGTCCGCGCCGACCAGGTGCGCCACCAGCGCCGCCAGCCGGTCGTTGTCGCCGAAGCGGATCTCGGTGGTGGCGACCGTGTCGTTCTCGTTGACCACCGGCACCGCGCCCAGGGTGAGCAACCGCTTGAGCGTGCGCTGCGCGTTGCGGTACTGCGCGCGCCGGACGACGTCGTCGGCGGTCAGCAGCACCTGCCCCACCGTGCGCTGATACCGGGCGAACGATTCCGCGTAGGCGTGCGCGAGGGCTTGCTGCCCGACGCTGGCCGACGCCTGCTTGGTCGCCAGGTCGCGCGGACGGCGGCGCAACCCCAGCGGAGCCATCCCGGCGGCGATGGCGCCGGACGACACCAGAACCACCTGTCCCCCGTTGTCCACCCGGTTCGCCACGGCGTCCACCAAAGCCGCCAGCCGCGCGTGGTCCAGCGCGCCCTTGGACGTGGTGAGCGAGGACGAGCCGACCTTCACCACCAACCGGTGCGCTGCCCCGATCGCCTTGCGGGTCGGCGACAGCTGCACCTGGTCGGTCACCGATCCTCCTCGTCGTCCTCGCCGACGTAACTTCCCTGCGCGTCCAGGTTGGACCGGCGGGCGTTCTTCGCAGCCTTCCGGTCGGCGGCCGAGATGCGATCTTGGTCTTCCAGGCGCATGTCGGTGCCGCGACCGCTGAGCATGGTCGCCACGCCCGCGGGCGTGGACGGTTCCCAGTCGAAGGTGACCGAGCCGATGGTGACCTGGCTGCCCGGCTCCGCGCCCTGCTTGGCCAGCGCTTCCTCTACGCCGAGCTTGGCGAGCCGGTCACCGAGGAAGCCCACCGCCTCGTCGTTGTCGAACTGCGTCTGGCGCACCCACCGCTGCGGCTTCTCGCCGCGGACGATGAAGGCGTCCGGCTCCTCGGGATCCCGTTCGACGGTGAATTCGCCTTCGCCGACCCCGGCCGGGCGAACCACGACCCGCGCGGGCTCCGGCTCGGGCTGCGCGGCGCGGTAGTTCTCGACTTCACCGGCCAGCGCGAACGACAGCTCCCGCAGCCCCTCGTGGCTGGCCGTGGACACCTCGAACACCCGCCAGCCGCGCTCTTCGAGGTCCGGCCGGACCAGTTCGGCGAGCTCCCGCGCCTCCGGCACGTCCAGCTTGTTCAGCACCAGCAGCCGCGGCCGGTCGGCGAGATCGCCGTGCTCGGCGGCCAACGCCGGTGCGTAGCGCGCCAGCTCCGCCTCCAAGGCGTCCACATCGGACATCGGGTCGCGGCCCGGTTCCAAGGTGGCGCAGTCCACGACGTGCACCAGCACCGCGCAGCGCTCGATGTGGCGCAGGAACTCCAGCCCGAGGCCGCGGCCTTCGCTGGCACCCGGGATGAGCCCGGGCACGTCGGCCATGGTGAACACGGTGTCCCCTGCGGTGATCACGCCCAGGTTCGGCGCCAGCGTGGTGAACGGGTAGTCCGCGATCTTCGGTTTCGCCGCCGAGAGCACCGAGATCAGCGAGGACTTGCCCGCCGACGGGTACCCGACCAGCCCCACGTCGGCGACCGATTTCAGCTCGAGCACCAGGTCCAGCTGCTCACCGGGCTCGCCGAGCAGCGCGAAACCCGGCGCCTTGCGGGCCTTCGTCGCCAGCGCCGCGTTGCCCAGCCCGCCGCGGCCGCCCTGCCCGGCGACGAACGTGGTTCCCGGTCCGACCAGGTCGGCGATCACCTCGCCGTCCGAATCCAGCACCACCGTGCCGTCCGGCACCGGCAGCACGATGTCCTCGCCGATCGCACCGTTGCGCAGGCTGCCGCGGCCCTGCTTGCCGTTGGATCCGCGGGCGTGCGGGCGGTGGTGGAAGTCCAGCAGCGTGTGCACCCCGGGGTCGACGACGAGCCGGACGTCTCCGCCGCGCCCGCCGTTGCCCCCGTCCGGGCCGCCGAGCGGCTTGAACTTCTCCCGGTGCACCGAGGCGCAGCCATTCCCACCGTCGCCGGCGGCGACGTGGATGGTCACGCGGTCAACGAACCGCGACACGAGTCCCTCCAGGTGCGAAGAATGCCGCCAACCGCGCGGAGCGGGCGGCGAACGCGAAAGAGGGGCGGGGCCGGTGTGCGAACCGGACCCGCCCCTCGTTCGGGAGTTTGTGCCGAGAGCCGGGTCAGTCCTCGGCCGGCACGATGTTGACGGTCTTGCGACCGCGCTTACTGCCGAACTCGACCTCGCCGGTGGAGAGCGCGAACAGCGTGTCGTCCTTGCCGCGGCCCACGTTGAAGCCGGGGTGGAACTTGGTGCCGCGCTGCCGGATCAGGATCTCACCGGCGCTGACGAGCTGGCCGCCGAACCGCTTCACCCCGAGGTACTTCGGGTTCGAATCGCGGCCGTTGCGGGAGTTGGATGCGCCCTTCTTGGTGGACATGATCAGGTCCTCACTTGGAGATGCCAGTGACCTCGACGCGGGTCAGCTTCTGCCGGTGACCCTGGCGCTTCTGGTAGCCGGTCTTGTTCTTGAACTTGTGGATGCGGATCTTGGGACCCTTGGTCTGCTCGACCAGCTTGCCGGTCACCGAGACCTTCGCCAGCGCGTCGGCGTCGGCGGTGACGTCGGAGCCGTCGACGACCAGTACAGCCGGGAAGGTGACCTCGGTACCGGATTCGCCTTCGAGCTTCTCGACCTCGACGACGTCCCCGACCGCCACCTTGTACTGCTTGCCGCCGGTCTTGACGATCGCGTACATGAGTCGGAAGTCTCCTGCTGCTCGGTTCGCTTGGTTCACCCGTTGACGCCCACTCCGGCGGGGCCGGAGATCCACCCGGCAGTGCCGGGTTTCGGTGGGTTCCTGTGTCACGACCCTCGACCCGCGAGGGGCGCACCGGGTTCCACAGGCGTTTAAGCTCTCCGCCCGTCCGGCGGCGAGAAGTGCCCTCACAGCATACAGACCGCTCGCGGCGGCCTTACTCCGGGCTTGACTCCCGGGGAAGGAACCGGGTTTTCCGCGCGATCTCCCTGCGGTTCGATCTTACCTTGCTACTGTGAGTCGCCGTTCGACCTTCACATGGGGATTCAGCGTGACCGAGACCGCATCCGGACCACGGCGGACCGAGCACGAAGAGCCTGCGCCCGCCGACCACCTGCGGCGGTTGCGCGAAAGCGCGGCAGGGCCTCGGTCACTGCTGCTGATGGCCGCGCTGCCACCGCTGATGATGCTGCGCGAGGTGCTGCGGTACCCGCAGATGCACTTCTACGACTACTGGTGGGTGCTGCTGGACATCACGAACCCGGACGGTTCGCTGCGTCCGGAGGCGCTGCTCGGTTTTCGCAACGAGCACCCGTTCGTCCTGCCGAGCCTGTTGTTCTGGTTGAGCGCCCGGTTCGGCGGCGGCTCGAACCACCCGCTGGGCCTGCTGGTGCTGGCGTTCGGCGTCGGATGCGTGCTGCTGGTGTGGGCGATGCTGCCCGCGGACCTGGGGCGCTGGCAGCGCGCGGGGCTCGTGGTGGCGACCTCGGCGCTGGTGTTCAACCCGCACGGCATCCACAACTTCGTGCGTTCCATGAGCGGTGCTTCGTGGGTGCTGGCGATGCTGCTGGTGCTGAGCGCGCTGCTGGCGATGCAGCGCGGACGTCCCGTCCCGGCGGTGCTGCTCGGCTTGTTGGCTTCGATCAGCTACGGCACGTCGTTCGCGGTGTGGCCGGCGCTGTCGGTGCTGGCCTGGATGCGCGGGGAGCGCAGGCGGCGAGTCGTCGCCCCGATGGTCATCGGAGTGGTCGTGGTGGCCGCCTGGCTGGTGTTGCGCGGTCCCCAAGGCGGGGGCGGCGCCTCGCCCACCGATGATCCGGCGCAGGCCATGCTGGCGGGGCTGAGCATGATCGGCATGGTGTGGACCGGCACGGAACCGGCGTTGGCCCTGGTCGCGGGCGTTGCCGGGCTGGCGGTGCTGGCGCTGCACCTGCCGGGGTGCCTGCGCCCGCAGGCCCGCGCGGCCAATGCCGCCTGGTGGGGCCTGGCGGTGTACGCGATCGGCTGCGCGGTGATGATCTCGGGTTCGCGGGCGGCATTCGGCGAGTCCGCAGGTTTGCAGAGCCGCTACAACAGCATGTCGGCCGCGCTGTGGATCGCCGTGCTCGTCATCGCCGTCACCTGGCCGCGGTGGCCGGGTGCGCGGGCGGTCGCGGTGTTCACCACCGCGCTGGCGACGGTCGCGCTCGGCGCTCCGATGGCGCAGGCCGTGCGGGACGACGCGCCGAACCAGCGAATGCTGGCGGTGGCCGCGCGCGTCGGCGCGACCGATGCGTTCGCCGACCGATTCCCCGCACCCGAGCAGCTGCTGCCCCGGATGCGCGCGCTCGGGCACTACCCCTTCTCCGCGGAATTCACGCTGGGTTGCGGGGACGGCACGGAAATCGGTTCCCGGCAGAACACCTCGCGATGGCGCACGCCCAGCGTCGGCAGCTATCGCGAACCCCGGCCCGCAGGCTGGGACGTGCTGCTCAACGTCGAGACCGACCAGATCCGGGGCGGCGCGCGGATGCTGAAGGGCTGGGCGATCTCCGGCATCGAACGTGCGCGCTGCGTCGCCGTGCTGGACCGGACCGGCGAGGTCGTCGGCGGCGGCGTGGTCGACATCCCGCGCGCCGATGCCGAGGGCCAGACGGTCGGCACCGAGATCGGCCTCGGCTACCGCGCGGTCGCTCCCGCGGGCACCGGGCCGCTGCGCATCGCGTTCGCCTTCCCGGACGGCTGGTGGGTGCGCCCGCTGACCGAACACCCGCAGGCGGTGTCATGACCTCCGCAGGCGTGCTGCCCGAGGTGTCCCTGCTGACCCCGGCCAAGAACGAAGCCGCCAACCTCCCCGAGTTGTTCGCCCAGGTCAGCGCTGCGATGAACGCCCAGCCGCTGAGCTGGGAGCTGCTCGTGGTCGACGACGGCAGCACCGACGAGAGCTGGCGGATCATCGGCGAGCACGCCGCGGCCGACCCGCACTTGCGCGGCTTGCGGCTGCGCCGGAACTTCGGCAAGGCCGCCGCGCTGGCCGCCGGTGTGGCCGAGGTGCGCGGGCGGCTGCTGGTCACCCTGGACGCCGACTTGCAGGACGACCCGGCGGAGGTGCCGCGGCTGCTGGCCGCGCTGGACGCGGGCGCGGACCTGGTCAGCGGGCACAAGGCGCAGCGCAAGGACCCGCTGGGCAAGCGCCTGCCGTCGAGGTTGTTCAACTGGATGACCGGAGTGATCACCGGGCTGCGGCTGTCCGATCACAACTGCGGGCTCAAAGCCGCGCGCACCGAGGTATACCGGCGAGTCCCGCTCTACGGGGAACTGCACCGCTACATCCCGGCGCTCGCGCACCAGCTCGGATACCGGGTCTGCGAGCTTCCGGTGCACCACCGGCCGCGTGCGCACGGCAAGTCGAACTACGGGCTGGAGCGGTACGTGCGCGGTGCGCTGGACCTGCTGACCGTCGTGGCGCTGACCCGCTACGGGCGCCGACCGGCGCACTTGTTCGGCGGTCTCGGCGTGGTCGCGGGCACGCTGGGAACGCTGATCCTGCTGTACCTCACCGGGATTTGGATGTTCACCGAGCAGTCGATCGGGACTCGGCCACTGCTGACCCTGGGAATCCTGCTGGAGATCTTCTCGGTGCAGATGATCTCCACGGGACTGCTGGCCGAACTGGTGCTGCACCGGACCGGGCGGGACGCGGACGTGAGCGTGCTCGTCGCCGACGACACCGCGAGCTCGCGCGTGGAGTGAAGGAGCAGCATGGGGTGGTGCGCCGATACCGCGAACGTCCTGCACCGCCCGCGCTCGCAAGCCGGGTGGCGTGCGCATGGACGCAGCAAGTGCCGGAAGACGGGTACTTGCAACGCATCATGCCGGACGGCTGCCTGGATCTGATCTGGCGGGACGGCGTGCTGGAGATGGTCGGCCCGGACACCGGACCGCGCGTGCTCCCGCTCGCCGCTGGCAGCGTGGCGGGCGTGCGGCTCCGGCCCGGAGCGGCGGGATTGCTGCTCGGCGACGTGCCCGCTGCTGCGTTGCGGGACCTCCAGGTGCCGCTCAGCGAGCTGTGGGGGTCGCGAGCGCAGCAGGTGGCGGACCGGCTCTCCGCGGCCGACGGCGCGGACGAAGCCGCGCGGCTGCTGGAAGAACTCGCCGTGGCACGGCTGCCCGAGCATCACCAGGACCCTGCTGTCGCGGAAGCGATCCGCCTGCTCAGCGGCCCCCGAGCGCCGGGCGTACCGGAAATCGCCCAGCACCTCGGATGGTCCGCAAGGCACTTCCGGAGGCGGTTCACCGCGGCCGTCGGCTACAGCCCGAAAACCCTGCACAGCATCCTGCGGTTCCGGCGTTCGATCGAGCTGGAAGGCCCGCTCGCCGACCGCGCGCTCGCAGCCGGGTACGCCGACCAGGCCCACTTGAGCCGGGAAGTGCGGCGGCTGTCCGGACTCACCGCCGCCGAACTGCTCACCGGCCGTACGCCTGAAGCGTGCGCAAGGCATCGATCGTCACCCGCGGACGGGACTCCAGCGCCGTCCCCGGTGCCCACTGCCGCCACCTGATCGGCCAGCCGCCGTCTTCGCACTGGTCTTGGGCGAGGGCGTCCAATCCGGCGGTGATCTCCGCTTCGGAGAACCATTCGCGGGCCAAGCTGCCCGGGTCGCGGACGTAGTCCGGAACGAAGTGCCACTCCCCCGGCGCGTAGCCCGGCACGAGGTGCGAATCCTCCGGGCGCTGCGGATCGAGCACCACGATGCCCTGCGCACGCACCATGCGGCCGAGTCGTGCCGCCGCCGCGGCGGCGCGTTCCCAGTCCGGCACGTGATCGAGGAATGCCACGGCCGCGTGCACCTCGTACGGATGGGACTCGGTCAACGCGTCGATCCGCTGCCAGCAGAACTCGGTCGCTGGGGCCAGCCACGGGTGCGTCGATGAGTTCTTGTGCAGCACGCCTGCCACCAGCGCCGTCGTCAACAGCGCGCCGGGCGGGTCCTCGTCGATCGGCATGAACGGCGGGTGCGGATAGTCCCGCCCGGCCGGATCCACCGCCGGGATCCCGCCGTCCGGGAGGGTGATCGTGGCGAGCTGATCGACGATGCCGTCCGCGGCCGCGCCGGAACAGCGTCCGATCTCGTCCAACGTGGTCAACGCCGCGTGCGCGCCGAGCGGCTGGCTCACCGGGCCGCGCACGTCCGGGTCCAGCGCGTAGGCGTAGCCACCGTCGGCGCTGCGGTAGGCGTCCAGAGCAGTGGCCACCGCGTCCGGAGAACCCGCGCAGAACAGGTGCTCGAACCGGCGTTGCTCCAGCACGCGGGCCGTCAGCCAGATGAACCCTTCCGCCGCAGCGAGCCGATCCGGCGCGGTGCGCTCCTTGGCATCTGCAGTCATGCCCGGACGTTAAGCCCGCGCGGCGCGCGGCTTCTTGAACGAATCGGACCTGCGCTCGGCGCGGTCGAAGAAAAAGGCGGGGCCGAGAATCCCGGCCCCACCTTTTTCAGCACTACGGTCAGTTCTCGGAAGTCGCCCCTGCGGAGACGTCCGCCTCGGCCGCCTCCGGGGAGTCCGGCGGCGGACCGGCCGCGCGAGAAGCGGTGCGGCGGCGGGGCCGCCGGGTGACCGTCTCCGTCGCCGGCGCGGGCACCTCCGGCGCCCCATCGGTCTCCGGCTGCGCGGACTTCTCCGGCACCGCCATCACCACCGGCTCGGCCGGTTCTCCGGCGCTACCGGCCGGGCGGCTGACCTTCCGCCTGCGCGAGCGGCCGTTCGACCCGGAGTCGCCGGTCTTGGCCGGTTCGGCCGGCTTCGGCTCCGCGGGCTTGTCCGCGGTGGCGGGCTCGGCAGGCTTCGCCGCCTGCTGCGCGCCTTCGGACTTGGCGCCGTCCTGCTTGGCAGGCTCCGCCGAATCCGATTTCGCAGGTTCCGGCTTGGCGGCGTCCGGCTTGCCGCTCTCGCGCCGCTCGGCATCCGGCTTCCCGCCGTCCTGCTTCGGCCCGCCCGCCTTGGCCTTCTTCGGTTCCGGCGAGTCCGTTTTCGCCTTCTCCTGCTTGGCCTCCGCGGACTGCTCCTGCTTCGCCGCCTGCTCCTGCTTCGCCGCCTGGGCGACGCCGTTGCGTTCGCCCTGCTGCTCCGAGTCGTTCGAGTCCTGCTTGCCGCGGTTGCGGTTGCGCCGCGACCCGCCGCCGTTGCCGCCGTTGCCACCGGAGTTCCCGTGGTCCTTGCCGTGCTGGTGCGCCACCGGATCCGCCGAGACCAGCAGTCCGCGCCCGCGGCAGTGCTCGCAGGTGCTGCTGTACGCCTCCAGCAAGCCGGTACCGACCCGCTTGCGGGTCATCTGCACCAGCCCGAGCGAAGTCACCTCGGCAACCTGGTGCCGGGTGCGGTCCCGGCCCAGGCACTCGGTCAACCGGCGCAGCACCAGGTCCCGGTTCGACTCCAGCACCATGTCGATGAAGTCGATCACGATGATGCCGCCGATGTCGCGCAGCCGCAGCTGGCGCACGATCTCCTCGGCCGCCTCCAGGTTGTTCCGGGTGACCGTCTCCTCCAGGTTCCCGCCGGAACCGGTGAACTTGCCGGTGTTGACGTCGATGACGGTCATCGCCTCGGTGCGGTCGATCACCAGGTAGCCGCCGGAGGGCAGCCACACCTTGCGGTCCAGCGCCTTCGCGATCTGCTCGCTGATCCGCTGCTCGGTGAACACGTCGTTCTTGCCGACGTGCTTGCTGAGCCTGCCCATCAGGTCCGGTGCCACGTGCTGCACGTACGCCTCGATGGTGTCCCAGGCCCCGGAACCCTGGACGGTCAGCGACGAGAAGTCCTCGGTGAACAGGTCCCGCACGACCTTGATCAGCAGATCCGGCTCCTCGTAGAGCAGCTGCGGGGCCTGCGCCTTCGGCGTCTCCGACTTCTCCTTGATGACCTCCCACTGCGCCTGCAGCCTGCGCACGTCCCGGTCCAGGGCTTCCTCGCTGGTGCCCTCGGAGGCGGTGCGGATGATCACCCCGGAGTTGTCCGGCACGATCCGCTTGAGGATCTCCTTGAGCCGCTTGCGCTCGTTGTCCGGCAGCTTCCGGCTGATCCCGGTCGCTCCGCCGCCCGGCACGTAGACCAGGAACCGGCCGGGCAGGCTGATCTGGGTGGTCAGCCGCGCGCCCTTGTGCCCGACGGGGTCCTTGGTGACCTGCACGAGCACGCTGTCGCCGGTGGACAGGGCCTGCTCGATGCGGCGCGCCTTGCCGGCCAGCCCGGCGGCGTCCCAGTCGACCTCCCCGGCGTAGAGCACCGCGTTGCGGCCCCGGCCGATGTCGACGAACGCGGCCTCCATGCTGGGCAGCACGTTCTGCACGCGGCCCAGGTAGACGTTGCCGACCAGCGATCCCGAGCCCGCGGAGGTGACGAAGTTCTCCACCAGCACGTTGTCCTCGAGGACCGCGATCTGGGTCTGCTCGTTGTGCTCGCGCACCACCATCCGGCGGTCCACCGACTCGCGGCGGGCCAGGAACTCCGACTCGGACAGCACCGGTGCGCGGCGCTTGCCCGCCTCGCGGCCGTCCCTGCGGCGCTGCCGCTTGGCTTCCAGCCGGGTCGAGCCCTTGATCGCGCGGACCTCGTCGTCGCTGCTGCTGTCCTTGCCGCCGTCCTGGCGTTCCTCGCGGACGTGCACGACGGTGTTCGGCGGATCGTCATCCCTGTTCGGGCCGTCGTCATCGCCGGAGCCCTTGCGACGGCGCCGCCGCCTGCGACGACGGCTCCCCTCACCGTCGGAGTCGCCGTCGGCGGAATCGGTCTCGGCGGACTTGCCCTTGGCCCCGTCCTGCGCGGCCTCTTCCTTGCGGGCGTCCTTGCTCCCGGCGTCCTTGCTCCCGGTGTCCTTGCCGCCGGTGTCCTTGCCACCGGCGTCCTTGCGGGACTGCTTGTCCCCGTTGCCGCGCTCCGCGCTCGAGCCCTGCTCGTCACCGGAGTCGGCCTGGTCGCCGTCACCGCCCTTGCCGCGGCCGCGGCCACGGCGACCGCGGCGGCGACGGCGCCTGCCGCCCTGCTCGTCGTCGCCGTCGGTGCCGTCCTCGGTGTCGGCGGAGTCGTCGCCGTATTCCTCGGACGGTTCTTCGACCGGAGGCTGCTCGGCGGTCTTGGCAGGCTCTGCGGTCTTGGCGGTCTTGGCGGGCTTGGCGGTCTCCGCGGGCTCGGCGGGCTCGGCGGACTTCGGCGCCTGGCGGGCCGGGGCTGCCTCCGGCGCCAGGAACATGGCCTGCGGCGCCGCGAACACCGGGTTCAGGCCGGCGGACCCGGACTGCGCCGAACCGGACTGGGCCGACTCGGACTGCGCGGATTCCGACTGCGCGGACTCGGGGCGGGCCTGCCCGGAGCCCTCCGACGCGGACTCCTCCTGGTGCGTCTCCTGCTCGGCCGACGACCGGGCCGTTTCGGTTCGAGCGGGCTGCGCCGGAGCCGATCCCGTCCCCGCGGACTCGGCCGCTGAAGGCTGAGCCGCAGACTGGGTCGCCCCGGATTGGGCAGCGGACGCTCGGGCCGACCCCGTGTCCGCCGGACCCTCCGCGGCGGACTCCTGAGCCTCCGGTTCGATGCTCTCCGGCCGCAACTGGCGCACTACCCGCAGGGCGACTTCGCGCGTGATGTTGGACTGCGCGCTGCGCACGGGCTCACCCAGCGACTCCAGGGTGGTGATGATCTCCCTGCTGCTGCCGCCGAGCAGCTTCGCCAGCGCGTGCACCCGCAGCTTGGCGGGAAGTTCGAAAGTCCCCGACGATGCGCTGGTCCGATTGGATGTGGTCGATGACCCGCTGGTGTTCCCAGCGGGTGCTGCACTGTTCGACATTCAACTCCTCCGCCCCCGGGCGCGTCCGTGGACGCGGCCGCACAGGAGCATGTGCGTTCTGCGGTCTTCCGCCGCCCGCGAGCGACAGCAATTCTGTTGGTCCCCTCCGTCCCCGCTCTCGGTGAGCGGGGAAGTCCCACGGCGGGTGCGACGACGTCCACCCCGCCGAGCGTCACCCGGTCGGGAGTTCCCCCCGCTGGGTGGCTGCCGCCGCCCTGTCCAGGGCAAACGGGTCGGCGATCCCTCCCTCGTCGTCGAGCCGCCCTTGCTCCCAGCGAGTCGCTCGCGCGGCCGCCGGGGCCAGGTCGGCGACGACGCGCAGGGCGTTCAGCACGTCGTCGGGCCGCACGGCGGGTGTTGTCTGCCGCACGACCGTTACGAGTATCCCATATGGTTCCCGGCCCTTCGGCCAATCGTCCACTTGGGCGATGAAAGCGGGAAAACGGTCACTCAGCGCAGCCAAATCGGTACTGTCCAGCACTTCCGCGCTGAGCACCGCGGCCCGCGCATCCATGGTCCGCGTGCCGTCCTTGGTCGTGCGCTGCACCTCGACCCGCTCGGCGACCAGCAGTTCCGCCACCGCCGAGCGCAGCGCCGCGGGCGACACGCCCGGCAGCTCGGTCAGCCACCGACCGGCCTCCAGCCGTTCCGGCAACGAGCCCGGCCCCGCTTCCACGGCTTCGACCAGGTCCATTCCCGCTGGCAGCGCCCGGTTCAGCTCGGTGCACAGCACCGCTGGATCGACCTGCTCCGCGAGTTGCAGCTCCACGTACTCGGCTTCGCTGGCCACCCCGGTCGGTACCGCGTTGGCCCACGAGATCTTCGGCCGCGGGTTGAAGCCCTGGGACTGCGCCATCGGCACCCCGGCCCGGCGCAGCGCCCGCTCGAACGCGCGGGCCAAGTCGCGGTGCGAGGTGAATCGCAGGCGGCCGCGCTTGGTGTAGCGCAGCCGCAGCTTCTGCACCGGCGGGGCCGACGGATTGGGGTGGTCTCGGCGACGCACCGTGCTCCTCCCGAGCGTGGCCGCGTACCGGCCGGTCCTGCACTTGCATCGGGCGACGGCACCGGCCGCCCACCCCCGACGGTACCGCGCCGCCTCAGCACCCCGGCTTTGCGGCGGCCGACGGCTTGTCCCACGCCGCGCGGGATGGCTACGGTCGCTCGTGTCGGCGCCCGGCCGTCCTGGAGGTTCGCCGTGCCCCTGGTCCGGCTGTTGCGCGCCACAGTCACGAGCCTGCTGGCCATGACCCTGCTGGCCGGTGTGGCGCCGATGGCCAACGCGGAACCGGACTGCCGCGATGCGGGCCCGAACCAGCGCTTCGTCGTGCTGTTCAACCCGGGAACGCCGCATTCCGAGGCGGCCGCGGAATCCGAGTCGCACTGCGGCGACATCGCCGCCTACTACCGCCAGATCGGGGTGGGCATCGTCGACTCACCGGACCCGGCTTTCGCCGAACGACTCGGACCGGACCGCGCCTACAGCGCCGAACGCCGAGCCCGGGCCGACCGGCTCGGGCCGCAGCGGGCTCCCGCCGAAGTCCGCGGCTCGAACCCGTGGAACCTGCAGCGAGTCCGCGCCGACCAGGCGCACGCGATCACCAGGGGCAGCCGGGACGTGCACGTCGGCGTCCTCGACTCCGGTGTCGACGCCGCGCACCCGGAACTGGCCGCTGCCGTGGACACCCAGCGATCGGCGAACTGCCTCACCCCCGAACACCCGCAGCTGGCCGAACGGCCGGTTGGTGAAGGGCACGGCACCCACGTCGCAGGCATCGTCGGCGCCGCCGACGACGGCCGAGGAGTCACCGGAGTCGCCCCGGAAACCGGCCTCGCCTCGATCCGCGTGGTCGACCCGGAGGGCTACGCGCATCCGGAGTACGCGGTGTGCGGATTCATGTGGGCCGCCGAGCACGACATCGACGTCGCCAACACCAGCTTCCTGGTCGAATCCGCTCAGCTCGGCTGCGGCTCCACTGGTTCGCCGGTTCCGCGGGAAGCGGTTCGGCGCGCGGTCCGGTACGCGACCGCGCACGACGTGCTCACCGTGGCGGCCGCGGGCAACGAGCGGATCGACCTCACGGCCGTTCCGCGACGCGAGAAACCGGTGTGCGAGGCGGTGCCTGCCGGCTTGGACGGAGTCGTTTCCGTCTCCGCGATCGGGCGGAACTCGGTGAAGTCCGGTTACAGCTCCTACGGCTTGGGCGCGGTGGACATCGCTGCGCCCGGTGGTGAGCCCGGCGCCGACGAATGCGTGCGCTCGACCGTGCCCGGCGGTTACGGCTCGTCGTGCGGCACTTCCATGGCCGCGCCGCACGTCTCCGGGGTGGCGGCGCTGATCAAGACCCAGCACCCGGAGGCGGGGCCCGCCGAGCTGCGCCGCAGGCTGTTAGGGGGAGCGGATCCGATCGGCTGCCCCGGTACCTACGACCTCAACCGCGACGGCGCGCAGGATGCGCGGTGTCGCGGCGACCCCGCCGACAACGGCTTCTACGGGCACGGCCTCGTCGATGCCCGCAAGGCAGTCGCCGCCCCGCCCGGTGCCGACTGAGAGCTGTTCAGGAGGCGCTAGGACTCGCTGAACGCCGGGTTCCGCACCGGCGAACCCTGTCCGACCGGGCTGATCGGCAGCAACGGCCGACCGGACGGCCCGACCTCGATGTCGGTGCCCATCGTCGGGCACACCCCGCAGTCGAAGCACGGCGTCCAACGGCAGTCGTCCTGTTCGCGGGCGTCCAGCGAGTCCTGCCAGTCCGCCCACAGCCATTCCTTGTCCAGCCCGGAATCCAGGTGGTCCCAGGGCAGCACTTCGTCCTCGGCGCGCTCCCGGGTGGTGTACCAATCCAGGTCGATGCCGAAAGCGGCGAGTTCCTCGGCCGCGCAGTCCACCCACCGCTGGTACGAGAAGTGCTCGTTCCACCCGTCGAACCGGCCGCCCTCACGCCAGACGCGTTCGACGACCCGGCCCAGCCTGCGGTCGCCGCGGGAGAGCAGTCCTTCGATCAGCGACGGCTTCCCGTCGTGGTAGCGCATTCCGATGTTGCGGCCGACGCTGCGGTCGGAGTTGATCACCTTGCGCAGTTTCCGCAACCGTTCGTCCACGGTGTCCGGATCGCACTGGGCCGCCCATTGGAACGGGGTGTGCGGTTTCGGCACGAACCCGCCGATCGAGATCGTGCAGCGGATGTCCTTGCGCCCGGCGGCCTTGCGGCCCTGCCGGATGACCTCCTTGGCCATCTCGGCGATCTGCAGCACGTCCTCGTCGGTCTCGGTCGGCAGGCCGCACATGAAGTACAGCTTCACCTGCCGCCAGCCGTTGGCGTAAGCGGTCGACACCGTCCGGATGAGGTCCTGCTCGGAGACCATCTTGTTGATGACCCGGCGAATCCGTTCGCTGCCGCCTTCCGGGGCGAAGGTGAGCCCGGAGCGGCGGCCGTTGCGGGACAGCTCGTTGGCCAGGTCCACGTTGAACGCGTCGACCCGCGTGGACGGCAGCGACAGGCTCGTGTTGGAACCTTCGTAGCGGTCCGCGAGGCCCTTGGTGACCTCGCCGATCTCGGAGTGGTCGGCCGAGCTCAGCGACAGCAGCCCGACCTCCTCGAAACCGGTGTTCTCCAGCCCCTGCTGCACCATGTCGCCGATGCCTTCGGGCGAGCGCTCCCGCACCGGCCGGGTGATCATGCCCGCCTGGCAGAACCGGCAGCCGCGGGTGCAGCCGCGGAAGATCTCCACGCTCATCCGCTCGTGCACGCTCTCGGCCAGCGGCACCAGCGGCTGCTTCGGGTACGGCCACTCGTCGAGTTCCATGGTGGTGCGCTTGAAGACGCGATACGGAGCCCGCTCGCGGTTCGGCACCACCTCGGTGATCGCGCCGTCCGCGCCGTAGCCGACGTCGTAGAAGCGGGGGATGTAGACACCGCCGCTTTCGGCCAGCCGCAGCAGGATCTCTTCGCGGCCGCCCGGCTCGCCCTCGGCCTTCCAGCGCCGGATCGCCTCGGTGATCTCCAGCACCGATTCCTCGCCGTCGCCCAGCACCACCGCGTCCAAGAAGTCCGCGATCGGTTCCGGGTTGAACGCCGCGTGCCCACCGGCCAGCACGATCGGATGCTCGTCGGTGCGGTCGGCGGCATGCAGCGGGATGCCCGCGAGGTCCAGCGCGCCGAGCAGGTTCGTGTAGCCGAGTTCGGTGGCGAAGCTGACCCCGAGCACGTCGAACGCGCCGACCGGCCGGTGCGCGTCCACGGTGAACTGCGGGATGCCGTGCTCGCGCATCAGCTCTTCGAGATCCGGCCACACCGAATAGGTGCGTTCGGCGAGCACGTCGGGCTGCTCGTTGAGGATCTCGTAGAGGATCATCACGCCCTGGTTGGGCAGCCCGACCTCGTAGGCATCCGGGTACATCAACGCCCAGCGCACCGAGGTGGCGTCCCACTCCTTGACGGTGGCGTTGAGCTCGCCGCCGACGTACTGCACGGGCTTGGAGACCTGCGTCAGCAATGGTTCCAAGCGGTCGAACACGGACTCCGCACTCACCCGGCCAAGGGTAGTGGGCGTCCGCCGGGGCGGGACGGCCCCGGTCCGCGGTGGACCGGGGCCGCCGGCTCACACGTCGCGGGTGAACCAGAGCTGGTCGCGGAGGTCGTCCTCGGCGACGCGCAGCGAGGCAGGCCAGCGGCCGGATTCGGTCCAGCCGCGCCGCCGGTAGAAGTCCTCCAGCCCC
This sequence comes from Saccharopolyspora sp. SCSIO 74807, assembly GCF_037023755.1. Lineage (NCBI taxonomy): Bacteria > Bacillati > Actinomycetota > Actinomycetes > Pseudonocardiales > Pseudonocardiaceae > Saccharopolyspora > Saccharopolyspora sp. SCSIO 74807. The sequence continues at coordinate 3,053,181 of NZ_CP146100.1, read as the reverse complement.
TGGCCGGACCTGGTCGTCAGCTGCAGCTTCGCGATGCCGAGGGCTTGCGCGTGCGAAACCGCGGCGTCCAGCAGTCGGGAGCCGAGGCCCTGCGACTGCAGCTCGGGGTCGACCAGCAACCACTCGATCTCGCCGCGGTGCGCGTGGATCGGCAACGTCGCGGGTCGCAGCACCGCGACGCCTGCCAACGCGCGTTCCTGACCCATGATCAACAGGTGCCTGCGCTTGGGCCGCGCCGCCACGTCTTCGACGATCCGCCCGCCTAGCGCGCTGATCGTGTCCAGCTCGGTGGTCGCGGTGAAACCGGTGGCGCCGCCTGCGACGGTGACCCGCCCGAACAGGTCGGTCAGGGCCTGCGGCAGTTCCGGGTGCGGTTGGTCGACGCGCAGCGGTCCGCTGATGAACTCCTCAGTCACTTCACAGCTCCGGGAACCACAGCTTGATCTCGCGCTCGGCCGACTCCGGCGAGTCGGACCCGTGCACCAGGTTGTACTGGACTTCGAGGCCGTAGTCGCCGCGGATGCTGCCCGGCGCGGCCTTGTCGACCGGGTCGGTGCCCCCGGCGAGCTGGCGGAACGCCGAGATCGCCCGCGGGCCTTCCACGACCGCGGCCAGCACCGGACCGGACTTGATGAACTCCAGCAGTGAGCCGAAGAACGGCTTGCCGTCGTGCTCGGCGTAGTGCTGCTGGGCGAGCTCGTCGCCGACCTGGCGCAGCTCCAGCGCGACCAGCTTGAGCCCCTTGCGTTCGATCCGGCCGATGACCTCGCCGACCAGGCCGCGCTCGACCCCGTCGGGCTTGACCAGGACCAGGGTGCGCTCGCTCACGTTGCTTCTCCTTCACATCAGGGCGCGCGGCCCGGCTGCGCTTCGTTGCGCTCAGCGTATCGGCGCAGGTGAACCGATCGGGTCCGGGGCGTTGCTCCGCGAATCCGTTGCGCTGCCGGGGCCGGGAACGCTCCTGCAGTCTGCGCGGTGACCGCGGAACCGAATGCAGCAGGCACGTCCAGTGATCACCCGGCGACCCCTTGGTACCCAGGCATCCCGCGGGCTAGGTTCGGGACGGCCATACCGACCGGCCGGTCCGAACGAGGAGGTCCGGATGCGCGCAGCCGTGCACACCGCCGTGAACGAGCCGATGAGCATCGAGGAGATCGCCGACCCGCACCCCAACGCCGGTGAAGTCGCGATCGACGTGCTGTCCTGCGGCGCGTGCCATTCGGACCTGCACGTGCTGAAGGGCGAGCTGCCGTTCCCGACCCCGTCCGTGCTCGGGCACGAGGTCGCCGGCGTGATCTCCGAAGTTGGCCCGGACGTGACAGGTGTGCGCGTCGGCGACCGGGTGGTCACCAGCTTCATCATGCCGTGCGGGCGATGCGTGCAGTGCGCACGCGGGAATTCGGAGATCTGCCTGGACTTCTTCGGCTACAACCGGGCGAAGGGCCAGCTCTACGACGGCAACACGCGGCTGTTCCGGCCCGGCGGTGAGCCGGTGTGGATGTATTCGATGGGTGGGCTGGCCGAACGCTCGGTGACCCCTGCGACCTCGGTGTACAAGGTTCCCGACGAGGTGGAGTTGAGCGATGTGGCTTCGGTCGGCTGCTCGACGATGACCGCCTACGGCGCGCTGCGGCACGCCGCGGACGTTCGGGTCGGGGACTCCGTCGCCGTGGTCGCCTCCGGCGGCGTGGGTAGCTCGCTGATCCAGCTGGCCGCGCTGTTCGGGGCCTCGACGATCGTCGCGGTGGACATCAGCGACGACAAGCTCGCCGCCGCGCGCAAGCTGGGCGCCACGCACACCGTGAACTCCGCCGAGGTCGATGCGCCCGCCGCGATCCGGGACCTGACCGGCGGCAGCGGTGTGGACGTGGCCTTCGAAGCGCTGGGCAACGTCGCCACGTTCGGCGTGGCGCGGGACTCGGTCGTCGAAGGCGGGCAGGTCGTGGTCGTCGGCATCGCCCCGAAGGGCAACGTCGGCGAGTTCGACCTGGCCACCATCGCCCGGCGGAAATTGCAGATCAAGGGTTCCTACGGGGCGAAACCGCAGCGGGACATGCCGGTGCTGCTGGACCTGGTCGCGCGCGGGCAGTTGCGGCCGCAGGACACGGTGAGCCGCCGCTACTCGTTCGACGACGTGCAAGGCGCCTACGACGCGCTGAACCGCCGCGAGATCCAGGGGCGCGCGGTCATCGACATCGGCTAGTTCCAGCTTTCGCCGTCCAGGCATTCCAGCAGTGCGCTGTCGTCGTAGACGTCGACGCCCGGGCGGGCGTCGGCTTCGACCGCGGGCAGCGAGAACGTGCGGGTCACCAGCTGCGGCAGGTCGGGCGCGATGTCGTTGTTGATCTCCACATGCCAGGAATACCGATGATCAACACCGTCGCCAAGAACACGATCAGGTGCTCCTCGATCAACGGTCAGTCGAGCGGGTGCCGCCAGCGCAGTCCGGGGTAGCGCGCGAACCCGCGGTCGGCCGTGATCCACTCACAACCGTGCTCGATGGCGATAGCGGCCAAATATGCATTGGGAACGTGGTTGCCGATCGCGTCGGCCTTACGGCACAGTTCCGTGAATATTTCCCAGTGCCGTGGACCCGGCTCGACAGCGACGAACGCCGGGGCTGCCCGAATCGCAGCGATCTCCTCCAGCGCCTGCTCCGGACGAAACGGCCGGGGAAAGATCCGCGGGTGGGTGATGACACGCAAGTATCCACTGAAAACCAGCGACGGGATACCCACCGGAACCGTCCCGTTCAGCGCTTCCTCGAGCCATGCCGAATAGGCGTCGTACTCCGGCATGGCAACATTGTGCGCATTCACCAGGACATTCACGTCGCAGGCGATCATTCGTTGTCCATGAGATCGAGAAGCGCCGCGTTGTTGTTGAGGTCCACGCCCGGGTTGGGGCGACCAAGATCGAATGCGCGGAGCCGGAAACGTCCGCGACCCGGGTCGCTCTGCTGGGCCCGTCGCAGCTCACCGAGTCGCACATCTTCTTCGATCAGCGCGCTGACGGTCGTGTTCTCCCGGGCAGCACGCACCTTGAGTTGATCGAGCAACGCATCGTCGATGGCAATCGTTGTTCTCATGCATCTAAGAATGCCGCCAAAGCATCTTGATGCACCACTACACGATCAGGCCAGGTTCACTGCTCCGGCGGATATCCCTCGGGGTGGCCGAGCTGGTCGTAGAGGCGGCCTTCGCGCATCCGCTTCGCCACGTCCCGGCGCAGGTAGAGGATGTAGGCCCAGACCGCCACGAAAAGCAGCCCCATGATCCCGACCGAGGGGTGCACCAGGTAGCACACCGACATCGCCACTTGCAGCGCCAGCGCGAACGGCAGCCCCCACGCGCGCCGCTGCACGAACCCGCCGACCAGCATCAACACCGTCAGCAGGCCCACGATGGCGAACCCGGCGCCGGAGACCCCGCCACCGAACCGCCACACGATCGGCAACGCCAGGCCGAAGGTGATGAACTCCATCACCAGCGTGCCCGCCATGACGCCGCGCAGGCCCTTCCACGGGTCGCGCACGCCTTCCGGCGCGGTGGGCAGCGACCAGAAACCACTGCTGTCGGTCACGCGGGCTCCTTGCCGAACAGTGCCCGCCCCTCGCCGGCCGTGACCACCGAGCCGGTGATCACGACGCCGCCGCCGGAGACGGTGTCGGAGTCGTCGGTGGTCTCCTCGGCCATCCGGATCGCGGTCTCCACGGCGTCGTCCAGGCGGGGTTCGACGACGATCCGGTCCGGTCCGAAGATGTCCTTGGCGGTGGCGGCCAGCTCGTCCGGGTCCAACGCGCGCGGTGAGGCGTTCTTGGTCAGCACGACCTCCTCCACGACGGGTTCGATCTCGCGCAGCACGCCGCGCACGTCCTTGTCGCCGAGCACGCTGATCACCGCGACCAGGCGGCGGAAGGAGAATTCGGAGCTCAGCGCGTCGGCGAGCGCGCGAGCGCCGTGCGGGTTGTGCGCCGCGTCGACGAGCACCGCCGGGGCGGCCCGCACCCGCTCCAGCCTGCCGGGGGTGATGACGCTGGCGAACGCGTCGCGGACCGCTTCGAGGTCGAGCTGCTGCTGCGCGCCCGCACCGAAGAACGCCTCGACGGTGGCCAGCGCGATAGCTGCGTTGCGGGCCTGGTGTTCGCCGTGCAGCGGCAGGAAGACCTCGTCGTAGACGCCGCCGAGCCCTTGCAGGCGCAGCATCTGACCGCCGACGGCGACGGTGCGGGACAGCACACCGAACTCGTTGCCCTCGCGGGCGACCGTGGCGTCGACCTCGGCGACCCGCTCCATGATCGCGGTCTGCGCTTCGGCGGTCTGCGCGGCCAGCACCACGACCGAGCCGGGTTTGATGATCCCGGCCTTCTCCCTGGCGATGCCCGCGATGTCGGTGCCGAGGTATTCGGCGTGGTCGAGCGCCACCGGGCAGATCACCGCCACGTGCGCGTCGGCGACGTTGGTGGCGTCCCAGCCGCCGCCGAGCCCGACCTCCAGCACCGCGGCCTCCACCGGGGCGTCCGCGAACGCGGCGAACGCCATGCCGGTCAGCACCTCGAACTTGGACATCTTCACGTCGCTGTTCGCGTCCACGATGGACACGTAGGGAGCTACGTCGCGGTACGCCTCGACGTAGCCTTCCGGGCTGATCGGGTGCCCGTCGATGCTGATCCGCTCGGTGGCCAGCTGCAGGTGCGGGCTGGTGTAGCGGCCGATGCGCAGCCCGATGCGGGACAGCAGCGCATCGACCATCCGCGAGGTGGACGACTTGCCGTTCGTCCCCGCGATGTGCACCACCTGGTAGCTGCGCTGCGGTTCGGCGAGCAGGTCGGTGAGCTTCCTGATGCGGTCCAGGGACGGCTCGATCTTCGTCTCCGGCCAGCGCTCGTTGAGCTCGGCCTCCACCACGCGCAGCTCGTGCAGCGCACCGGATTCGGTGCCGGACACTGGCACTCCCCTAACCTCGATGGCCTATCCGCGACTACAACAGTCCCGACGCAAACGTCCAGCTCAAGTCTACTTCGGTGGAGGCAGGTACCTCCGCGACGGCCCTGGGACCACCGATTCGCCTCGTCATCATCGGTCGGGCGCGGCGCTGATCCCGCGCAGCAGGCGAGGTTGTCCACAGGCGCCGCATCCATCCACAGATTCGTGGATCGGGACTGCCCGGCGGGCCGCGTACCGGCCACGGTGGATGCATGAGGAATTCGGCGAGCAACCGCGCGAACAGCAGCGCCACGGCGGCGGACGGGGCGGTTCACGGGCCGTCCGCCTTGCCGAAGCACGCGAACGGCCCGTCGCCCGCAGCGTTAGGCCGAAGGCAGCGCCGCCAGGCGGGATTCGATGCGCTCGATGTCGCTCTGCGCGGTGTCCCGGCGAACCTTGATCTTGTCCACGACCTCTGCCGGCGCCTTGTCCGTGAACGACGGGTTGGCGAGCTTCTTCTCCGTGCCGTCGAGTTCCTTGCGCGCCGCGGCGAGGTCCTTCTCCAAGCGCTTGCGCTCGGCGGCGACGTCGACCGCGCCGGACAGGTCCAGCTCCACCGGCACGGTCCCGCCGGTGAGACCGACCTCCAGCGAGGCCGAGGAGGTGAACTCCTCCCCCGGCTCGTTCAGCTTCGCCAGCGAACGCACCGCCGCCGAATGCTCGGCCAATCCGAGCGCGTCGAGTCCACCGAGCCGCGCCGCCACCCGCTGGCCCGGCTTGAGCCCCTGGTCGGAGCGGAACCGCCGGATCTCGGTGATCAGCTTCTGCACCGCGAGCACCCGCTGCGCCGCGCCCTCGTCGGCGTGCTCGCCGGTCGCTGCGGGCCAGTCCGCGACGACCGCGGATTCCCGGCCGGTCAGCGTGGTCCACAGCAGCTCGGTGACGAACGGGATCGTCGGGTGCAGCAGCCGCAGCAGCACGTCCAGCACGTGCCCGAGCACGTCGCGGGTCCGTTCCGCGCGGTCGCCGCCCGCGTCGATCTGCACCTTGGACAGCTCCACGTACCAGTCGCAGAACTCGTCCCAGGTGAAGTGGTAGAGCGCCTCGGTGGACTTGGCGAACTGGAAGTCCTCCAGCAATTCGTCCACTTCGGACACGAGCTGGTCGGTGCGGTCCAGGATCCAGCGGTCCGCATCGGTGAGCTCAGCCCGCGCGGGCAGCGCCGCGGGCACCCGCGCGCCGTTCATCAGCGCGAACTTGGTGGCGTTGAACAGCTTCGTGCAGAAGCTGCGCGCCCCGGCGACCCATTCCTCGCTGATCGGCGCGTCCGTACCGGGGTTCGCCCCGCGCGCCAAGGTGAACCGCAGCGCGTCGGCGCCGTAGTTGTCCATCCACTCCAGCGGATCGACGGTGTTGCCCGCCGACTTGGACATCTTCTTGCCGTGCGGATCGCGGACCATGCCGTGCAGCGCGATCACCTTGAACGGCTCGACGCCGTCCATCGCGTAGAGCCCGAGCATCATCATCCGGGCCACCCAGAAGAACAGGATGTCGTAGCCGGTGACGAGCACGCTGGTCGGGTAGAACTTCCGCAGATCCGCGGTGTCGTCCGGCCAGCCCATCGTGGAGAACGGCCACAGGCCCGAGGAGAACCAGGTGTCGAGCACGTCCTCGTCCTGGCGCCAGCCCTCGCCGGTGGGCGGTTCTTCGTCCGGTCCGACGCAGACGACCTCGCCGTTCGGGCCGTACCAGATCGGGATGCGGTGGCCCCACCACATCTGCCGCGAGATGGCCCAGTCGTGCAGGTTGTCGACCCAGTCGAAATAGCGCTTCGCCATCTCCGGCGGATGCACCGCGACCCGGCCGTCGCGCACCGCGTCGCCCGCTTCCTTGGCCAGCGGGCCGACCTTGACGAACCACTGCAGCGACAGCCGCGGCTCGATCGGCTCCTTGGAGCGGGAGCTGTGCCCGACGCTGTGCACGTACGGCCGCTTCTCCGCGACGATGCGGTCCTGCGCGCGCAGCGCCTCGCGCACCGCGACGCGGGCCTCGAACCGGTCCATGCCGTCGAATTCGGTGCCGGTGTTCGCGATCCGGCCCTGCTCGTCCATGATCGTCGGCATCGGCAGGTCGTGGCGCTGCCCGATCTCGAAGTCGTTCGGGTCGTGCGCCGGGGTGACCTTCACCGCGCCGCTGCCGAACTCGGGGTCCACGTGCTCGTCGGCGACGATCGCGATCTTGCGGCCGGTCAGCGGCAGCTCGATCTCGGTACCGACCAGGTGCCGGTAGCGCTCGTCGTCCGGGTGCACCGCGACGGCGGTGTCGCCGAGCATCGTCTCCACGCGGGTGGTGGCCACGACGATTTCGGAGTCGCCGGAGCCGTAGCGCATCGACACCAGCTCGCCGTCGACCTCGCGGTGCTCCACCTCGATGTCCGAGATCGCCGAGCGCATCGCGGGCGACCAGTTCACCAGCCGCTCCGCCCGGTAGATCAGGCCGTCGTCGTAGAGCCGCTTGAAGATCGTCTGCACCGCGCGGGAGAGACCGGCGTCCATGGTGAACCGCTCCCGGCTCCAGTCCACGCTGTCGCCGAGCCGCGACATCTGCGACAGGATCGCCCCGCCGTGCTGCTCCTTCCACTGCCACACCCGCTCCAGGAAGCGCTCCCGGCCGAGTTCGCGGTGGTCGATGCCCTCTTCCCGCAGCTGGTTCTCGACCAGTGCCTGCACCGCGATGCTGGCGTGGTCCATGCCCGGCAACCACAGCGCCTCGTAGCCCTGCATCCTGCGGCGGCGGGTGAGCAGATCCATCAGGGTGTGCTCGAAGGCGTGGCCGATGTGCAGGCTGCCGGTGACGTTCGGCGGCGGGATGACGATCGAGAACGGCGGCTTGTCGCTGTGCGGGTCCGCGGTGAAGTACTCGGCGGCTACCCAGCGCTGGTACAGCTCGGCCTCTACGTCGGCCGGGTTCCAGCTCGACGGAAGTTCACGGGGCTGTGCGGGTGCGCTGGTCTGTGTCACACACCGATTCTACGAACCGCCCGCGACGGCTTTCCCGGCCCTCACCTCCACCGTTCGCGGCAGTTCCCGGAAGGACGGCCGCACACCGGGCCGATCTGCCCGCGGCCTGCGACGCTCCCCGGTTCCGCTGGCAACGCCGCAGGTCATCGCAGCCGTCAGGAGAAGCGGTCGGTCTTGATCGCGGACAGGAACGACCGCCACTGCCGCCGATCCACCGTCAGGTAACCCGCAGCCCGATCCTTCGTATCCCGCACCGCCGCACCGCGAGCCGACCGGCCCACCTCGACACAAGTGATCGTGTTTTGACTCCGGCTCGACTTCCGCCAGTTGACCGGGTGCTCGACCGCTGTCATCGCGCGCCCTCCATTTCGTTGATGAGCCTGTGCACGAACGCTGAAGAGTCATCGGGACTCAAGGCGACTGCCCGGACTCGAGCGACCGCCTGCTGGTAAGTTTGCACGTCTGCGGGCTCATGCAGGAACAAGCCGGAGCGCCGATTCTCCAGATGCACGACCGGCCCTTGCTCCGTCTCATAAAGCGCGAACAGGCCTTCCAGCGCCGGATGCCAGCCGGTCGAGAACGGGACCACCTGAATCTCCACATTGCTGCGTTCGCCGCTCTCCAGCAGGTGCTTCAACTGGTCGAGCATCACTTTCGGCCCGCCGATGACCTGACGCAAAGCTGCTTCACCGATGACACCGGTGAACGTCGCGGGCTCCTGGCCGAAGATCGTCTCGCGGCGACCGAGCCGGATCGCCGAACGTGTCGCGACTTCGTCAGCGTCCACGCCACCAGCCGACATGATCGCGTGCACGTACTCGCGCGTTTGCAGGAGTCCGGGGACCAGTAGCGGGGACACCTCGGTGATTCCCGTCGCCCCTCGCTCGACTTCGAGAGTCGCGGCGAGCTGCTGTCGTTGCTCGGGCAGGGTCACCGCGAGCCAGCGCGGTTCGTGAGTGCCGCCGGAAACCTCGACTATCTCGTCGTACTCGGAGCCGGTCACCCCGAGATGAGCCAGGATCTGCGCGACATCGGTGGGCCTGGGCGCACGTTCCCCGGTTTCCCAACGGGAAAGCTGACTCGGGTCTTTGCCCAGTTGTGTCGCCAACCCGCGCAGGCTGATCCCGTTGTCTAGTCGCGCCTTGCGCAGTGCGCTTCCGACAGCACGAGCTTTCGGGGTCCGTGTGTTGACAGTCATGCAACAGATCCTATTGCTACACAAGGGTTTTTCGGTGATCACTCGGTCGGGTAATTGCTCAACGTAGTCAACCGATGACACTGTAGACACATCGTTGACAACGATCGTCAACACGGTCTGACGCAGGAGGTCGTGGATGCCCCATCCCGTCGCGTGGGTGCCTGCTGAGCAGGTGCGCCACGCCAGCACTGCCGCGAAGTCGAAAGGCAGCGATTACCCCACCGGCACCGAGGTCAAGACGCTGTGCGGCTTGAACGTCATAGCCGTCAACAGCGATGTGGCGTGGCTCTGGCCGACGTGCGCGAATTGCTGTACGGCCGCGCGGGAAAAAACGAACTCGGCCCGATGAGCGCGAAGTTCGCGATCGGCCACTGCTGAAGGCCCCTGCCAGCCGTTACCTGGCAGGGACCGTTCTCGAGGTTACGTCACCGCTCGTTTCTCCCGACGCGGCGAGTGGCGTATCGGCCCCGGCCCGGACACTTCCGCCTCCCCCGGTTCCGGGCCGGGGTGCCGGCCGGCCGTTGCGTGCCCCCGAGCGCACCGGCCGGCCTCCCGCTGCAACGCGCTTCCACCAACACCGGCAGAACTGGGCCACTCGTGTGAACCAAGACACCCCACCCGTGCTCTCGCGCGCGTGGGAGAGCACTCTGGGCGGTATGTCGCGCAGAGCACCTGAACAGGACATCGACGAGTCGGCGCTGTCGACCCACGAGCCGAAGGACGCCGCCGCCGGTGTCAAGGCGGTCATGGTGTCGCTGCGACGCAGCTGGGAGCAGATGGGCGCAGGGCGCACCATCAAGACGTTGCCGCTGCTCAACCAGCGTTCCGGCTTCGACTGCCCCGGCTGCGCGTGGCCGGACCCGCGTGGCGAGGACAAGCACCGCAGCCCCGCCGAGTTCTGCGAGAACGGCGCGAAGGCGGTCGCCGAGGAGGCCACGACGCGCAAGGTCGACGCCGAGTTCTTCGCCGCGCACTCGGTGGCCGAGCTCGCGGACAAGACCGACTACTGGCTCGGCCAGCAGGGGCGGCTGACGCAGCCGATGATCCTGCGCGACGGCGACACGCACTACCGGCCGATCGACTGGGACGCGGCGCTGGACGTGGTCGCCGACGGCCTGCGCGAGCTGCCCAGCGCGGACCAGGCCGCGTTCTACACCTCGGGCCGCACCAGCAACGAGGCCGCGTTCCTCTACCAGCTGATGGTGCGCAGCTTCGGCACGAACAACCTGCCGGACTGCTCGAACATGTGCCACGAGTCCTCCGGGTCGGCGCTGAGCGAGACCATCGGCATCGGCAAGGGCTCGGTTTCGCTGGAAGACGTGGAAAACGCCGACCTGATCCTGGTGGTGGGCCAGAACCCGGGCACCAACCACCCGCGGATGCTGTCCTCGCTGGAGAAGGTCAAGCGCAACGGCGGCAAGATCGTCGCGGTCAACCCGCTGCCCGAGGCCGGGCTGATGCGGTTCAAGAACCCGCAGAACGCCCGCGGCGTCGCCGGTGGTGGCACCGCGCTGACCGACGAGTTCGCCCAGATCCGCCTCGGCGGCGACCTGGCGCTGTTCAAGGCGCTCACCGGTCTGCTGCTGCAGGCCGAAGAGGCCGCGCCCGGAACCGTGCTGGATCGCGAGTTCATCGAGCAGCACGGGCACGGTTTCGAGGAATTCGCCGCGCAGGCAAGGGAAATCGACTGGGACGCCACGCTCGAGGCGACCGCGATGTCCCGCGAGCAGATCGAGAAGATCGCGCAGCTGCTGATCTCCTCGGAGCGCACCATCGCTTGCTGGGCGATGGGCCTGACCCAGCACAAGCAGGCCGTGCCCACGATCCGCGAGGTCACGAACCTGCTGCTGATGCGCGGCATGATCGGCAAGCCGGGCGCGGGCGTGTGCCCGGTGCGCGGGCACTCCAACGTGCAAGGCGACCGGACGATGGGCATCTGGGAGAAGATGCCGGAGAAGTTCCTCGCCGCCATGGAATCCGAGTTCGGCATCCCGATGCCGCGCCGCCACGGCTACGACACCGTGGACACCTTGCAGGCCATGAAGAGCGGGAAGGTGCAGGCTTTCCTCGCGGTGGGCGGCAACTTCGTCGCGGCAACGCCGGACACCGCGGGCACCGAACGGGCGTTGCGCGGGTGCGACCTGACGGTGCAGGTCTCGACGAAGCTGAACCGCTCGCACGTGGTTCCCGGCCGCACCGCGCTGATCCTGCCGACGCTCGGCCGCACCGAACGCGACGAGCAGGAATCCGGCGCGCAGTTCGTGACCGTCGAGGACTCGATGTCGGTCGTGCACGCCTCGCGCGGGCGGCTCGCACCGACTTCGCAGAACCTGCTGTCCGAAGTCGCGATCCTGTGCCGGCTGGCGCGGAAGCTGCTCGGGGACGAGCACCCGGCGCAGTGGGAGGAGTTCGAGCGCGACTACGACAGCATCCGCAGGCACATCGCGAACGTGGTACCGGGATGCGACGACTACAACGCGCGTGTTCGTGAGCCCGACGGGTTCGTGCTGCCGCACCCGCCGCGGGACAGCCGTTCCTTCCCCACCGCGACGGGGAAGGCGAACTTCACCATCAACACGCCGGAACCGCTGCGGGTGCCGGAGGGTCGGCTGCTGCTGCAGACCCTGCGCAGCCACGACCAGTACAACACCACGATCTACGGCCTTTCCGACCGCTACCGCGGGATCGAGGACGCCCGGCGCGTGGTGATGCTCAACGAGAAGGACATCGCCGCGCTCGGGTTCTCCGACGGCGAGGCGGTGGATCTGGTCTCCGAATGGCCGGACGCCGATGGCAACGTGGAGGAGCGCCGCGCGGAGCGGTTCCGCATCGTCGCTTACCCGACCGCGCAGGGCTGCGCGGCCGCCTACTATCCGGAGGCGAATCCGCTGGTGCCGCTCGGTTCGGTCGCGGAGAAGTCGAACACCCCGGTCTCCAAGGCCATCGTGGTCCGCCTGGAGCGGCTTTCCGAGCAGTGACGTCCCGCATGCCCCGTTTCACCAGGAGTGAACGGACCGTTCGTCCGAATAGATTGGACGAACAGGCCGTTCACTCGGTGACGCTGTGGGCGGCGGAGCGGTGCATGGTGGCCCACGGGTCGGTTTTGCGGGCCAAGCGGCGAGTCATGTTCGCCAGCCCGTGGCCTTGCGGCGTGGCTTTGGAAAGTTCGCCCGAGTCCAGCGGTGTAGCGGCCGGGGCTCCGTCGCGGGCGCGCGGCGAGTACGGGCAGATCATCGTCTGGCCGTAGGCGTTTCGGTTGGTGTCCAAGAAGATCCGGTCGCCGCGGCGGTCCTTGCGGTGTTCGGTGGTGAACCTGTCGGGATGGTCGCGCACCGCGTTGTCGGCGAGTTCGCGGGAGGCGGCGCGGACCTCGTCGAAACCCTGCTCGCCGGTCAGCGGGGCCACGACGTGGAAGCCTTTGCCGCCGGTGGCTTGCACGTGCGGGCTCAGCCCCGCTGCGTCGAACCGGCGGCAGATCTCGCGCACCGCCTTGCGCAGTTCGCCGAGTTCGCAGTCCGGTGGCGGGTCCAGATCCAGCACCACCAGCACCGGCTTGTCCAAATCCTCCACTTTGGATAGTCCGATGTGGAATTCCAGAGTGGCCTGAGTCGCCAGGTAGACCAACGTCGCCGCGTCATCGCAAACCACGTGGTGCACCGAGCCGGGTTCGCCGCGCTGCGGCACCGACGCCACCCGCACCCAATCCGGGAAGTGCCCGGACGCCTCCTTCTGGAAGAAGCCGCCGGCCTGCACGCCGTCCGGAAAACGCCGCAGCGTCAACGGTTTCCCGCGCATGTGCGGGACCATCGCCGCGGCGACCGAGCAGAGGTAGTCGGCCACGTCCCGCTTGGTGCAGCCGTCCGCCGGATACAGCACCTTGTCCGGGTGGGTGAGCTCGAACCGGCGGCCATCGACCTCGAGCCGTTCGGCGTCCTCGGTCCGGGCCATCAGCGCTCCAGATCTTCGTTCGTGCGGCCGGAAAGCACCGATTCGGGCTGCGTCTTGGCCGGGTTGCGGCGCCGGTCGGCACCTTCATCGTCCACTTTGACCAGCAGCCACTGCTGCCTGCCGCCCATGCGCGTGAGCGCGAAGGCACCGCTGAGCTTCGCGCCCTGCAGCCAGACCTTCACGTGCCCGTTCTCCAGCCCCTCGGGCATTCCGACGGACTCACCCTTGCGCTCGGTGAGGTTGCGGTACGGCCCGGTGTCCCAGACGACGACGGTGCCCGCGCCGTAGCCCTCCGGGATGTCGCCTTCGAAATCCGCGTAATCCAGCGGGTGGTCCTCGGTCGGCGTTGCCAGCCGCTTCTGCCGCGGGTCGGTGGACGGCCCCTTCGGCACCGCCCACGACTTCAGCACGCCGCAGACCTCCAGCCGGAAGTCGAAGTGCAGGCTGGAGGCGTCGTGCCGCTGCACCACGAAGCGCGGCTGGTCGCCCGGACGACCACCAGCGGGCTCACCGGAGCGTTCCAGATCCCGCTTCTGCCGGTAGGTGCTGAGCTCTTGCTCCGCCATGCCGCAGCGATACCCGGCGAACGCGCCGCCGACACCGAAAAATGCCGTTGCGCGCGTTGCTACTGTGCGAAGGGAATGCCCCGGACAAGGGAGATGCGGACATGCTCGGGAACGACGACATCGCGGAGTGAGGGCGAAAGCCCGATCCAGCGCAGGTGTGTGGCCTGATTCTTCCTGCGCCGCTGTGTGAAGTCCGGATTGGCGCGATGAGCGCTGCCCGGACGAACCGCCGCCTGCCCTCCGCGCCGTCGCGCCGCCGTCTCCGAACTCGTTCCCGGGCCGCCTCGGTGCGCGCCCGCTGCACACGTGAGGGCTTCCGCATGTCCGATGCGTTCATCACCTGCTCCGGCCTGTCGTTCTCCTGGCCGGACGACACCCCCGTTTTCCGAGACCTCTCCTGCACCATCGGCGGCGGCCGCACCGGCCTCGTCGCGGCGAACGGAGCAGGCAAGAGCACCCTGCTCAAGCTGATCGCGGGAGAGCTGCGCCCCAGCAGCGGCGCAGTGTCGGTCCGCGGAGCGCTCGGCCACCTGCCGCAACACCTGTCGTTCCCCGGGGCTCGCACCGTGGCGGAAGTGCTGGGTATAGCCGAGGTGCTCCGCGCGCTCGCCGCCGTCGAGTCCGGGGACGCCGACGAGGAGCACTTCGCCACCATCGGCACCGACTGGGACATCGAGGAACGCACTCGCGCCCAGCTCGATCGCCTCGGCCTCGGGGACATCCCGTTCGACCGGCGCCTGCACACCCTCAGCGGCGGTCAGATCATCTCCCTCGGACTGGCCGCCGAGCTGCTGCGGCGACCCGAAGTGCTGCTGCTCGACGAACCGACCAACAACCTCGACATCGACGCGCGGCACCGGCTGCACGCCGTGCTCGACGACTTCACCGGCTGCTTGCTGGTGGTCAGCCACGACCGGGCGTTGCTGGACCGGATGGACCGCACCGCCGAGCTCGAAAGCGGCGAGATGCGCACCCACGGCGGCAACTTCACCGACTACGAGCAGGCGCTGCACGTCGAACAGCAGGCCGCCGAAAAGCACGTCCGCAGCGCCGAGCAGCAGGTCAAACGGGAGAAGCGGGAGATGCAGCAGGCCCGCGAACGCGCCGCGCGACGCGCCGGGAGCGCTGCCCGCAACGTCGCCGACGCGGGCCTGCCCAAGATCGTCGCGGGCGCCATGAAGCGGCGCGCCCAGGAGTCGGCGGGCAAAGCCGACGACGTGCACGCCGCCCGCCTCGACGCTGCGCGGGCCAAGCTCGACGAGGCCGAGCGCGGCTTGCGCGAAGAGCAGCAGATCGCGGTCGACCTGCCGGACACAAACGTCCCCGCCGGTCGCACCGTGTTCCTCGGAGAACGCCTGCGGGTTCGGCGGGACGGGCGCGAGCTGTTCGCGGGCGAGGGCCTGGACCTGGCGATCCGCGGACCCGAACGGATCGCCCTCACCGGCCCGAACGGTGCGGGCAAGTCCACGTTGCTGCACGTGATCAGCGGCGAGGTGGAACCGGACGCCGGCGCCACCAAACGGGTGGACGGACGCATCGCTCACCTGTCGCAGAAGCTGGAGCTGCTGGACGTCGACCGCACCGTGGCGCAGAACCTGGCCGCCTTCGCGCCAGCGATGCTCGAGCAGCAGCGCATCCACCTGCTGGCCCGGTTCCTGTTCCAGGGCTCCCGGATTCACCTGCCGGTGCGGGCTCTGTCCGGTGGTGAGCGGCTGCGCGCGACATTGGCGTGCGTGCTCAGCGCCGAACCGGCGCCGCAGCTGCTCTTGCTGGACGAGCCGACCAACAACCTCGACCTGGCCGGTGTGCGCCGGATGGAAAGCGCGCTGAACGCCTACCGAGGGGCGTTCGTGGTGGTCAGCCACGACGAACGGTTCCTCGCCGAGATCGGCGCCGATCGGTGGCTGCGGCTGGCC
Source organism: Saccharopolyspora sp. SCSIO 74807 (assembly GCF_037023755.1). Lineage (NCBI taxonomy): Bacteria > Bacillati > Actinomycetota > Actinomycetes > Pseudonocardiales > Pseudonocardiaceae > Saccharopolyspora > Saccharopolyspora sp. SCSIO 74807. The sequence continues at coordinate 3,037,608 of NZ_CP146100.1, read as the reverse complement.
GAAGGGCGGCTGCTCGAGCAGTGACCTTCATGCGGCCTGCGTCGAGCACTGCCGGACCTCCTCAGCCCGCCCCACCTCAGCCCGCCCCTCCTCAGCCGCACTGCCAGAGGAACCGCCCCTGCCCACTGCCCTCGTCGAGGAACCCGTACCCCACGCCCGCATCGCCGAAGTTCACCTCGAACGGCAGGTCGTCGGCGCTGTCGAGCTGCAGCAGGAAGCGGAACGGCCCGTCGGGCGCTTCCTCGTCCTGCAACCACCGCGGCTCGCCGAACAGCCGGCTCGCGAAGTCGTCCACCGAGGTCTCGCCGTCGAACGGGGTCAGTTCCACCGCGTGGTCCGGCCCGAACGTCGGCCCCTTCGCGATGCCCGCCACCTGGTAGAAGTCCGCGGGTTCGCCGGGCTGGGCGAACAACGCGTTCTCCCCGCCCTCCGGCTCGAAGGTGTTGTCGACGAAGTCGTCCGGATCGTCGCTGAAGTCCTCGGTCAGGAACAGGTAGGCCAGCCGCACCTGCTCGCCCGGCAACCGGATCTGCCCGAGGAAGCGCATCGGGCGCCCCTGGCTGGCCGAAAGCGGCCAGGCAGGCGCGTCCAGCCACACGGGCTGGCCGCCGAACTTGGTGACGGGCTCGCGGATCGGCGCCTCCGACTCGACGAATCGGAGGTTCTGCCGGGCGGTTGCGGTGCTCTCGGGCATGTCGGGTCCTTGCTCGCTGGGGCCTTACGAGCGAACACTAGCGATCAACCACGACGGAACAGCACGGCTTCGACCACATTTCTCCGCCCGCACGCCCGAACGGACCAGCGCGCGAGACCGCGACCCGAGCAGCGCGATCACACCCGCGGGCCTGCGACCATAGGAGACGGTCGAATCGCCGGGAACGGCGTCGCACGAGCAGGAGGTCGTCAATGGGACGTGTCACGGTACGGCGGCCCGTGCTGCGGATCACCGAGCAGGGCGCCCGCACCCGGCCCGACACCCTCGCAGCCGAAGAACCCCTGGAGATCCGGATCGACGGCCGAGCGCTCACGGTCACCATGCGCACCCCCGGCAACGACGTCGAGCTGGCGCACGGCTTCCTGCTCACCGAAAGCGTCATCGGCGGCATGGACGACGTGCACAGCGCCCGCTACTGCGACAGTCCCGGTCCGGACGGGCGCAACACCTACAACGTGCTCGACGTCCGCCTCTCGCCCGGCGTGAGCCCGCCGGACACCTCGGTGGAGCGGAACTTCTACACCACCTCGTCCTGCGGCGTGTGCGGCAAGGCCGCGCTGGACTCGGTCCGGCTGAGCACCCGGTACTCACCCGCCGAGGATCCGCTGCGGATCAGTCCGGAAACCCTCGCGGAACTGCCGGAGCGGCTGCGCGCGGCGCAGCAGGTCTTCGACAGCACCGGCGGATTGCACGGCGCCGCCCTTTTCGACGCGCACGGCGAACTCCTGGTGTGCCGGGAGGACGTGGGCAGGCACAACGCCGTCGACAAAGTGCTCGGCTGGGCGCTGCTGCAACGGCGCGTGCCGTTGGGCGCCAGCGTGCTCATGGTTTCCGGGCGGGCGTCGTTCGAGCTGGTCCAGAAAGCCGCGATGGCGGGTGTGCCGATGCTCACCGCGGTCTCCGCGCCGTCCTCGCTCGCCGTCGAGCTGGCCGCCGAGCAGGGCATGACGCTGGTCGGCTTCCTGCGCGGCAGCTCCATGAACGTCTACACCGGAGCCGAGCGGGTCACCGCACCGGAACCGGCCGCGGTCCGCTGAGGACACCGCCGGGGCCGCATCGGTAGCGATCCGCGCCATTGGCACGATGGACACTCAGAGCGAGGCGAAGCCGGAGGTGTCATGCGCGGGAATCCGCGGTCGGTCAGGATGCCGAGCCGTCGCACCATGCTCACATCCGGCCTGCTCGGGATCGGCGCGGCCGGACTGGGACTCAGCGCCGACTCCGGCGGAACCGAGGTGCAACCGGCGGCGGTCCCGCTGGCCAAGCAGGACAACGTGCTGGTCGAGACCGTGCACTCGCAGGCTCGCAACCGCGAGGTCGACCTGGTGACGATGTTCCCGGACGGCGTGCACCGCGAGGGGCTGCCGGTGTGCCTGCTGCTGCACGGGCGGTACGGCGACGCCCGCAGATCCGCCGGTGGCGTGCCCAGCTGGCTCACCTCCGCGGTTGCCAGCGGCGCCGTGCCGCCGTTCGCGTTCCTGGCCGTCGACGGCGGCGGGAACAGCTACTGGCACCAGCGCTTCGGCGACGACCCGATGTGGATGTTGCTGGAGGAAGTGCCCCGCTGGCTCGGTGAGCGCGGCCTCGGCGGAGCCGACGGCCAGCCGTTCGCGGTGGCGGGCATCTCGATGGGCGGGTTCGGCGCGCTGCTCTACACCCGCCGCCGCAACGAGCTGCGCAGCCAGGTGCGCGCGACGGCGATCGTGTCCCCGGCGCTGATCACCAACTGGCCGGAGATGGCGCGGCGACGGGCCTTCGCCGACGAGCAGGACTGGGCCTCCATCGACCCCATGCGCCACCTCGACGCGCTCGAGGACGTTCCGCTGGGCGTGTGGTGCGGCACCCGCGACCGGTTCATCAAAGGCACCCGCCGGTTCATCGCCCGCGCCGACCCGGAGGTGGCCTCGACCTCGCCCGGCGGGCACAACAGCCGCTACTACCGCAAAGCGCTGCCGGAGGTCGTCGACTTCATCGGCGGCTACGTGCCGCGGCGCCGCAAGAGCTGACGATGCGCACCGCGCGCGGCGGTGCGCATCGGGCGGCGCGAAACCGAGGTTCGAAGAGGTTCTTCGGCAGGACCGGGCAGCCGATCAGGCCGACTTCTCGCGGCGCTCGCGGCGGGTGTTCTGCCGGGCGACGATCGTCGGATTGACGTTCTCCCGCACCGTCTGCTCGGTGATCACGACCTTGGCCACGTCGGAACGGCTCGGGATGTCGTACATCACCGGCAGCAGCACCTCTTCCAGGATCGCCCGCAGGCCGCGGGCACCGGTGCCGCGCAGGATCGCCTGATCCGCGATGGCCTCCAACCCCGACCTGGTGAACTCCAGCTCGACGTTGTCCATCTCGAACAGCCGCTTGTACTGCTTGATCAGCGCGTTGCGGGGTTCGGTGAGGATCTGCACCAGCGACGGCTTGTCCAGGTTCGTCACGCTGGCCACGGTGGGCAGCCTGCCGATGAACTCCGGGATCAGGCCGAACTTGATGAGGTCTTCGGGCAGCACATCGGCGAAGTGGTCGGTCGCGTCGATCTCGGTCTTCGACCGCAGCTGCGCACCGAAGCCGACGCTGGCCTTGCCGACCCGCTCCTCGACGATCTGGTCCAGGCCCGCGAACGCGCCGGCCACGATGAACAGCACGTTCGTGGTGTCGATCTGGATGAACTCCTGGTGCGGGTGCTTGCGGCCGCCCTGCGGCGGCACGCTCGCGGTGGTGCCCTCCAGGATCTTCAGCAGCGCCTGCTGCACGCCCTCACCGGAGACGTCGCGGGTGATCGACGGGTTCTCGCTCTTGCGCGCGATCTTGTCTACCTCGTCGATGTAGATGATGCCGGTCTCGGCGCGCTTGACGTCGTAATCGGCGGCTTGGATCAGCTTCAGCAGGATGTTCTCGACGTCTTCGCCGACGTAGCCCGCCTCGGTCAGCGCGGTCGCGTCGGCGATGGCGAACGGCACGTTGAGCATCTTCGCCAGCGTCTGCGCCAGGTAGGTCTTGCCGCAGCCGGTCGGGCCGAGCATCAGGATGTTCGACTTCGCGAGTTCGACGTTCTCCTCGCGGCTGTCCCGGGTGCGCTCCCCAGCCTGGATGCGCTTGTAGTGGTTGTAGACCGCGACCGAGAGGTTCCGCTTCGCCGCGTCCTGCCCGATGACGTACTGGTCCAGGAACTCGTGGATCTCCGTCGGCTTCGGCAGCTCGTCGAGCTTGACCTCGCCGGCCTCGGCCAGCTCCTCTTCGATGATCTCGTTGCAGAGATCGATGCACTCATCGCAGATGTACACGCCGGGGCCGGCGATGAGTTTCTTCACCTGCTTCTGGCTCTTCCCGCAGAAGGAGCACTTCAGCAGGTCGCCGCCGTCACCGATACGTGCCATGACCGCTGACCCCGTCCCCTCCGGCACGCCGTCCGGTGACGTGCCTGACCGTATGTGCTCGTTTCGACGGTACCTGCCGCTCCCCGCCTTCGGGGAGACTCACAGTGTCCGCCACCCGCCGGGCGAGGCGGGTGGGACCGCACGTGCCGGGCGTGTCGCGAACGGCCCGGCGAAGCATCCCACCCCGCGGAACGTCCCCGCGACCACCGTTCGCGCGGCGTCGCAACTCCGCCGCGCACCGCCGCCCGGAAGATCGCGGCCCGCCCCGGAAGAACCCGGACGGGCCGCGGTCCACGCGGCGATTCAGGACTGGCCGGCCAGCTTGCGGTACGGCATGATCTCGTCGATCAACCCGTACTGCTGGGCCTGGTCCGCGGTCAGGATCTTGTCCCGCTCCACGTCCTGGCGGATCTGCTCCTTGGAGTTGCCGGTGTGCGTGGCCAGCGTCGACTCCATCAGGTCCCGCATCCGCTGCACCTCGTTGGCCTGGATCTCCAAGTCCGAGACCTGGCCGTAGATGCCCTCGGTGGAAGGCTGGTGGATCAGCATGCGGGCGTTCGGCAGCGCCAGGCGCTGGCCCTTGGTGCCCGCCGCCAGCAGCACCGCCGCCGCCGAAGCGGCCTGCCCCAGGCACACCGTGCGGATGTTGGGGCGGACGTACTGCATCGTGTCGTAGATCGCCATCAACGCGGTGAACGAACCGCCCGGCGAGTTGATGTAGATGTCGATCTGCCGGTCCGGGTCGTCCGACTCCAGGTACAGCAGCTGCGCCATCACGTCGTTGGCCGAAGCGTCGTCGACCTGGACGCCGAGGAACACGATCCGTTCCTCGAACAGCTTGTTGTACGGATTCGACTCCTTCACCCCGTACGCGGTGCGCTCCACGAACGAAGGCAGCACGTACCGGGACTGCGGAAGCTGGAATGAGCTCACGACGGGTGACTCCTCGTTGCTGTGGGTTCGCGGGTCAGCTCGGCAGGTTGGCGGCGGTGGCGATGTGGTCCACGAACCCGTAGTCGCGCGCCTCGTCGGCGGTGAACCAACGGTCCCGGTCGGAATCGGCGATGATCCGCTCCACGTCCTGACCGGTGTGGTGCGCGATCAGCTCCGCCATCTCCCGCTTGTGCTTGGTGAACACGTCGGCCTGGATCGCGATGTCCGAAGCCGTGCCACCGAGGCCCGCCGAAGGCTGGTGCATCATGATCCGCGAGTGCGGCAGCGCGAAGCGCTTGCCGGTGGCGCCCGCGGAGAGCAGGAACTGGCCCATCGACGCGGCGAAGCCCATCGCCACCGTCGCCACATCGGGCTTGATCAACTGCATCGTGTCGTAGATCGCCATCCCGGCGGTGACCGAGCCACCCGGCGAGTTGATGTAGAGCGAGATGTCCCGCTCCGCGTCCTCGGCCGCCAGCAGGACGAGCTGCGAGCAGATCTGGTTGGCGATGGAATCCTCGACCTGGGAGCCCAGGACGATGATCCGCTCCCGCAGCAACCGCTCGTAAACCGAGTCGTTGAGCGAGAGCCCGTTCGTCGACCGCATGTGCGGCGTCGAGTCCGACGACGCCGGAACAGTCAGGTGCTGCGTCACGTCTCCCTGCCTTCTTCCACGATGAGGGGCTTCCACAATGGACCGGGCGGGCTTTCGGCCGCCGAATCCCAGGGACGCCGTACTTTTCGGTTACCGGTGATCCGCTTACGACCGACCCTAACGAACGTGGGCGGCACCAGCTTCCCGGTACCGCCCACGTTCGCTCAGAGCTTGTGTTCCGCCATGACGAAGCGCGGATTCCTTTCGCGCACAGCGAAATCGCCGTGCCGGAAAAGGCTCACTCGGACTTCGCGCCCGCAGTGGACTCCGCGTTCTCGCCGTCGCCCTCCGCGTCGGCCGACTTCTGCTCGGCCTCACCCGGCACGACCTCGGGCTGGCCCGACTCGTCGGTCTCCGATCCGAACAACTCGTCCAGATCCAGCGACCCGCCGGACTCGTCGCGCACGGTCGCCTGCCGGACCACCGAGAACAGCGCCTTGCTGCGCCGCACGTCGGCGTAGATCGCGCCGAGCTGGCCGGACTGCTGGGCCTGCTGCACGTACTGGTCCGGGCTCACGCCGAACCGCTGCGCCTGATAGATGATCCGCTCGGTCAGCTCGTTGTCCGAAACCGACACGTCCTCGGCATCGGCGATCGTGTCCAGCACCAGCTGAGTGCGGACCGCCTTCTCGGCTTCCTGCCGGGTCTCGGCGTCGAACTGCTCGCGGGTCTGGCCCTGCTGCGCCAGCCACTCGCCGAACTTCTCCTCGTCGTGGTCGAACGGGTGCACCGCGTCGTGCTCGCGGGCCTCGACCTCGGAGTTGACGAGGTTCTCCGGCAGCGGCACCTCCACGGTCTCCAGCAGCGCGTCCAGGACCTTGTCCCTGGCCTGCATCCCCTGCTGCATCCGCTTCATCCGGGCCGCCCGCTCGCGCAGGTCGGCCATCAGCTCGTCCGCGGTGTCGAACTCGCTGGCCATCTGCGCGAACTCGTCGTCGGCCTCCGGCAGGTGCCGCTCCTTGACGGAGTTCAGCGTGACCGTCACCTCGGCGTCCTTGCCCGCGTACTCGCCCGCCAGCAGATGGCTGGTGAAAGTGTTCGTGTCGCCATCGGACGCGCCGATCAGCGCGTCGTCGATGCCGTCGATGAGCTGGCCGGAACCGATCTCGTAGGACAGCCCGCTGGTGCGCGCGTCCTCGACCTCTTCGCCGTCGACGGTGGCCGAGAGGTCGATGCTGACGAAGTCGCCCTGCTGCGCCGGACGCTCCACGCCGGTCAACGTGCCGAAGCGGGCGCGCAGCTCATCGAGCTGCTGCTGCACCTCGTCCTCGGACGCCTCGACGTCGTCCACGGTCACCGACAGCTCGCCGAAAGCGGGCACGGTGATCTCCGGGCGCACGTCGACCTCGGCGGTGAACGCGACCTGCTCGCCGTCCTCGATCTTGGTGACCTCGATCTCCGGACGGCCGAGGGTGCGCACCTCGCTGCCGTTCACGGCCTCCAGGTACTTCTCCGGGACCGCCTCGTTGACGACCTCGTCGAGCACGGGCGCGCGGCCCACCCTGCTCTCCAGCACCCGGGCCGGTGCCTTGCCCGGACGGAAGCCCGGAATCCGGACCTGGTTCGCCAACTGCTTGTACGCGCGGTCGAAGTTCGGCTTGAGCTCGTCGAACGGCACCTCGACGTTGATCCGTACGCGCGTCGGGCTCAGGTGCTCGACGGTGCTCTTCACGTGGTCTCCTAGTGCGAACGTGCTTCGGACCCCGGCGGAACGCCTCGAGCGACGCCCAGGACAGCAGCACCGCCCGGGACTGGGCACGCTCCGGCCACGCCGGGCTGACCTCCGAGTCTATTGCCCGCGGCGACCGAGCACGGGCCGGGGGTTGCCGAACCGCCCGAAAACCGGCGCACGCCGGGTCACCGGCCGCCCAACGCCGGAACCATCGCCGGACCCAGGTTCGTCGGAGTGGCCGCCGTGCCGATCCCCACCGTCGGCGGAACCGGCCGCGCTCCCGGGACATCGACGAACAACGACACCCCCACCAGCAGCACGACCGCCAGCACCAGCAGCGCGCCGACCAGCACGGCGGGCAGCCGGACGCGACGCAGAACCCTCGACGCAGCAACGTGAAAGCGCACGCCAACGGAATCGAGAGCCCGGCGGGCATCGTTACCAGCTGTCGAACAGGTCACCCGGAAAGATCACGCAACGTGATCTCGACGGCAAAGAGGCGTGGCCGGACCGACCACGCCTCCCTCGAACGTCGGGGTGGCGGGATTTGAACCCACGACCCCTCGCACCCAAAGCGAGTGCGCTACCAAACTGCGCCACACCCCGTTCGACCTGCGACGCACCCCGGAACCCCCGGGTGCGTTGCAAAGACCCTATCGCGACCGGTTAAAGTGGGGCACGCAAGGTCGCGAACACCCCGGACTCACGCACCAACCGGGTTCACGCACCGGAATCCGGGCGAAGCTCCGGAAAACGGAAGTTCCGACCGAGCATGCGGGCGTAGCTCAATGGTAGAGCCCCAGTCTTCCAAACTGGCTACGCGGGTTCGATTCCCGTCGCCCGCTCCGGAGGTGGGAGGACTGTGCCGCTGCCCCGACTCGTCGGGGCTTGGGCCGGTCCTCCTTCGCATATTCATACGGGGGCCGAGCCCCCGTAAGCCCCCACGGTGCGGTGGTTGCGTGGGGATTCTTGCGGTGGCTTGGCGTTGCTGGGGGCTTGGGAGACAAAGACCCGCCGGGGCCGGTGAGTAGGGCGGTTCGGCTGACGGGGACGTCTGCGCGGGGTTTTGACGGCGGCTCTCGTCGGTGAGGACTTGGGGAACGAAGACCCGCCGGGGCCGGTGAGTAGGGCGGTTCGGCTGGCGGAGGCGTCTGCGCGGGATGCGGACGGCGGCACCTATGCCGGTGGTGTGGTTGTTGCGCGAAAGGCTTGGTGAGCCGGGCGCTTCGGAGCGGTCCTGGGGCTGGGAAATAAACGCGTTGGGGCTGTCGTTGGGGTGGCGCATGCTGGAGGGGTGAGGTCGGAGCTCCGCGCGAGGGGCCGGCCTGGGGGAACCGCCGGAGCGAACACGGAGCGCAGCTTGCGACGTCTCGAGTACAAGTGGCTGGTCGGCATCACCTTCGTGCTCGGCCTGATCATGCAGATCCTGGACATGACCGTGCTCAACGTCGCGCTGGCGACGTTGGGCCGCGAATTCCACGTCGGCGAAGCCACCCTGCAGTGGGTGCTCACCGGCTACCTGATCAGCCTCGCCGTGTTCGTGCCCGCATCCGGCTGGATCGCCGACCGCTACGGCGGCAAGCGCACCTTCCAGCTCGCCGTCGTCGTGTTCACCGCCGCCTCCGTGCTTTGCGGACTCGCCACCGAGATCTGGATGCTGATCGGCGCGCGGATCCTGCAAGGCGTCGGCGGCGGGATGCTCGTGCCCGTCGGCCAAGCCATGCTCTTCCGCGCCTTCCCGGCGCACGAACGCGCCAAAGCCTCCGCCGTGCTTTCCGTGCCGATCACCATCGCGCCGATGCTCGGACCGCTGATCGGCGGCGCGCTGGTGGAATTCGCGAGCTGGCGATGGATCTTCTTCATCAACGTCCCGGTGGGCGGGCTCGCGCTGCTCGCGGCGGTGCTGTTCCTGAAGGAGGAACAGCAGTCCCGGCCCGGCAGATTCGACCTGCCCGGGTTCGTGCTGGCCGGCAGCGGCCTGGCCACCCTCCTCGTCGGACTGGATCAAGGCGCCCAGACCGGCTGGGGAAAGCCTTCGGTGTGGGGAACGCTCATCGTCGCCGCGGTACTGCTGAGCGGGCTGGTCGCGCGCGAACTGCGCACCCCGGAACCGATGCTGGACCTGCGCCTGCTCGGCGATCGGCTGTTCGGCACCGGCAACGGGCTGCTGCTGTGCTCCACCGGGGCGATCTTCGGCGCGCTGTTCCTGCTCCCGCTGTACCTGCAGAACCTGCGCGGCTTCGGCCCGCTCGGATCCGGCCTCGTGCTGATGCCGCAGGCGCTGAGCATGCTCGCCACCACCCAGCTCGTCAGCCGCCTCTACACAAGAGTCGGGCCGCGGCCACTGCTGCTCATCGGATTCACCGTGTTGATCAGTGTCGGGCTGCTGCTGCAACTGCTCGACACCGCGACCCCGTACTGGCTGCTGACGGTGCTGCTGGTGTGGCTGGGGATCGGCATGGGACTGCTGATGACGCCGTTGCAGACCGCCGCGTTCGCGCGGATCTCCGCCGCGTCGATGGGCCGGGCCAGCTCGCTGTTCAACGCCAGCAGGCAGGTGGCGACCGCACTCGGAACCGCGGTGGGTGCGACGATTCTGGTGGCATTGACCGAAAGCTACACGTCCACTGTGGATGTCTCGGTGCCGTCGGCGGTGGTGCAGGCGCAGATGTCGGCCTACCGCGGGGCGTTCCTCGCCTCGATCGCCTTCGGTGCGCTGGGATTGCTGCTGTCGTTGCGGGTGCGCAACGCGGACGCGGCGGACACGCTGCGCGATCGGTCGGCGCCGTCCGGTGATCATTCCCACCCGGGCACCACGACCGTGAGATAGCTCAAGGTCGCCCCACAACCGCCCGCGCCAGTGCACTATTTGAAGGGTGACCGACTTGCCGCACGCCGACCAGGTCCGCAACCACGCCCGCTGGCGGCCGGGATGGCACTCCGGCCGCACCAGCTACGCGTGGCTGCTGCCGTTCGCCGACCAGCCCGGGCTGCGCCACCTGGTGAACCAGTACCAGTACGCCATGCGGGACCTGCCGGGTTTCGACCTCGTCCCGCTGGAATGGATGCACATCCTGGTGCAGGAGGTCGGCTTCACCGACGAGGTGCCGCAGGAACGGCTGGACGGGCTGGTGGACACCGCGCGCAGGCGGCTCACCGGTTTCGCGCCGCTGTCGCTGGCGTTCCACCGCGCCGTGGTGCTGCCCGAGTCGCTGTCGCTGCCCGCCGAGCCGCAGACCACGCTGCTGGAACTGCGCGCGGCGCTGCGCGAGGCGACCGCGGAAGTGGTCGGCGCCGAGCAGCTCCCGGGCGAACCGGAAGAGGTAGACCGGCACATCAGCCTCGCGTACTCCACCACGGACGGTCCCGCGATCTTCGCCGTGGCCACGCTCAGCGGCACCGACGTCGACCCGACCACGGCCAAAGCCGGCGCCGTCTCGCTGGTGCGGCTGAACCGGGATCACTCCTGCTCCGAGTGGGAGACCGTGGCCGAGGTACCGCTCGGCGCCTGACCCGCCCGAGCACTCCCCCGCCGCGAGTAGCCTCGGGATTGTCCGACCGGACCAGCTCGGAGGCACCGTGGACACCGCAGTCATCCTGATCATCGCCGCCGCCGTCGTCCTCGTGGTCGCGGTGTGGTGGTCGCGCAGGCAGAACGTCGAGTACCAGCGCAACCAGCTCGACGACGCCAAGGCCGACGCCCGGCGCTGGACCGAGCGGCTGGGCGGGCAGGTGCTCAACCTCGTCGGCACGAACGAGGCCGCCAAGCAGGCGCTTGCCGACGCCGCCGAACGGCACCAGGCCGCGGTGTCCCAGCTCGACCAGGCGAGCACCGCCGAGCAGTGCAGGCTCACCACCCGGACGGCGATGGAAGGCCTGTACTACGTGCGCGCGGCGCGCACCGCGATGGACATGGACCCCGGCCCGGAACTTCCGGACCTCGCGGACCGGCACGGTGCGGGCAAGGTGACCGAGCACCGCGACGTCGAGGTCGAAGGGCAGCGGCAGGTGGCCTCGCCGGAGCCGAGCGAGCAGACGCCGCACTACTACCCGGGCGGCCGAGTCGCGGGCCGTCCGGTGCCGGAGGGCTGGTACAGCCAGCCGTGGTGGAAGCCCGCGCTGGTCGCCGGAGCCTGGGGCGCGGGGTCGTTCATGCTGGCCAGCGCACTGTTCGGCGGCATGTCCGGCGTTCCCGAGGCCGCCTACGCCGACGGTTTCCAAGGAGCCGACGGGTTCGAGGGCGCGGACCCGGGCGGCTTCGGCGACGGCGGCGACTTCGGAGATTTCGACGGCTTCGACGGGTTCGACGGCTTCGACTTCTGAGGCGCCGGTCAGGCCTGGCAGGTGGGGCACCAGTAGAGGTTGCGGCCGGAGAGGTCCGCGGTGACCACCGGTGTCGCACAGATCAGGCAAGGCGCACCGGCTCGCCGGTAGACGTAGACCTCGCCACCGTGCCGGTCCTGCCGCGGCGGGCGCCCCATCGCCTCCGGCTCGTGCTCCGGCCGGACCGTGTCGATCCGCCCGGTCCGCACGCCGCCGGCCATCAGCTCGACCAGGTCGTGCCAGACGAGCTTCCACCGCCGCGCGCCCAATTCCCGGCCGGGCGTGTAGGGCGCGATGCCGTGCCGGAACAGGACTTCGGCGCGGTAGACGTTGCCCGCGCCCGCGATGACCTTCTGATCCAGCAGCAACGCGGCGATCGGCGTGCGGGAGCGCTCGATCCGCTGCCACGCGCGGTCCGGTTCGGCGTCCGCGCGCAACGGGTCCGGGCCGAGGCGGGCGCGCAGCGCCGCGACTTCCTCCGGCGTGATCAGTTCGCAGGCCGTGGGGCCGCGCAGATCCGTCGCGCAATCCGGGCCGACGATCCGCATCCGAACTTGGCCGCGCGGCTGTTCCGGCGGCAGCGGGATTTCGGTGAACTTCCCGTACAACCCGAGGTGCACGTGCACGATTCCGGGGCCGTAGCAGTGGAAGAGGTGCTTGCCGTGCGCCTCGGCGCGCTCCAGCACCGAACCGTCCACTTCGGACGCACTGGCGGCGAATCGGCCCTGCGGGCTGAGCACTCGCACCCGGTGCCCGCCGAACCGCGCATCGTGCAGCCGCGCGAGCCGGTGCAACGTGTGACCTTCGGGCATCGCGTCAGTGCCTGTCCTTCAGCGGTGGTTACGTTGTGCACGTGGCGGAAGCGGCTGACACCGCTCGAAAAAGCCGACACCCGAGCCGAGCGCAGGCCCGAGACAGGCGCTCAGAACAACACCCACAGCACGACGGACTCGGCCAGGTAGGCGGCGACGCAGCAAGCGGCCACGATCAGGCCGCGGCGGACCACGCCGGTCGTACCGCGGCGCCAGAAGGCCACCACCATTCCCGCGAGGAATGCCAGGCACAGCGCCAGAAAACCGCCGACGATCAGCCACAGCCCGACGCCGAGCACGCAATCCGGGGCGGTGCAGGTAGCGCCCGGACCGCCCAGCAGCACGGGCGAGAGCGCGGTTTGGGCGAAGAAGAGGACGAGCACCCCGGCCGCGGTGGCGCCGAAGGCGACCAGCGGTGTCCACAACGCGACCGGGCGTGCTTCGGGCATGGTCACTCCGCGGGAAGCGCCGGCGGGTTCCCGGTCCGCTCGTAGTCGGCGAGCAGGTCGATGCGGCGCTGGTGGCGGCCGCTTTCGAACTCGGTGCCCAGGAACGCCTCGACGATCTCCTCGATCTCCTCGACCGAGTGCATCCGCGCACCGATGCCCGCCAGCAGTGCGTTGTTGTGCTGGCGAGCCAGTTTCGCGGTCTCGACGTTCCAGGTCAGCGCCGCGCGGGCGCCGGGAACCTTGTTGGCCGAGATCTGCTCGCCGTTGCCGGAACCGCCGATGACCAGCCCGAGGCTGCCCTCGTCGGCCACGACGCGGCGGGCGGCTTCGACGCAGAACGGCGGGTAGTCGTCCTGGGCGTCGTAGACCGCCGGGCCGACGTCGGTCACTTCGTGACCGCGCTCGCCCAGCCACTTGGCCAGGTGGTTCTTGAGTTCAAATCCTGCGTGGTCAGATCCAAGGTAGACGCGCACGCAGGCAGTGTGCCAAACACCGCGCGGCGGCTTCGCACCCCTGCCGCGACGCCGGTCGGCGACGGCATCCTGGGGACGTGGAACAGTGGCGAGAGGTGGCCGACCGGGTGTTCGTGCGCAGGCACTCCGAGCTCGACCTGAGCACGGGACTGGTGTTCGGTTCGGCTCGGGCGCTGGTCGTGGACACCCGGGGCGATCGCGAGCAAGGCGCGGAACTGGCCGCGGCGGTTCGCGAGGTGACGTCGCAGCCGTGGGAGGTGGTGCTGACGCACGGTCACTTCGACCATTACTTCGGTACCGCGGCGTTCCTGCCCGCGCCCGTGCGGGCGCACGCGAATTGCCCGCGCTACCTGGACGAGCACGCCGAACGGCAGCGCGCGGAATGGGTCGAGCACTACCGCGCCGAGGGGCGCCACGAACTGGCCACCGCACTGTCGCGCACCAACGTGGCGCAACCGGATCGGCTGGTGCACGACCGCGCGGAGATCGACCTCGGCGACCGGATCGTGCAGCTTCACCACCTCGGCGCCGGGCACACCGACCACGACCTGGTCGCGCAGGTGCCGGACGCCGGCGTGGTCTTCGCAGGCGACCTGGTCGAACAGGGTGCGCCACCGGACTTCGAGGACGCTTTCCCGGAAAGCTGGCCTGCCGCGCTAGCTGCGCTGCTGCAGCTACGACCGGAGATCGTCGTGCCCGGGCACGGAAACCCGGTCGATGCGGAGTTCGTCCGCGGCCAGCGCGCCGAGCTCGCAGCCCTGGCGGGGCTGTGCGCTTCCTTCCGCACCGCCGCGATCAGCGAGACCGAGGCACTACGGGCCTCCCCTTACCCGGCGGAGACCACCGGCCGGGCATTGCGCAGAGCGCTCGCGGCCTGAGCAACGGTGTCCACTTCGGACCATTTCCGGGCTGCACGCGGCTCGAAGTCCACTTCGGACGAAGTCGACGGCGCGGGCGACGACGTCGCTGCGCTGCCGCCGCTACCGCGGGCCGAATGCGGATGACCCGGCCTTCACCGCTGGATCGACTTGACCTCCAGGAACTCCTCCAGCCCGAACTTGCCGAACTCGCGCCCGTTGCCGGACTGCTTGTAGCCGCCGAACGGCGCGTTCGGGTTGAACGCCCCGCCGTTGACCGCGACCTGGCCGGTGCGGATCCGGCGGGCCACCGCCAGCGCGCGCTCGTCGGAGCCGAAAACCGCGCCGGAGAGCCCGTACTCGGAGTCGTTGGCGATCGCGACCGCCTCGTCATCGTCCCGGTACGGCAGGATCGACAGCACCGGGCCGAAGATCTCCTCGCGCGCGATGGTCATGTCCGGGCGCACCCCGGTGAACACCGTCGGGCGCACGTAGTAGCCCCGATCGAGCCCGTCCGGAGCTTCCGGGCCACCGGTGACCACCGAAGCCCCCTCGGCCACACCGCTGCGGATGTAGTCGACGACGCGGTCGCGCTGCACGTCCGAAGCCATCGGACCGATGCGGGTCCGCTCGTCGGTCGGATCGCCGACGGAGTACTTCGCGACCGCGGCCACCGCGAGTTCCACCGCTTCGTCGTGCCGGGATTCCGGCACCAGCATCCGGGACAGCGCGTTGCAGCTCTGCCCGCCGTTCGGGAAGCAACCGGCGACGCCGAGCTTCACCGCCTTGGCCAGGTCCGCGTCGTCGAGCACCACGTTCGCCGACTTGCCGCCGAGTTCCAGCGCGACCCGCTTGACGGTGCCCGCTGCCACCTCGGAAACCCGGCGTCCGGCGCGGGTCGAGCCGGTGAACGAGACCATGTCGACGTCCGGGTGGCCCGCGATGGCCTCGCCCACCACCGGGCCGGTGCCGTGCACCAGGTTGAACACGCCCGCCGGGACGCCCGCCTCCGCGGCGATCTCGGCGAAGATCGAAGCGGTCAGCGGGGCGAGCTCGCTGGGTTTGAGCACCACCGTGCAGCCCGCGGCCAGCGCCGCCGCGACCTTCGCCACGATCTGGTGCAGCGGGTAGTTCCACGGCGTGATCGCGCCGACGACGCCGACCGGCTCGCGCACGATCAGCGAGTTGCCGTGCTCCTCGGTCCAGTCGAAGCCCTGGTCCAGCACGTCGGCGATGCCCGCGGACGTCGCGACCGGCACGCTCGCGTGCACCTGGGTGGCGAAACCGATCGGGGAGCCCATCTCGGCGGTCACCGTCGCGGCGATCTCGTCGCGGCGCCGGGCGATGCCTTCGGAAATCGCACGCACCAGCGCCGAGCGCTCCGCCACCGGGCGCGCTGCCCAGCCGTCGAACGCCGCCCGCGCCGCCGCGACCGCAGCGTCCACGTCCGCGGCGGTTCCTGCCGGGACGGAGCCGACCACCTGCTCGGTCGCCGGGTCGACCACGTCGATGCGCTCGCCGGAACCGGCGACGTACGCGCCGTCGATCACGTGCTCGGTCCGGACTGCCGTAGGGGTCGCCATGCGTTCCTCCCGATATGTGACACCGGCAACAGCACACCGAGACTGGCACAACCGCGAACGGGTGCACAGACCTCGACCGCCATCAGTCGAGGTTCGCCAGGAACCGGCGGACCTGCGCCGCGAACGACTCCGGGCACTCCGCGGCAGGCGTGTGCCCGCACTCCAGCACCACCGGGGCGGGCGCGCCGAGCAGCTCGGCGAGTTCGGTCGCGTGCCGGAGCTCGCGGGCGCGGTCGTAGCGCCCGTGCACGACCAGGGCAGGCAGGTCCAACTCGCCGAGCAACGGCGCCAGGTCGGTGTCGCGCTGACTGGTCAACGCATCGATCACGGCGGAGCGGCGCAAGGTCGCCGGGTAGGTTTCCAGCGCATCCGCGATGCGCTCCGGCACCGGGAGGTGCACCCCGCGCTGCGCGACGGCGCGCCACAACTCCGGGCCCCAGGCGGCGCGGACGTGCTCGATGATGGCGTCCACGTCGCCGTGCCCGCGCATGTTCGCCCCGGTGTCGCTGAGCACCAAACCGGCCAAGCCACGCATCCGGTGCAGGGCGGCGCGCAATGCGATCACGCCACCGGTGGAGTGCCCGACGAGCACCACCGGCGCGTGCTCGACCACCAGCTCGGCGACCCGGGCACCGAGCGTTGCGATGTCGTGCGGTCCCGGCCACGCCAGCCACGGGGCGATCACGACGTCCGCGCCGGTCCGGTCGGCCAGTCCGTCGAAGATGGCCGGGGCGGACATCGTGCCGGGCAGGCACAGCAGCGTCCCGGCCGCACGCCCGCTCGGCCGCGTGATCAGGACCTCCTCGGCGGGCACCTCAGTCGAACTGCGGCGACTCCGTGCGGGTGCGCTTGAGCTCGAAGAAGTAGGGGTAGGACGCGAGCTTGTACGCGCCGTCGAACAGCTCGCCCGCCTGTTCACCGCGCGGGATCCGCGTGGTGATCGGGCCGAAGAACGCCACCCCGTCCACGTGCAGGGTGGGCGTGCCCACGTCGTCGCCCACCGGGTCCATGCCCTCGTGGTGGCTGGCGCGGACCGCTTCGTCGTAGTCGGTGCCGTTCGCGGCCTCGGCCAGCGAGCC
This sequence comes from Saccharopolyspora sp. SCSIO 74807, assembly GCF_037023755.1. Classification (NCBI taxonomy): domain Bacteria; kingdom Bacillati; phylum Actinomycetota; class Actinomycetes; order Pseudonocardiales; family Pseudonocardiaceae; genus Saccharopolyspora; species Saccharopolyspora sp. SCSIO 74807. Next base: position 3,020,686 of record NZ_CP146100.1, on the reverse strand, counting down.
GGGCAGCCCGACCTCGTCCAAGGACTCCTTGATGACCTGGTCGTAGTCCTTGATCTCCCGTTCGTGGATCCGGGTGCCCATGGCGGTGTAGAGCGGGCCGAGCACCTCGTCGCCGTGCTGCTGGGCGGCGGCGATGGCGACGCGCACCGGCTTCCACGCCTTGGCCATCAAATCCTGGTATTCCTCGGGCAGGTCGCGGCCCTCGTTGAGCACGGCCAGGCTCATCACCCGGAAGTGCAGGTCGATGTCGCGGACCTCGTCCACCTCGAGGATCCAGCGCGACGAGACCCACGCGAACGGGCAGGCCGGGTCGAAGTAGAAGTCGACCTTGGGGCGTTCGGCGACGCTCATGGATTCACCCTCCACTGTGCTCCGTGCCATCACGGGCGCTTGTCGGTAGGCGCGGGCGGATTTCACGGCCCGCTGCTCCTAGCAACTCCCCGCCGCCCCCCGATCTTCCCGCAGCGCGCCGATCGGGTGGGAATCTCCCGGTTTTCCCGGATTCCGCGCGCATGCCCAGCGAAAGTCCAGCGGTGGAGGCGGTTCGCCGACACGCCGGGACGAGTCGTCCAGGCGTCCGGCGGCCGGACGGCATTCCGACGTGATTGGATTCCCGGCATCCCCTGTGAACCGGCGCGGCCACGGCGCGCCGGAGACCGACCGACCCTACGAGCGACGAGGTGATCCGTTGGCCCCGCCGAACCTCACCCAGGACCAGGCCCGGCAGCGCGCCGCACTGCTGGACGTCGAGTCCTACGTGATCGAACTGGACCTCTCCGATGGTGCGGGCGGGCCGGACGTGCGGACCTTCGGCTCCACCACCACGGTCCGGTTCCGCAGCGCGCAGGCCGGCGCGGAAACCTGGATCGACCTGATCGCGGGCCGGGTGCGCGGCGCGCGGTTGAACGGCGTCGAGCTGGACGTGTCCGGCTACTCGGAGCAGGAGGGGCTGCGGCTGCCGGATCTGGCCGCGGACAACGAGCTCGTCGTGCACGCCGACTGCGAGTACACCAACACCGGCGAGGGCCTGCACCGCTTCATCGACCCGGTGGACGGCGCGGTCTACCTCTACAGCCAGTTCGAGACCGCCGACGCGAAGCGGATGTTCACCTGCTTCGACCAGCCGGACCTGAAGGCGACCTACCAGATCACGGTGCACGCGCCCGCGTCGTGGAAGGTCATCTCGAACGCCGCGGCCGAGGTCGCCGATTCCGAGCTGGGCCGCACGCACGTTTTCGCGACCACCCGGCCGATGTCGACCTACCTGGTCGCACTGGTCGCCGGGCCGTACGCCGAGTGGCGCGACGAGTTCCCCGGCGAACCCGGCCAGGACCCGATCCCGCTCGGGCTGTACTGCCGCGCCTCGCTGGCCGAGCACCTCGACGCCGAGCGGCTGTTCCGCGAGACCAAGCAGGGTTTCGCCTTCTACCACAAGGCGTTCGGGGTTCCCTACCCGTTCGGCAAGTACGACCAGTGCTTCGTGCCGGAGTTCAACGCCGGGGCGATGGAGAACGCCGGGTGCGTGACCTTCCTGGAGGACTTCGTGTTCCGGTCGAAGGTCACCAGCTACCTCTACGAGCGCCGCGCCGAGACGGTGCTGCACGAGATGGCGCACATGTGGTTCGGCGACCTGGTGACCATGCGCTGGTGGGACGACCTGTGGCTCAACGAGTCCTTCGCGACCTGGGCCAGCGTGCTCTCGCAGGTCGGCGGCACCGAGTACGCGCACGCCTGGACGACCTTCGCCAGCGTGGAGAAGTCCTGGGCCTACCGGCAGGACCAGATGCCGTCCACGCACCCGGTGGCCGCCGACATCCCGGACCTGCAGGCCGTGGAGGTCAACTTCGACGGCATCACCTACGCCAAGGGCGCCTCGGTGCTCAAGCAGCTGGTCGCCTACGTCGGGCTGGACAACTTCCTGGCCGGGCTGCGGGTGTACTTCGAGCGGCACGCCTGGGGCAACGCCACGCTGAGCGACCTGCTGCAGGCGCTGGAGGAAGCCTCCGGCAGGGACCTGTCCTGGTGGAGCGCGGAGTGGCTGGAGACCACCGGGCTGAACATGCTGCGCCCCCGGTTCACCACCGACGACGAGGGCCGGTTCACCGAGTTCACGGTGGTGCAGGGCGGGGCCCGGCCCGGCGCCGGTGAGCTGCGCACGCACCGGCTGGCGATCGGCGTCTACGACGACGACCCGGCCACCGGCAAGCTGGTGCGCACGCACCGCGTGGAACTCGACGTGACCGGCGAGCGCACCGCGGTGCCGGACCTGACCGGGGTGCACCGGGGCAAGCTGGTGCTGGTCAACGACGACGACCTGACCTACTGCACGATGCGGCTGGACCCGGATTCGCTGGCCACCCTGATCGACCGCATCGGCGATCTCGACGAGTCGCTGCCGCGTGCGCTGTGCTGGTCCACGGCATGGGAGATGACCCGCGAGGCCGAGCTGAAGGCCCGCGACTTCGTCAGCCTGGTGCTGGGCCGCTCCGCCGATTCCGGGATCGGCGCGGAAAGCGAGATCGGCGTCGTGCAGCGGGTGCTGCTGCAGGCGCAGACCGCGCTGGCCTCCTACACCGACCCGGAATGGCAGCGCGAGGGCTGGCGGCGCTACGCCACCCGGCTGCTGGAGCTGGCCCGCGCCGCCGAACCCGGCTCGGACCACCAGCTCGCGTTCGTGAATTCGCTGGCCGGTTCGGTGCTGGACCCGGAGCAGGTCACGGTGCTGCGGGGCTGGCTGGACGACTCCGCGCCGCTGCCGGGGCTGACCGTGGACACCGACCTGCGCTGGAACCTGCTGCAGGCCCTGGTGGCGCACGGCGCGGCCGCGGAGACCGAGATCGACGCGGAACTGGCCAAGGACCAGACCGCGACCGGCAGGCGCCGCGCCGAACGCGCCCGTTCGCTGATCCCCACCGAGGACTCGAAAGAACGCGCGTGGCAACGGGCGGTGCACGACGACGAGCTGCCGAACGCGGTCAGCGACGCGATCATCGCCGGTTTCCAGCACCCCGGTCAGCGCGAGCTGCTCGCCCCGTACGTGCAGCGCTACTTCGCCGAGATCGACGAGGTGTGGCAGCGCCGCTCCAGTGAGCGCGCGCAGCCCACGGTGATCGGGTTGTTCCCGTCCTGGGCGGTAACGCAGGCCACCGTGGACGCGGCCGATGCCTGGCTCGCCGGGGAGCATCCGGCGGCGCTGCGGCGGCTGGTCTCGGAAGGGCGCGCGGGCATCGTGCGGGCGCTGGCCGCGCGGGAGTTCGACCGGTCCTGACCGGTCTCCGGATGCCAGAAGGGCGGGCCTGATCAGGCCCGCCCTTCTCGTGCTCCATTGGTGCTCGTCTACGCCGCGATCCCCGGTCGTCCCCGGCGGCCGACCGGGTACGCAACCGCCACGATCCCGACGGGATTCGCCGGGAAGCGATCAGTGCGCCGCGGAGTGCTGCGTTCCTGCGGCGTCGGACAGCATCCGCAACGCGCTGATGAGTCCTTCGAGCAGTTCGCCTTCCTTGAACGACGCGACCATGCTCATCAGGGCGAGCTGGCAGCTGCGGTCCGGCACCCGGCGCTTGGACTCCTCGCCGGTGACGATCTCCACGCGCCGCTGCTGCGGCGACACCGCGACCAGCACCCCTTCCGCGGCCCGCGCACCGAGGTTGGCGTGCAGCCCGCCCGCGAACTCCCGGGTGTCCTCGCCCAGGTCGCCGAGGTAGATCGCGAACTCCAGCCCGGTGCTGCGGCTGGACAGCGTCAGGGCCTCGTCGATCCGGGCGAGCTGCGCCGGGCTGAACGGCAGCTTCGGCCGCTGCGGTTCGACCCGGCGGGCGATCGACAGTCGTCCGGTGGCGGTCAGCACCTCGCCGGTGGCGAGTTCGGATTCCGACGGTTGCCCGTCCGGGCCGTGCCCGGGCGTAGCGATCTCACCAGTTCCCATGTGCGCCTCCCCGATCGGTGCTGGCAGCCCGCGCGGAAGCGGCGCCTTCCGGCGCAGTGCTCGTGCTCGCCGGGTCGGCGACCCAGAAGACCGGGTCGAAGTTCCAGTCCTGGCCGGCGCGGTAGCGGTTGCGGGTCAGCTTCGGCCACAGCGCGATCAGCGTGGCGAGGCCGTACACGGCCGCTGGGATCGCCACCAGGACGAGCAAGGTCTCCACGACAGTCACGAGCCGTACGGTAGCCGATCACCTCGTCCGATGGGACGGGTCCATGCGGGCTTGTCGCGGCGGCCGCGCCGTTGTTCGCCGCTGACCGCTCCGGCCGCGATCGGCACCGCCTCCAGCCGTTATCACTTTATGTATTCAGTGGCCAAAAGTTCAGCTACAGCGAGTGTTCACAACGGGCGTGAGCAGGAGTTGAACTACTGAACGTCACTAGTCAACCGTGTTATGTCTCACGTAAGGTAACTCTTTCAGACTAATGATCGCGGCCGAATGGAGCCCATCCAGAAGGTTGCAGTGGACGGCGAGTTGGCGGCTTGTTCGAGCCCTTGCGCGCTTCTAGTTTTTCACCTGTATGGGCCTTGCATATTTGATCACTTGCCCATAACTCGGCTATTCAAGCGCAGGAGGCACACCATGTCGATCATCAAAACCGCCGCTCAGCGTAATACTCTCACTCTTTCGACAAGCTCGCAGCCGCTTGCCGAACACGGTGTGCACACGGCGTCGGGTGTTCGGATCAGCGGCGACGACCGCGGTGTCCGCATCAGCGCCGAGCGGGGCGTGCGGATCAGCGCGCGGGCCGGTGTCCGCATCAGCGCGATCGAGCGCGGAGTCCGCATCAGCGGCGCCGAGCGGGGCGTGCGCATCAGCAGCCGGGCCGGGGTCCGAATCAGCGCCGCGGCAGGCGTGCGCATCAGCGGTGAGCAGCGCGGTGTCCGAATCAGCGGTCGCAGCGGTGTCCGCATCAGCGCGATCGAGCGCGGGGTGCGCATCAGCAGCGCGGAGCGCGGGGTGCGCATCAGCGGCCAGCACGGCGTCCGGATCAGCGGTGCGCAGCGCGGGGTGCGCATCAGCGGTCAGGCAGGCGTCGGCATCCTGGGGCAGGCGGGCGTGCGCATCAGCGGTCAGGAGCACCGGGCGAGCGTCGTTGACCAGCGAACCGGGGTGCGCATCAGCGGCACCGACGGGAACCGGGTCGACGCGCGCAGTGGCGTCCGCATCAGCGGGCAGCGCGGCGTCCGGATCAGCGGTCGCAGCGGAGTTCGGATCAGCTCCGCGGGCGTGCGCATCAGCGGCCAGAAGCGCAGGCGCCGGATCGAGGCGCTGCACGGCGTGCGGATCAGCGGCCGCGAAGGCGTGCGGATCAGCGGGCACGGAGTGCGGATCAGCGGCCGGAACGGTGTCCTGGATGAGCGCGCCGGCGTGAACCCGGCCGAGGCGCGCAGCGGCGTGCGCATCAGCAGCGGCGTCCGGATCAGCGGTGCGGCCGGTGTGCGGATCAGCGGCGAGCAGCGCGGTGTCCGGATCAGCGGGCACAGCGGCGTGCGGACCAGCGCGGCCCACGGTGTGCGGATCAGCGGCGCAGACCGCGGGGTGCGCATCAGCGGGCAAGCCGGCGTGCGGATCAGCGGTGCGCAGCATGGCGTGCGGATCAGCGGCCAGCATGGCGTCCGGATCAGCGCTGCGGCCGGCGTGCGGATCAGCGGCGAGCAACGCGGTGTCCGGATCAGCGGAACCGAGCGCGGAGTGCGCATCAGCGGGCAGTCGGGCTTGCGGGCCGGCGAAGCGCAACGCGGCGTCCGCATCAGCGGCGAAAACCGCGGGGTCCGGATCAGCGGCGCGGACCGCGGGGTCCGGATCAGCGGCGGTGCGGAGCTCGCCGGTGCGGCGGCCTGAGTGCGGCGGCTACGCCGCGGCCTCACCCAAGTACGGCAGCCACTGCGGATCGGTCTCCGTCAGGCCCGCGATCAACCGCCAGTTCCGCCCGCGCGGCGCACGCGGCGCCACCGGCAACGACCAGCCCAGCTCGCTCAGCGTCTTGTCCGCTTTGCGGTGGTTGCACTTGGTGCAGCAGGCGACGCAGTTCTCCCAGGCGTGCGGGCCACCCCGGCTGCGCGGTACCACGTGGTCGATCGTCTCGGCGCGAACTCCGCAGTACACGCAGCGGTGCCCGTCGCGGTGCATCAGCGCGGAGCGGGTGAGCGGCACCCGGCCGCGGTAGGGCACCCGCACGAAGTTGCTCAACCGGATCACGGACGGCACCTGGTGGCTGGCGGTGGCCGAATGCAGCATCAGCCCCGCGGAGTCGCCGTGCACCACCTCGGCCTTGCCGCAGACCAGCAGCACGATGGCCCGGCGCAGCGGAAGCGCGGTCAGCGGCTCGAAGGTCGTGTTCAGCAGCAGCACCCGCCGCTTGCGCCACGACGCGGGAGGATCACCCGACGGTCCGGCAGTCCGGGACGGAACCGAGCACAGCCCGGTCCGGGGCGCCAGCCCGTGGGCTGCGCCCGTCGGAGTCGGTTTTCGGTCGGGCACGCGACCACCTCCACCGTTCGGCAGGACCAGTCGACCACAGACGCTGCCCCGAACGCACGTGTGATTCGCCACGTGCTAGCGGCGCGGTGTCGATGCGGAGATCGCTACGACTGCCGGGGAACACCGGGCCCGCCCGTGGACGCCGGGCACGACCGCCGGTACCCACGCCGATCGTATTGCTTCAGATGTTGATCGTTCAGGGTGAATTCGCCCGACACCGCGGCGAGGCCGCCGCGGCGACGCTTCGCACCCGTATCGTCGGCGGACGTGAGCAAGGTTGCGCCGCCCATGTCGTATCCCCCCGCCGAACGCGCTGACACCGTCGACGAGCTGCACGGCAGGCGGGTCGCCGACCCGTACCGGTGGCTCGAGGACCCCGCGGACCCGCGGACCGAGTCCTGGTCCAAATCGCAGGACGAGCTGGCTCGCGCCTGGCTGGAGGAGCTTCCCGGCCGCGCCGAAACCGGCGAGCGGCTGCGTTCGCTGCTCTCGGCCGGTTCGGTCTCCGTCCCGGTTTGGCGGGCGGGCCGGGCGTTCTTCACCCGCCGCGACCCCGGGCAGGAATTCCCGGTGCTGTACCTGCGGGAAAGCGACGGCTCGGAACGCCCGTTGCTGGACGTGACGACCATCGACCCGAGCGGGCTGACGACGCTGGACAGCTGGTCGCCGAGCTTGGAGGGCGAGCGGCTGGCGTACCAGATCTCGGTCGGCGGCGACGAAGAATCGCTGCTGTACGTGCTGGACGTGACCACCGGTGAGCAGCTCGAAGGCCCCATCGACCGGTGCCGCTACTCGTCGATCTCCTGGCTGCCCGGCGGCGCGGAGTTCTTCTACGTGCGCAGGCTGCCGCCGGAAGCGGTTCCGGACGGCGAGGAGCAGTTTCACCGCAGGGTGTGGCGGCACCTCATCGGCAGGCACCCGGACGACGACGAGCTGATCCACGGCGACGGCCTGGACCACACCTTCTACTACGGCACCGGCGTATCGCGGGACGGCCGCTGGCTGCTGGTCGGAGGGAGTCCGGGCACCGCCCCGCGCGACTCGGTGTGGATCGCCGATCTGACCACCGGGGGCGAGCTTCGGCAGATCGTGGACATCTCCGCGGACGTCGAGGTCTCGGCCTGGGTGGAGCGGGACGGGCGGCTGTACGTGCTGACGACGCTGGGCGCGGACCGCTGGCGGCTGTGCGTGGCCGACCCGGAAGAACCGGAGCCGCAGAACTGGACGGAACTGATCCCGGAGGAACCGGACTCGGTGCTGGAGGCGGTGCGCTGGTTCGACGACGGCACCGACGACCCGAAGCTGGTGGTGCTGCGCACCAGGCACGCGGTCTCCGAGCTGACGCTGCACGACCCGGTCACCGGTGAGCGCACCGCGGACGTGCCGCTACCGGGCACCGGCCAGATCACCGCGCTCACCACGCTCGACGAGGACACCGACGGCGACGCGGACCGGTTGTGGATCGGCTGGACGGACTTCGCGACCCCGCCGTGCGTGCACGTGTACTCGCGGGCCGAGGGCCGCACGCGGATCGCCGAACGCGCTCCGGGCGCGGTGGACCTGCCGGAGGTGCACACCTCGCAGGTCACCTACACCTCCAAGGACGGCACCGCGGTGCGGATGTTCGTGCTGGCGCCCGCCCGCGAACCGGACCACCCGCGCCCGGCGATGCTCACCGGCTACGGCGGCTTCTCGCTGTCGATGGAGCCCGGCTACTCCACCATCGCCCTGTCCTGGGTCGCCGCGGGCGGCGTGTGGGCGGAGCCGTCGCTGCGCGGCGGCGGCGAAGAAGGCCAGCAGTGGCACCGGGCCGGGATGCGGGAGAGCAAGCAGAACGTCTTCGACGACTTCCACGCCGCGGCAGAGCACCTGATCGAGACCGGCTGGACCACGCCGGGTCAACTGGCGGTCACCGGCGGCTCCAACGGCGGTCTGCTGGTGGGCGCCGCGCTGACCCAGCGCCCGGAGCTGTACCGCGCGGTGGTGTGCTCCGCGCCGCTGCTGGACATGGTGCGCTACGAGAAGTTCCTGCTGGGCCGCACCTGGAACGACGAGTACGGCACGGCCGAGGATCCGGAAGAGCTGGACTGGCTGCTGTCCTACTCGCCGTACCACGCGGTCACCGAAGGCACCGCTTACCCGGCCGTGCTGCTGACCGTCTACGAATCGGACACCCGGGTGGATCCGAACCACGCGCGCAAGATGTGCGCGGCGCTGCAGCACGCGACGAGTTCGGATCCGGCGCAGCGGCCGGTTTTGCTGCGCAGGGAGACCGAGGTGGGACATTCCGCGCGATCGGTGTCGCGTACCGTGGGGCTCGCGACCGACCAGATCGCCTTCCTAGCGGAGGCCACCGGGCTCCCCCTCGCCTGAGCGGTCGCTTCCCGGAACAACGTCGCAGAAGGCACGGGCGACACCGCGCGGCGGCGAACAGCGACGGGTTTGTGGACGGCGGGGCGTCCGCAAACCCCGAAACGCTTCCGCCGGCACTCGCGCAGGTGTTCCGCCCGGTCTTCGGCGAGCCATAAGGTCGATCGAAGCCCCCGAGCATGGAGACCCCCGACCCATGACACCCCCGCTGTTGACCCAACCCAGCTGCGTCCAGGACGACGGCAGCTGGTGTCAGACGGTGTTCGACCTGACGAACAACCAGTGGCTGGCGATGTACTCGGACCTGCTGATCGCCAAGCCGCTGAGCATCCTGCTGATCGTGCTCGTCGCGCTCGTGCTGCGCTACTTCGTGCACCGGACGATCTCCCGGTTGACCCGCGGCAACGGCGGCAAGACACCGAAGCTGCTGCAGCCGCTCAAGGAACGCCGCAGCGAATCCGCCGGTGCGGCGCTGCTTTCCGAGCGGCGGGCGCAGCGCGCCCGCACGATCGGCTCGGTGCTGAAGTCGCTGACCTCGTTCCTGATCTTCGGCCTCGCGCTGGTCTACATCCTGAAGTCGCTGGGCATCGAGCTCGGACCGATCCTGGCCTCGGCCGGGGTGGTCGGTGTCGCGGTCGCGTTCGGCGCGCAGAACCTGGTGCGGGACTTCCTGTCCGGGATGTTCATGATGGTCGAGGACCAGTACGGCGTCGGTGACGTCGTCGACCTCGGCGAGGCCCTCGGCACGGTCGAGGCCGTGGGCCTGCGGGTCACCACGCTGCGCGACCTCAACGGCACGGTCTGGTACGTGCGCAACGGCGAGATCCTGCGCGTCGGCAACTCCAGCCAGGGCTTCGCGGTGGCTGTGGTGGACTTCCCGGTCTCGCACTCCAGCGACGTGGAGAAGGCGATCGAGGTCGCCACGAACGTCGCGACCGAGGCGGCCGCGCGCGAACCGCTGTCCACGAACGTGCTCGAGCCGCCGGAGATGCTCGGCGTGGACCAGATCACCTCGGACACGATCACGCTGCGGCTGACGGTCAAGGTCCGGCCGAGCACCCAGTGGTCGGTGCAGCGCAGGCTGCGCGCCGAGATCAAGCGCGCCTACGACGACGAGGACATCCACCCGCCCTACCCGAACGGCCGACCGCAGTACGACTCAACGGCCCAGGTATGACATCGACCAGGTGGAGGGGAGGATGGGAGTCGTGAGCGCACCGGAGACCTTCTACGAGCAAGTCGGCGGCGAACCCACCTTCCGCTTCATCGTGCGGCGGTTCTACGAGGAAGTGGCCAAGGACGAACTGCTCCGCCCGATCTACCCGGAGGAGGACCTCGGTCCGGCCGAGGAGCGGCTGCGGCTGTTCCTGATCCAGTACTGGGGTGGCCCGACCACCTACTCCGAGCAGCGCGGGCACCCGAGGCTGCGGATGCGGCACGCCCCGTTCAAGGTCGGACCGACCGAGCGCGACGCCTGGTTGCGCTGCATGCGCATCGCGGTGGACGAAGCCGGCCTGGCGCAGGAGCACCGCGAGCGGCTGTGGCAATACCTGGAAATGGCAGCGCACAGCATGATGAACTCCTGGTTCTGAATGAGAGCTTGTCCCGGAGATGAATGCGTTCGCACCGCTGCAGGGGGTCTTGACCCCGTGGTGGCACGATGCGGTCTTCTACCGGGTCGATCTGCGTTCGTTCGCCGATTCCAGCGAGGACGGCGTCGGTGATCTCGACGGTGCGCGCGGGCGGCTCGGGTACCTGGAGCTGCTCGGCGTGGACGCGCTGTGGCTGACCGCGCTGCTGGCGGCGCCGCTCACCGATGAACGCGGGCGCAGCGTGGACCCGGTGCTGGGCGACGTGCGGTCGTTCGAGCTGCTTGTCGAGGAGGCGCACGACGCCGGGCTGCGAGTGGCCGTGGACGTGGCGGTGCAGCGCTCACTGGCCGGTGCGCTGAGCGGACGTCCGGAGTTCGCGGACGCGGTGCGGTTCTGGCTGGACCGGGGCATCGACGGCCTGCGCATCAGCGCGGTCCCCGGTAACGCCGAGCCCGCAGGCGAAGCGGTGCGGGAGGCGCTGCGGGCACTGCGGCCGGTGTTGTCGGACTACCCCGACCGCGGGGTGGGGGTGCTGATCGACGAAACCTGGTTCGACCGCTACGACGAACCGCCGGACTGGGACATCGGCATCGACCTGCGCCTCGGGCGCACCGCGTTCAACGCGGGCGCGCTGCAGGAGATGATCACGCGGATGCTCGCGTCGGCGGCGGGCCTCGGGGTCCGGCCGGTGTGGGTGGCCACCAGCGACGACCGGACGCACCCGGTGGCCCGGTTCGGCGGCGGTGCCACCGCGCAAGCTCAAGCGCGCGCGTTGGCGTTGGTCACGTTGGCGCTGCCGGGGGTCGTCGGGTTGGACAACGGTGAGGAACTCGTGCTGCCACCCGGCGCCTCCGGTCGGCTTTCGGGCGCGCCGGTGCGCAGCCCGATGCCGTGGGAAGGCTCCGAGCCGCCGTTCGGTTTCTCCGCCGCGCCCGCCGGCTGGTGGCCGATGGACGAGAAGTGGGTGGAGTACACCGTCGAGGCCCAGCTGGAGAACCCGGCATCGGCGCTGTCGCTGTACCGGCGGGCTTTGGAACTGCGCAAGGAGCACTCGGCGCTGCGGGGAGACCGCGTGGACTGGTTCGGCGCGCCGTCGGGCTGCTTCGCGTTCCGCAGGCAGCCGGGCAACCTGACCTGCGCGTTGAACGCCTCACCGGACCCGGTGGCGTTGCCTCCGGGAGAGGTGTTGCTCTCCAGCGGAGAACTGGACGGCGACCGGTTGCCGGGCAACACCGCGGTCTGGCTCGTTTGATCGCGACACGCCGCCGGCCAGGCCGGATGTGATCGCGGCCTCCACGTTGCTGACCATGGGCCGGGGCGGAAGTACCCGCCCGGTAAGTTGTCGTACGCCCGAGTTCCGCCTCCCGTCTCCAGCAGGACGTCATGACCGCAGCGAGCCCGGCACCGCACAACGATGCCAAGCCGAGCGTTCAGCGCCCCCGAACCGGCCGCGCCCCGCGGCTGCTGGGCGTGGATCTCGCCCGGTTCGTCGCCGTCTTCGGCATGTTCGTGATCCACTTCGGTGCGCCGTTCAGCGGTGGCGCCGTGGAGCTCGCGCTGGCCGGCGCGTGCAGCGGCCGCGCGACGGCGTTGTTCACGTTCCTCGCCGGGGTGTCGCTGGCGATGCTGACGGGTCGCCGCACCCCGTTGACCGGGCAGCAGTTGCGGGACGCGCGAAAGCGCATCGCGGTGCGCGCGGTGCTGCTGGTGCTGATCGGGCTGCTGCTGGCCACCTGCACCGACGCGACCGGGTTCCTGCTCACCGTGATCATCCCCTTCTACGGGGCGTACTTCCTGCTCGCGCTGCCGTTCGTCGGCATGCGGGCGCGCGGGCTGGCGATCTCGGCGGTGCTGATGGTCGCGCTCGGACCGCAGGTTTCGTACCTGCTGCGGGCCGCGGTCACCGAGGGCAGCCCGGTGGCGATGATGGTCGAAGCGGTGAACTCGATCGATCCCGGCCACCTGATCGGTGATCTCGGGGTGCTGGACCTGCTGCTGCTGGACTTCTACCCGGCGACGTCCTACCTGGCGCTGGTGCTGGCCGGGCTGGCGGTCGGCAGGCTGGACCTGCGCTCCGGCGCGGTGCGGCTGCGGCTGGCGCTGGGCGGTGCGGGCCTGGCGGCGCTGACCTACACCGTTTCGGCGCTGCTGGCCGGACGCCTGCCGGACGTGCTGATGGAGGGCACCGTCCCGGTCGGGCATCCCGAATTCCTGCTGGCCGCCCGCGCGCACAGCGGCTCGTCGTTCGAGCTGCTGGGTTCGCTGGGCGTCGCGGTCGCCGTGCTGGCCGGCTGCCTGGAACTCGCCGACCGCGCGGGCCGCGCGGTGTCCCCGCTGGTCAAGGCGGGCTCCATGGCGTTGACGCTGTACGCGCTGCACGCGCTGGTGATGGCCTGGCAGGTCGTCGTCGGCGGCTGGCCGCTGAGCGGGGTGCCGGAGACGCTGGCGAATCTCGCGAGCATGGGCCAGGACGTGTCCGGCATCCCGGACTTCCCCGCGTTCCCCCCGGACGGGCACCGGCCGGTGGGCTTCGTGGCGTTCCTGAACATGTACATGCCGGAACTGTTCCTGCTGTTCTCCATCGGGTTCGCGGTGCTGTGGAAGCAGTTCTTCCGGCGCGGCCCGCTGGAGGGCGCGGTGAGCTCGGCGGTCGACGCGTTCATGGCCCGCACCACCCGCTCGGCCTGACGCGGCCCGTTCTGACACGGGCGCGGCCGCTGCGGTTCCGCTACCCGGACACCTGCCGAGCGCAAGATCAAAAACAGCTTCTCACATCAGCAGCGGCAGCAAGGCGTGCCTGCGGCGGACCACGGCGCCGAAGCGGCAGTCCAGGCGCAGCCAGGAATCGGTGGCGCTGACCCGCACGATCTCCGACTCCGGCGGCGCGGACGGCAGGAAACCCATCCCGGAGACCACGAACAGGCAGCGCAACGGCACCTTCACGTCCAAGCCGCCGCCGCTGACGGTGAACACCTCCTGGTCCATCAGCGAAGCGGGCGGCGTGCCCTTCGGGCCCACGTTCTCCTTCGCCACCCCGACGCCCTGGTCGGCGACCTCGCCGACCAGTTTCGCGGGCAGGTCGTCGACCTTGCGCCAGCCCTCAGCCGGCGGCAGCTCGGACCGCCACAGCAGGTCCCGCGGCGGGCCGGGATCCATCTTCGGGCCACCGGCGACCGTCAACGCGGCCAGCAGCTCGTTGCCGGAAACGCTCAGATCGGCCGGATCGGCCTCGCCCTCGACCGAGCGCGTGCACAACGCGTCGAACGGGGTCGCCGACCACACGTCGATGCGGCCGGTCCCGCCGCGGTTGCGCAGCCGGATCACCGCCTGCGAGTCCAGCCGCACGGACCGGGCCACGAAGGCGCCGAGGTCGTCGCGCTCCACCTGGTCCGGCATCCGCAGTTCAGGCACGGTGCAGTCCCGCTTCCTCCGCGGCCGGGGTGAGCTGCCACTCGGTGAGGAACGCCGTCTCGTCGGCGGTGAGCCTGCGCGGGCGGCCCGCCTTGAGGTCGTACGGCACCAGCACCGTCTCCGCGGTGGCCACCGCCTCCGAGCCGCGCGCGAACGCGGAGTAGTCCAGCACGAACGACGCGGCCTTCAGCTCCCGCACCGAGATGCGCACCTGCAACGTGCCCGCCGAGTAGGACACCGGGGTGTGGTAATCCACGACCACCCGCGCCACGACCATGCCCTCGGCCATGCCGAGCATGCCCTGCCTGCCCGCCTCGCCGAACAGCAGCTCGGCGCGGGCCTCTTCCAGCAGGGTCACCGTCCTGGCGTGGTTGAGGTGCCCGAACGCATCCATGTCGGACCAGCGCAGGGGGACTTCGGAGACGAATGCGCCCACTACTCGGCGTCCTTCCGTTGTCGGCGAATGGGGGCTGCCCCAGATCGTAGTCGGCCGTGTGCGGCGCCCTCGCCGGTCAGCCCCACCCCGTGCGCCCGTCGCCGACACCCGGCCCGGCAACACCCCACCAAGGGAGTCCGGGCCGGGCTGCTCAGCGGACCATGCTGCGCAGCTGTCGAGTCGCTACCGACAGCGTTGCCAGGTCCAAGCCGCCGGAACGCTTGATCTCCTCCAGCGAGGTCCGCGCCCGCCCGATGCGCGAGGCGTTGGTGGCCTCCCACTGCGCGATCTTGTCCGCGGCCGGTTCCTCGGGGTCGCTGGTGCGCAGCACGTCGATCGTCAGCGCCCGTAGCGAGGCGTAGAGGTCGTCGCGCAGCGCCAGCCGGGCCAGCGAGTGCCAGCGGTTGCCGCGTTCGAGCTCGTTGACCGCCAGCAGCAGCCGCTCGATGTCCAGGTGCTCGGAGAGCTGGTAGTACAGCTCGGCGCTTTCCCGCGGACTGCGTTCCGCGCTGATCCCGGCGTCCCGCTCGGCCAGCTCGGCCACCTCGGTGATGTCCAGCAGCGCGTAGGTGTCCAGCAGCACGCCGATGCGTTCGGCCAGGTCGGCCGGAACGCCCTCGTCGATGAGCCGCCGCGTCTTCTCGTCCGCGCCGGTCGCCGCACGCCCGCACAGCAGGCCGCGCACGCTGCCGGACAGGTCGGCGACCACCGGCCGGAACCGGCTGATCTCGGCGCCGATCGCCAGCGGCTGCGGACGGTTCTGCAGCAGCCAGCGCGACGTGCGGTCCAGCAGCCTGCGGACCTCCAGCACCATGTCGTCGGCGACCCGGGTGGGCACCACGTTGTCCAGCGCTTCGATCCGCCGCCACAGCTGCGGCAGGTCGTAGACGTCGGTGGCCACGGCGAACGCGCGCACCGCGTCGGTGGAGCTGGCCGCGATCTCCTCGTTGAGCCGGAACGCGTACGACACGCCACCGCCGTCGACGACCTCGTTGACCAGCAGCGTCGAGGTGATCTCGCGGCGCAGCGGGTGCGCGGGCACCGCGTCGCCGTAGCGCTCGCGCAGCGGCTGCGGGAAGTAGTCCGGCAGCCTGCTGCTGAACGCGTCCGCGTCCGGCAGGTCGCTGGCCAGCACCTGGTCCTTAAGCGAGAGCTTGACGTGCGCGAGCAACGTGGCCAGCTCGGGCGAGCTGAGCCCGGCGCCGCCGCGTTCCCGCTCCCGGCACTCCTTCTTGGTCGGCAGCGCCTCCAGCTCGCGGTCCAGCTTGCCGCTCTCCTCCAGCGCGCTGATCTGCCGCGCGTGCACCGACATCATCTGCGCGGCGTGCTGGCGGGAAACGCCCAGCACCGCGTTCTGCCGGTAGTTGTCGGCCAGCACCAGATCGGAGACCTCGTCGGTCATCTCGGCCAGCAGCTCGTTGCGCTGCGCACCGTCCAGGCGCCCTTCCGCGACCAGGTGGTCCAGCAGCACCTTGATGTTGACCTCGTGGTCGGAGCAGTCCACCCCGGCGGAGTTGTCCAGCGCATCGGTGTTGACCATGCCGCCCGCGCGGGCGAACTCGATGCGGCCGAGCTGGGTGAGCCCGAGGTTGCCGCCCTCCCCCACGACCCGGACGCGCAGCTGGTCGCCGTCCACCCGGACCGCGTCGTTGGCCTTGTCGCCGACGTCGGCGTGGGTCTCGGCGCCGGACTTGACGTAGGTGCCGATGCCGCCGTTCCACAGCAGATCGGCCGGTGCCTGCAGGATCCGCTTGATCAGCTCGGCGGGCGGCAGCTCGCGCACCGCGTCGTCGATGCCGAGCGCGGTGCGCACCCGGTCGTTCAGCGGGATCGACTTCAGCGAGCGCGACCAGACCCCGCCGCCTTCGCTGATCTTGCCGCGGTCGTAGTCGTCCCAGCTGGAGCGCGGCAGCTCGAACAACCGCCGCCGCTCGGCGAACGAACTCGCCGGGTCCGGATCCGGGTCGATGAACACGTGCATGTGGTTGAACGCCGCGACGAGCTTGAGGTGCTCGGACAGCAGCATCCCGTTGCCGAACACGTCACCGGCCATGTCGCCGATGCCCACGACGCTGAACTCGTCCCGCTGGGTGTCCACGTCGAGTTCGCGGAAGTGCCGCTTGACGCTCTCCCACGCGCCCTTCGCGGTGATGCCCATCGCCTTGTGGTCGTAGCCGACCGAGCCGCCGGAGGCGAACGCGTCGCCCAGCCAGAAGCCGTAGGAACCGGCGACCTCGTTGGCGATGTCGGAGAACGTCGCCGTCCCCTTGTCCGCGGCCACCACCAGGTAGGTGTCATCGCCGTCGTGGCGCACCACGTCCTGCGGCGGGTCGACCTCGCCGCCGACGAGGTTGTCGGTCAGGTCCAGCAGGCCGGAGATGAACATGCGGTAGCAGGCGATGCCTTCGTTGCGGCCCGCCTCCCGGTCCGCGCCCGGATCGCCGGTGGGCAGCGGTGGCCGCTTGACCACGAACCCGCCCTTCGCGCCGACCGGCACGATCACGGCGTTCTTCACCGCCTGCGCCTTGACCAGGCCCAGCACCTCGGTGCGGAAGTCCTCCTGGCGGTCCGACCAGCGCAGCCCGCCGCGCGCGACGGAGCCGAACCGCAGGTGCACGCCCTCCACCCGCGGCGAGTACACGAAGATCTCGTACTGCGGGCGCGGCTCCGGCAGGCCAGGGATCTCCTTCGGCTCCAGCTTCATTGCCAGGTAAGGCCGGGTGCCTTCGCCCGCGAAGTAGTTGGTGCGCAGCGTCGCGCGGACCAGGCTGAGGTAGCTGCGCAGGATCTTGTCGGCGTTGAGGCTGGTGACGTCGTCGATCAGGGAGGTCACCGCGCCCGCCAGCTCCTCCTGGCGGCTCGCCCGCTCGTCGGTGGCCAGCTTCGGATCGAAGCGCACCTCGAACAGCTCGGTCAGCGCCACCGTGATCTCGCGGTGGGTGAGGATGACGTCGGCGATGAACTCCTGGCCGTAGGCCACACCGGTCTGGCGCAGGTACTTGCCGTAGGCGCGCAGCACCGCGGCCTGCCGCCAGCTCAGCCCGGCGCGCAGCACCAGCGAGTTGAACCGGTCCACCTCGGCGTCGCCCAGCCACGCCGCCCGGAACGCGTCCTCGAAGCGTTCCCGCAGCGTGTCGAGGCGTTCCGCGCCGCCGCTTTCCAGCAGGCCCGGCTCGACGCGCAGGCCGAAGTCGTAGATCCAGTAGCGGTGGCCGGTTTCCGGCACGACCTCGTACGGGCGCTCGTCGACCACCTCGACGCCCATGCTCTGCAGCACCGGCAGCACCCGCGACAACGTCACCCGCTCACCGGCGACGTAGATCTTGAACCGGCGCTCGCCCGGGGTGGCATCGCGCGGCGTGTAGAAGGACATGCGCAGGTCGCGCTCGTCGGACAGCGACTCCAGGCGGCGCAGGTCCAGCAGGCCCTCGCCCGCGCCGAAGTCCTCCTTGTACGCCTCCGGGAACGACGCGGCGTAGCGCTGCGCGGCCTCGCTGGCGGCCTCCGAACGGCGCACCCGGCGCGGTCGTCCCGCGACCTCCGGGGTCACGTCGAGCTCCTCCACCATCTGGTCTTCCCAGGTGTGGATCGCGTCGGAGAGCCGCTCCTGGATCCGTGCCAGGTCCGGCTCGGCCTGCGGGCCGGACCTGGTGTGCACCACGAAGTGCACCCGCGCCAGCGTCGACTCACCGACCCGCGTGCTGTATTCGAGGCTTTCGCCGCCGAGTTCGTCGAGCAGCACCTCCTGCATCGCCAGCCTGGAGCGCGTCGTGTAGCGGTCCCGCGGCAGGTAGACCAGGCAGGAGAAGAACCGGCCGTAGGGATCGCGGCGCACGAAGGGCTTGAGCTTGCGGCGCTCGGCCAGCGCCAGCACGCCGATCACCGTGTCGCGCAGCGTTTCCAGGTCCGTGGAGAACAGCTCGGTGCGCGGGTAGTTCTGGATCTCCTCCAGCATCCGCTGGCCGGAGTAGGACTCCATCGGGAATCCCGCGCTGTGGATGGCTTTGCGCACCCGCCGCTCGATGAACGGGATGTCGAGCACGTTCTCGTGCAGCGCCGTGGTGGTGAACAGGCCGAGGAAGCGGTGCTCCCCGGTGACTTCGCCGTCGGCGCCGAAAGTCTTCACACCGACGTAGAACGGGTGCACCGAACGGTGCACTGTGGACGGTGCGCTGGCCTGGGTGAGCACCAGCAGCTCGCCCGCGCGGGCGCCCGCCAGCACGTCCGGGCCGCTGGTCAGGTCGCGGGCGGCGACGTCGTCGCTGCGCAGCACCCCGAGGCCGGAGGCGAGCACCGGCTGCAGGTGCTGCGCGCCGTCCTGCTCGACGAGTTCGTTGTGCCGGTACCCGAGGAAGGTGAAGTGCCCCTCCGAGAGCCAGCGCAGCAGCTCCGCGCCGTCGTGCACCTGCTCGGCGGGCAACGGCGGCGGTTGCTCGTTCAGCGCGTCGGCCAGCGAACGGGCCTTCTGCAGCATCCGCTCGGTGTCCTCGACGACCTCCCGGACATCGCTGAGCACCGTGAGCAGGCCCTGCTCCAGCTCGCCCAACCGGCTCGGATCGGTGATCCGGTCGACTTCGACGAACATCCACGACTCGGCCAGCGCGTCCTGCGGCGGCGCGCCCGGATCGGCTTGCGGGCGCACGTCCAGCAGCGCGCCGGCGGCGTCGCGGTGCACCACGATGATCGGATGGATGATCCGCTGCGTTTGCGCGCCGTTGCGGGTCAGCTCGGCGATCACGCTGTCCACCAGGTACGGCATGTCGTCGGTGACCAGCTGCAGCACTGTGGCCGGGTTCGCCCAGCCGTCCTCGTCGGTGCTGGGGTTGGTCACCTTCACCAGCGGGCGGCCCGCGGGACGCTCCGCGGCCAAGGCGTAGTGCGAGCGCAGCGCGGCGATCAGCTCGTCCGGCTCGACGCCGACGAGCTCCTCGGCGGGCACGTGCCGGTAGTAGGTTCTGAGCAGCTCACCGAGATCGGCCGCGGTTTCCGCGGCGCGGTCGAGCAACCACGCCTTGGCGGCTTCCGGGTTCTCCGGCGCGCCCGGGTAGCCCGGGGCGGGACCTGTGGTCGAGGAACGGGATTTCGAGGTCATCTTCAGGCTGCTCCACGCTTGACGGCACCGCGTTGTGCCAGGACGTTTCCACCCTAAGCCCGCTGGACCGCTCACCGGCGGGGAGGGAGCACCGTTGCTCCCGGCTCGTTCGGCACAACGTCTCAGTAGCCGCGCGACGTCCAAGAATCGTGCGGCGAAGGGGAATCCGCGGGTCTGCGGTGCCGTGCACCGGGCGCAGCGGAGTCCGAAGTGGACTCTTGGGGTGATCGCGCGTCCGCGTCCGAGTGCCTGCTCGCGCGTTGCCCGTCGTCGTGCTCGTCGCCGCGCCTGCCGTTCTCGTAGGCCAGCAGGGCCTCGGCGAGCAGGTCCGCGAGGCCGACTTCTCCTTGCGGTGAGTCCTGCGCCTGTTGTTCCGCACCGCGGTGCCTGGCGAGCAGTTCCGCCGCGGACCGCGCGTGCTCGGAGGAGGGGTCGGCGTGCCTGCTCGCCGGTTCCGCAGCGTTCGCGCCGGTGGATTCACCCAGACCGCGGACTCCCGGGCCGGGCAGCAGGTTGTCGGCAGGAGCCTGCGACCCGTCGCCCGCATCGCCGGTTCCGCGCTCCCACGGCGCCGAATCCCACGGCGAGGCACCCGGGTCGGAGGCCGCGGGCGCAGCCGCTTCGTCCGGGTCGGCGTGCCTGGCCGCCCGGCGACCGGTTGCGCGGTGGTCCTCGCCCGCGTACGCGCTCAGATAGCGATCCGCCCACGAACCACCGGAGCGCGGTGGATCGTCGAGCTGTTCGGCATCGGTACGCAAGTAGTCGTCAGCTGCGGGAGCGTGCCGGGCCCCGCCGCGGGACTCGTTCTCGCGGTCCTGCGTCATGGCGAGGCTCTCGCGGATCTCGGCCAGCGAACGCCCGTGCGAACGGCGGCCGCCGTCCGAGGGCTCGGCGAACTCGTCCAGCGCACCGAGCCGATCAGCCGCCGAGTCCGAGTACGGCGGGGCGGAGTCCTCGGCCTGCGGTGCAGCGGGGCGCTCGGTACCGCCTGCCGGTTCCACCGCACCCACCTGCACGGCATCGCCGTGCGGCTCCGCGTCGTCCTCCGGCACCGCGATCACCGGCATGATCGCGGTGACGTCCGGTGCGGGCGGCTGCTCGTCCCACCGGTCCGCGGCGCGCGCGGTTTCCCACGGCGGTTGCTGCGCGGCCGGGTCGCCGGTTTCCTCCCGGTACCGGCGCGGAGCCGGAAATCCGCTCAACGGGGCGGAATCCGGCGCCGAGTCGGACTGGGCTCGCAGCGGATCGTCCGCTCGCGAACCGAAGTCGCGGACCGGGAAGTCCTCGCTGAACGGAGCCGAGGTGACGTTGCCGACCGGAACGTCCACCCCGCCGTGACCGGCCGGGGCCTCGTCGTCCGGTTCCGGAGCGCGGCGGCGGCCTCCGCCGGTCGCCGGTTGCTGCGGGGCCCGCGGAGCCGGCATGTCCGCGCCTCGCCCGGTGGAGGGTTCGTCCGCGGCGTTGCGCCGCAGCGGGTCCTGGGCCGGTTTGCGATCCTCGTCGACCCTGCTGGTCAGCGTCTCCATCAACCGGCGAGCGGCGTCACGGACGCTGCCCTCGCCCGGCTGCCGGTACGCGTCCAGCGGATCTTCGGGCTCGGCGGGTGCCTCGGGTTGCGGCGGTTCCGGCTGCGGGAACTCGTGTCCGGCCGCGAACGTCGTGGCCGACTCCGCGGAGGCGGCGCTCTCGCGCCCGAATGCCGGTTCGTCCCACCGCGAGACGAAACTTTCCGGCGCGGGCGTCGAATGCTGCGAACCGTACTCAGCGGCGTCCCGTCTGCGCGATGACGGCGACTCGGTTTCGGCCGGCGGCTCCGCAGCGCGGTGCGCGCGGCTCCTGCCGGTGCCGTCGGCGCGTCGGCGTCCCGCCGTCTCCTCCGGTTCGGCGGGCTCGTGCGGATGTGCAGCCGTCTCGGGTCGGCCGGTCCGCTCCGGAGCGGACGCGCCCGCGCCACCGGAAGAAGCCGTCTCGTCCGGCACTACTGCGCCGGGGAACACCGCGGCGAAGTGCTCGGCATGCGCGGAGTCCGCGGCGGTGCGCGCGGGATCCTCCGCGGCGTGCGTCCGCGACCGCGGCGCCGCAGCGGCAAGGCCATCGGACTGTTCACGCGCATCCGCCGCGCGCCGAGGGGCCGGTGCTTCGGCGGCCCGGTGCGCGGTCCTGGCACCGCGTCCTTGCGCGGCACCCGCCTCGGCCAGCGCGGGAAACTCCGTCAGCAACCGCACCCGTGCGGAGTGCATCGCGGCACGCCACCTGCGGTCGGCCGCGTAGGCACGGCGCAGGCAGGTGAGCGCCTCGGCGAACTCCTCGGATCGTTCGTGCACCTGCGCGGACATGCTCAGCGACTCGCTGAGCAAGCAATCCAGCTTGTGCCGTTCGGCGTTCGCCGCCGCGTCGTTGAGCAGCTGCACCGCCGCGGCGAGCTCTCCCGACGGCAAGTGCACGCGAGTGGCCAGCGCAAGCCGCAGCCAGCCGGAAGGTCCGGCCGCGGCCGCTCGTACGGGAGCCCGGACCACCGGCGCGGCCGCCTCCACGGCCGCACCACGACGCCCCAGGTCCAGCAACGAGTGCACGCGCTCCAGCACCAGGCGTGCGTGCAGCTCCCCGCTTTCCGCGGCCGGGTCGCCGAGCCGCTCCAGGTCCGACAACCCGGCCTCGGCGACCCGCGCCGCCTCCTCGAAGTCACCGTTGCGCCGCAGGTTCCCGGCCCGCGCGGTGTGCACCCGGGACAGCAGCACCCGGCTGGTGTCCCGGTTGAGCTCGGAGGTGGCGGAGTAGAGGCGTTCGGCTTCGTCGAGCGCGTCCGCGCGCTCGCCGTCCTGCTGCTTGCCGGGCAGCGCCGCGGCGAGTTCGATCAAGGCGTGCGCGCGCAGCGTCGGCTCGATCCGTTCGCGTTCGACGACCGGTTGCAGGATCCGCAGCGCGACCTCGTGCCCGCCCGCGCTGCGCGCGCAGCACGCGAGCTCGATCCGCAGCTCCGTGGCGAGCTCGTGGTCGTCGGCCGCCTCGGCGTCGCGGACGGCCGCGATCGCGCGACCGGTCACCTCCACGCCGTGCCCGAGGCGGTTCGACGCGAACAGCGCCACCGCCTCGGCACGTAGCCGCAACGAACGGTCACCGAGGCGTCTGGCCTGCGCGACGGCCTGATCACCGAGCATCAGAGCAAGCTCGGGTACCCGCCACCGCATCTGCCAGGCGGGTTCGTACAGCTCGTGCGCCACACCGCTCGGCTGAGCCTCGTGCACGCTGGCCAACACGCCTCCCCGTTCAGCCCCGGGTCAACTTCCGGTGGGTGACACGGTGCGGGCGAGCAGCTTCCTGGCCCAGTCTGTCGATCTTGTTCTTCTCGTAGCCCTCGAAGTTGCCCTCGAACCAGAACCACTTGGCCGGGTTCTCGTCGTCGCCTTCCCACGCGAGGATGTGCGTGGCGACCCGGTCCAGGAACCACCTGTCGTGCGAGATCACCACGGCGCAGCCCGGGAAGTTCTCCAGCGCGTTCTCCAACGAGCCGAGCGTTTCGACGTCGAGGTCGTTGGTCGGCTCGTCCAGCAGGATCAGGTTGCCGCCCTCTTTGAGGGTCAACGCGAGGTTCAGCCGGTTGCGCTCACCGCCGGAGAGCACCCCCGCGGGCTTCTGCTGGTCGGCGCCTTTGAAGCCGAACGCGCTCACGTACGCGCGGGAGGGCATCTCGACCTGCCCGACCTGGATGTGGTCGAGACCTTCGGAAACCACCTCCCACACGTTCTTCTGCGGATCGATGCTGGCCCGGTTCTGGTCGACGTAGGACAACTTGACGGTGTCGCCGACCCGGACCTTGCCCGCGTCCGGCTCCTCGAGCCCGACGATGGTCTTGAACAGGGTCGTCTTGCCGACGCCGTTGGGGCCGATGACCCCGACGATGCCGTTGGGCGGCAGGTTGAACGACAGATCGTCGATCAGCAGGTTGTCGCCGAAGCCCTTCTTGAGGTGCTCGGTCTCCACGACCAGGTTGCCCAGCCGCGGCCCCGGCGGGATCTGGATCTCCTCGAAGTCGAGCTTGCGGGTCTTCTCCGCCTCGGCGGCCATCTCTTCGTAGCGCTCCAGCCGGGAACGCGACTTGCTCTGGCGCGCCTTGGTGTTGGAGCGGACCCACTCCAGCTCGTCCTTGAGGCGCTTCTGCAGCTTCTGGTCGCGCTTGCCCTGCACGGCCAGCCGCTCCTGCTTCTTCTCCAGGTAAGTGGAGTAGTTGCCCTCGTACGGGTAAGTCCGGCCGCGGTCCAGCTCCAGGATCCAGCCGGCCACGTTGTCCAGGAAGTACCTGTCGTGCGTCACGGCCAGCACGGCGCCCTCGTAGTTCTGCAGGAACTGCTCCAGCCACAGCACGCTCTCGGCGTCGAGGTGGTTGGTGGGCTCGTCCAGCAGCAACAGGTCCGGCTTGCTCAGCAGCAGCTTGCACAACGCGACCCGGCGGCGCTCACCACCGGAGAGCTGGGTGACCGGGGCGTCCGGCGGCGGGCAGCGCAGCGCGTCCATCGCCTGCTCGAGGTGGGAGTCGATCTCCCAGGCGTCGGCGTGGTCCAGCTCTTCCTGGAGCCGGCCCATCTCCTCCATCAGCTCGTCGGTGTAGTCGGTGGCGAGCTGCTCGGCGATCGTGTTGAAGCGGTGCAGCTTCTGGATGATCTCGCCGACGCCTTCCTCGACGTTGCCGAGGACGGTCTTCTCCTCGTTCAGCGGCGGCTCCTGCTGCATGATGCCGACCGTGAAACCGGGCGAGAGGAACGCCTCACCGTTGTCCGGCTGCTCGAGTCCAGCCATGATCTTGAGCACGGTCGACTTGCCGGCGCCGTTGGGACCGACGACGCCGATCTTCGCACCGGGGTAGAACTGGAGGGTCGCTTCCTCGAGGATGACCTTGTCCCCGTGCGCCTTCCGCACCTTCTTCATGGTGTAAACGAACTCGGCCATACCCCAAATCGTAGATGCGGCCCGTGTCGTCTCGTGCACCGCCGTCGGTTGCCGCCCCGACAGCGGTGCACCGACTGCTCACGAACACCCCTGGCAACATCATCACCGCTGGTCAACCGGCTGCAAGATCAGCCGGGACGGGCCGCGGTGACCTTTCCCGCGTCGAATCCGCGCGAACCGCCGGTGCCGCCGACCGCCGCGGGCGCCGCCTCCGGCTCCGGAAAACGGTTGCTGCGCGCCAGATCCAGCCCCACCGCGTTCGCCTCGATCTCGACCGAGGTTCGCCATTGCCCGTGCAGCTCGTACTCCCGCGTGCGCAACCGGCCGGAGACGACCACCGGCGCGCTCTTCGCGACCACGCCGTCCACTCCGTCCGCCACCCGCCGCCAGCAGTTCACGGTGGCGACCAGCCGATCACCGTCCACCCACTGCTCGGTGGTCTTGTCGAAGCGCCGGGCACTGCTGCCCACCCGGAAGCTGACGACCTTGCTGCCGGACACCTCGCGGGTCCGCGGCTCGGTCAGCACCGTTCCCACGACCGCCACACCGGTTTCGAACATCACTACCGCCTCGCTGTCCCGTGCGGCGCCCGCCCCTCGGACGAAAGCGCCGGGCCGGATCTCGGCCTGAATCCAGCTTGCGGTGCGCCGATCACGCGCCGCCACCTCGATTTCACGATCTGTGGACGGACGCGGCTGTTGTGGACAACTCAGCGGCTGCCGGACGTGTCGCCCTCCGACAGGCGGCGCAGCATTTCGTTGTACGCCTTGAGGTCCGCGTCCCCGTCCGCATCGGCCTTGCGGTCGATCCGCCGTGCGGCCCGATCGTCCGCGCGCGACCACTGGATCAGCAGCGCCAGCATCACCACGACCAACGGCACTTCTCCGGACGCCCACGCGAGGCCCCCGCCGAGGTTCTGATCCGCCAGCAGGTCCGGCACCCAAGGCAGCGCCAGCCCGCGGTAGAAGTCCGAGCCGATCACCGTCTTGGACATCATCAGCGTGATGCCGAAGAACGCGTGGAACGGCATCGAAGCGAACACCAGCCCGACCTTCACCAGCGGCGGCAGCTGCCGCGGCGCCGGATCGATGCCGATCACCGGCCAGTAGAAGACGTAGCCCACCAGCAGGAAGTGCGCGTTCATCGCCAGGTGCGCCCAATGCTCGTACAGCGCCGCGTCGAACAACCCGGAGAAGTACAGCGCCCAGAACGACCCCACGAACAGCGCCAACGCCACCAGCGGGTTGGTCAGCAGCCGCGTGAGCGGCGAATGCAGGAAGGCCAGCAACCACTCCCGCGGCCCCGGCGGCTGGTCCTTCGAGGCCGGCTTGAGCACCCGCAGCGCCAACGACGTCGGCCCGGCCAGCACCAGCAGCACCGGCGAGAGCATCGACAGCACCATGTGCTGTCCCATGTGGACGCTGAACATGGCGGGTGCGTACCGGCCGATGCCCGCCGAGGTGGCGATCAGGATCGACGCGCACCCGAGCAGCCACGCCGCGGTGCGCCCCACCGGCCACCGGTCGCCGCGCCGCCGCAGCTTGACCACGCCCCACACGTACAGCGCGGCCAACGCGATCGAGAACGTCCCGAAGACCAGGTCGAAGCGGAAGTCGAACAGCAGCCGCAGCACGGTCGGCGGTTCGATCGGGTACCCGACCAGCAGCTCCACCCGCGAGGGCAGCGGGCCGAGCTCCGCGGGCGGCGGCGTACGTCCGAGCGCGACGGCGACACCGATGGTCGCGAACATCGCGAGGACCTCGACCGCGCCCAGCCGCAGCAGCGCGTTGCGCCCGGCACCTTCCTCGATCCGCTTGACCGCGCGTTCCCGCTGGAAGTACGCGATGACACCGAGCAGCGCCAGGCACAGCACCTTGACCACGACCAACGCCCCGTAGGTGGTCGTGAACAACTGCTCCGGCGGCACCCGCACGTAGGAGTTGAGCACGCCGGAGACCGCCATGACGATCCAGCACACCAGCGCGATCTTGGAGAACCGCCGCGCCACCAGTCCCGCGTGCGCGCCCTTGCGCGCCAGGTGCGCGAGCACGGCGATCAGCCCGCCGACCCAGATCGTCGCGGAGTACAGGTGGAACAGCAGGCTGTTCGTGGCGATGTCGTGCGCACCGCCGCTGGCGGAGTGCCCGGTGGCGATCAGCGGCAGCATCCCGGCCAGCGACAGCGCGAAAAGCGCGACCGTCCAGCCCCACGACAGCACGATCCGGCAGGCGACGGCGAGCACGAGCGCGATCACCGCGGTGATCAGCCATGACTTGGCCTCTTCCAACGCGTCCACGAGGCCGAACAGCACGGTGCTGTCGAGCACCTCGCTCACCGGACGTCCGGTGGCGTCCGCGGCGGTGAACGGCACCAGCAACACAGCGCCGACGCACCACAGCGCGGCCGCCCAGCCTGCTGCCCGCACCGCCGCGTAGCCGTCGGCCGTCAACGGCCCGGATCGCCGCGCCGGGATGCCGAACGAGGCCAGCAGCAGCGAACCGATGCACACCACCGCGCCGGATTCGGCCAGCACCCGCGCCACAGGCAGCCCGAACCTGGTGACCGCGCCGGGGTCCGGCAGGCCGTAGGCGGCGTAGGCGTCGCTCGCGGACAACGCGGTCAGCGCGATCGCCACCACCGCGGCCAGGAGTCCCGCCGTGCCGACCAGCACTCCCACCGCACTCGATCTGCGCCGTCCGGCCGGAACCGTCTCAGAAGCCACGCGCCGAGCCTAACGGACATGTCCTGACCTGCGGTTTTCGGGTGCCGACGCACGCGAACCGCGCAACTGAGCAGGACCGGCCGGATCAAGCGTCGGCAGCCACGATCAATCAGCACGAAACGTGATCAGGTTCGACACCGAAAGTGATCAATTTGTACACGTACGGACGCGGCGGAGTTGCGGAGAGTACGCGCCACGAAGTCGGCCCGAGAGGCGTTCGGCACCTCCGCGGAACGTGGGTTAAGGTACGCTCAATTGATCTTGAGATGCTGTGGTTCGAACTCTCGACCAGGGAAAAGCGCCCCCGGCAGGACTCGAACCTGCGACCTAAGGATTAGAAGTCCTTTGCTCTGTCCGACTGAGCTACGAGGGCCTGTTCACCACATTGCTGAGCTGCACGGAGCAGGGTAACGGGCAGCTCCGCCGACCGTGGGACCGACGCGGGCGGCGTTGCAGAGCCGGTATAGAACGGCAAGCCGATCGACAGATCCGCGATCTTCGACCCCGCCGCGCCCGCTCACCGCACGGTCGGCGACCCCGCTTCGCAGCCGTTCGGACGTGATCCGCGTCTCCGATCCGGTTTCTCCCGCGAATTGCGCGAGATCGGTCGAAATCCCAGGTCACCTATCGCGCTTTCCCATGCAGTGGACGCGATGTCGGAGTTCGCGGGCCTTGTCTTCCGAGCAGAACTGGGTAACCTCCGACGTGCTGGTGGTTCGCCCGCACCGGCCCGAGCAGGCACGCGGCGGGCGAGGCAAGAGGGAACCCGGTGCGAATCCGGGACTGCCCCGCAGCGGTGAGTGGGAACGAACGCCGTCACCGGTTCCGGCCGGTCACAGCACTGAGCACGCGCTCGGGAAGCCGACGGTCAGTAGGAAGACCCGGCACCCGCCGGAGGAACGCCCGCGAGTCCGAAGACCTGCCGCCGGTGCGTGCGCCGCGATGCGCACGCGAGCCCGAGGTCCCGTGGGAGGACCGGTGGAGGAACCGCACGCGGTGGCGTGTGCCGGTCCCGGCGCGACCTCGGCGAACCTGCCGTCGAGCTCGCGAGGAGAGAGCGTTGGCCAGCAAGATCGGCTCCACCGTACTCGGCTACCCCCGGATCGGCCCGAACCGGGAACTCAAGCGTGCGCTGGAGAACTACTGGAAGTCCCGGATCTCCGAGCCGGAACTGCGCGAAGTCGCACGCACCCTGCGCACCGACACCTGGCGATCGCTGCGCGACGCCGGGCTGGATTCGGTGCCCGGCAACACGTTCTCGTACTACGACCAGGTGCTCGACACCGCCGTCACGTTCGGCGCGGTCCCGCGCCGCTTCCGGGAGCTGGGCCTGAGCCCGCTGGACACCTACTTCGCGTTGGCACGCGGCGTGGAATCGACACCGCCGCTGGAGATGACGAAGTGGTTCGACACCAACTACCACTACCTGGTGCCGGAGATCGGCCCGGACACGGCGTTCGCGCTGTCCGACCAGACTCCCGTCGACCAGTACAACGAGGCGGCTGAACTCGGCGTGCAGACCCGTCCGGTGCTGGTCGGACCGCTGACGTTCCTGCTGCTGTCGAAGCCGGAGGAGGGCGCGCCGGAATCGTTCCGCCCGCTGGACCGGCTCGACGACCTGCTCACCGCGTACACCGAGCTGCTCGGTGAGCTGCACCGCGCCGGTGTGGAGTGGGTGCAGCTGGACGAGCCCGCGTTCGTCGCGGATCGCTCGCAGGCCGAGCTGGACGCGTTGCGCGCCGCCTACCGCAAGCTCGGCGAGCTGCGGGAGCGGCCGAAGATCTTCGTGTCCTCCTACTTCGGCGATCTCGGCGACGCGCTGGGCGTGCTCGCCGCCGCCGAGGTGGAGGCGCTGGGCGTCGACCTGATCGCCGGTTCCTCCACTGTGGACAAACTGCCCGCTGTCCAGGGGCTGCGGGACAAGACGCTGGTCGCCGGCCTGGTCGACGGCCGCAACATCTGGCGCACCGACCTGGACAAGGCGCTGACCACGGCGGCGACGCTGCTCGGCGTGGCCGGTTCGGTCGCGGTCAGCACGTCCTGCTCGCTGCTGCACTCGCCCTACGACGTCGAGGCGGAGACCGGCATCGACCCGCAGGTCAAGTCGTGGCTGGCGTTCGCGGCGCAGAAGGTCGACGAGGTCGTGGTGCTCGGCCGGGCACTGCACGAGGGCCGCGACGCGGTCGGCGAGCAGCTGATCGCCGCGCGCCAGGTGATCGCCGACCGGGCCAACGCCGACCGCGTGCGCAACAACCGGGTGCAGGCACGGCTGGACTCGCTCAAACCCGAGCACGCGCGCCGCGGCGCCTACGAGAACCGCCGTGCGGCGCAACAGAAATCGCTGCGGCTGCCACCGCTGCCGACCACCACGATCGGCTCGTTCCCGCAGACCACCGACGTCCGCAAGGCCCGTGCCGCGCTGCAGAAGGGCAACATCGACCAGGCCACCTACAAGCAGCGGATGCGCGACGAGATCGAGCGGGTCATCCGGCTGCAGGAGGAACTGGGCCTGGACGTGCTGGTGCACGGCGAGCCCGAGCGCAACGACATGGTGCAGTACTTCTCCGAGCACATGGAGGGATTCGTCAGCACGCAGAACGGCTGGGTGCAGTCCTACGGCTCCCGCTGCGTGCGCCCGCCGATCCTGTTCGGCGACGTGTCCCGGCCCGCGCCGATCACGGTGGACTGGGCGAAGTACGCCCAGCAGCTCACCGAGAAGCCGGTGAAGGGCATGCTGACCGGCCCGGTCACCATCCTCGCGTGGTCGTTCGTGCGCGACGACCAGCCGCTGGCCAAGACCGCCCGGCAGGTGGGGCTCGCGGTCCGGGACGAGGTCAAGGACTTGGAGAACGCCGGGATCCGGGCCATCCAGGTCGACGAGCCCGCGTTGCGCGAGCTGCTGCCGCTGCGGTCGGCGCAGCACGAGGAGTACCTGGACTGGGCGGTGGAGTCGTTCCGGCTGGCCACCTCCGGCATCTCGGATTCGACCCAGATCCACACGCACCTGTGCTACTCCGAGTTCGGTGACGTGATCAACGCGATCGTGGCCCTGGACGCGGATGTGACCAGCATCGAAGCGGCCCGTTCGCGGATGGAGGTGCTGGACGACCTCAACGAGGTCGGGTTCGGCCGCGGCGTCGGGCCCGGTGTCTACGACATCCACTCACCGCGCGTGCCGGAATCCGGCGAGGTCTCCGACCTGCTGCGGGCGGCGCTGTCGGCGGTGCCCGCCGAGCGGCTGTGGGTGAACCCGGACTGCGGGCTCAAGACCCGCGGCTACGCCGAGGTGGAGACGGCGTTGCAGAACGTGGTCAGCGCAACCGAAGCCGTGCGTCCGGCGTTGAGCTGATCCATCGCCGGTGGCGCGGGCGGTTTCCCTTCCCACCGCCGCCTCGCGTCCCCGGCGTTTCGGCGGGGGCACGCCCAGCGCCCGGGCGTGCCCCCGCTTTTCGCTCCGGGGCGAAGACTCGGATTCGCCTTGCGCGAACGAGTGCGTTCGGCAACACCACGGTCACATTCGGCTCGGTAGCTTGGGCCCGTGGCGGTTGATCAGTGGAACCACAACGTGCACTACTACCCGCTGGTGCTCGACGAAGTGCCCGAAGGCTGCGCGGAAGCGCTGGACGTCGGCTGCGGTGACGGCAGGCTCGCGCGCGAGCTGGCGGGACGCGCGCAGCGGGTCACCGGGATCGACCGCGACCCGGGCATGATCGGCGCGGCGCGGGAGCGCGCCGACTCCCCCGGGCTTTCCTTCGTGGAAGCCGATTTCCTGGAGTTCCACGACGAGTCCAGAGCCGCCGGGTACGACTTCATCAGCAGCGTCGCGGCGATCCACCACATGGAGTTCGCCGCGGCCGTCGGCAGCATGGTGCGGCTGCTCGCCCCCGGCGGTCGGCTCGTGATCGTGGGCCTCGCGCGCAACCGGACCCCGCTGGACTGGGCGGCCGCGCTCGCAGGTCTGCCCGCTCACCAAGTGCGCGCGCGGCGCCACGGCGGCTGCGGCGACGCACCGGGAATGCCGGTGCGGGACCCGGACATGAGCTGGGGCCAGGTGCGGCGGGCGGCCGAACACCTGCTGCCGGGCAGCCGGTTCCGCAGGCACCTGCTGTGGCGCTACTCGCTGACCTGGCAGAAGCCCGGCTGAGCGACCCGCGGGCCGTGCGCCCGGACACATCGCGGAACAAAGCGGTGGTCCGGCTCGCTGCTCGTTGCGGAACCGGCACTGCCGGATGCACGACCGCGCGATGCACCGGACTCAGCACGGGGTATGGCGAAGGTGTCTCCGGCAGCCCCGCCGGACGAGCAGCCACCAGGAAAGCGAGCAGCGATGAACACCGACATGACCGGGCGCACCGCGCTGGTCACCGGCTCGACCAGCGGCATCGGCCAAGCCATCGCCACCACCTTCGCCCGCGCGGGCGCCGAGGTCGTGGTCAACGGGCGTTCCGAGCAACGGGTCGACGACACCGTGGCGACGATCCGCGCGGAGACCGGCGGCACCGTGCGGGGCATCGCCGCCGACATCGGTACCGCGGAAGGCGCCGACTCGCTGATCTCCGAGCTGCCCGACGTGGACGTGCTGGTGAACAACGCCGGGATCTTCGGCGCCGAGCCCGTCTTCGAGATCAGCGATGCGGAGTGGAGCCGGTTCTTCGAGGTCAACGTGCTGTCCGGGGTGCGGCTCGCGCGGCACTACACGCCGCGGATGGTGCAGCGCGGCTGGGGCCGGGTGATCTTCATCAGCAGCGAGTCGTCGATCTTCATCCCGACCGAGATGGTGCACTACGGGATGACCAAGACCGCCCAGCTGTCCGTCGCACGCGGCATGGCGCAAGAGGTCGCGGGCAGCGGCGTCACCGTGAACAGCGTGCTGCCCGGCCCGACGCTGACTCCGGGCGTGGAGGAGTTCATCCGCAGCCGGATCGGCTCGGACGTGCCGTTCGAGGAGGCCGAGCGGCGGTTCATCGCGCAGGAGCGGCCGAGTTCGCTGCTGGGCCGCCTGATCCGGCCGGAAGAGGTCGCGAACCTGGTGCTGTACGCGGGTTCCGAAGCGGGCTCGGCCAGCAGCGGCGCGGCACTGCGCGTCGACGGCGGCGTGGCGCCGTCGCTGGCCTGACCGCTTCGGGCTTGCTGCCGCGGGGCTCGCCGAGCAACGGCGAGCCCCGAAAGCCCCCGTGCGCATTGCGCGCCGCCGGGACCGTGCAGTGGCTCGCCACCGGTTCTCCCACCGAATCGCACCCGGCCGAAGCCGCGGACGTGCTCCAATGACGGCGGGACGGAATGGGGGAACCATGATCCTGGATGCGTTGGGCCAGGCGTGGCGCGGCTGGGCGGAACTGGGCAAGTCGTTGCCGGACGCTCGGTGGGACACGCCGACGAGGCTCGACGGCTGGAACGTGCGGCACGTCTACGCGCACTACGCCGACGCGCCTGCGACGCTCGCAGCGGTGATCCGCAGCGAGACCGCGTCGGCGGCTCCGAGCTTCCCGGACGCGGCATCGCTGCTGCGTCACCTCCAACAACCGGGCGGCATCGCCGAGACCGGAGCCGATTCGATCCGCGACGCCGCGGTGCGCAGCACCGAGGACCGGTCGATGGGCGACTTGGTCGAGCAGTTCGCCACCGTGGCGCCCGAAGTGCTCGCGGACATGCGCGCCCGGGACCTGAGCCGGAACTTCGACTACGGCGGGCACGGAACCGTGCAGATCGGCGAAGCGCTGCGGCTGGCGCTGATGGAGGCGGTCGTGCACTACTTCGACATGGCCGCCGCGCTGGAGCTGGACGTGCCGGGGCCGATGGCCGGTGCCCCGGTTCGGGACACCGTCGCGCTGCTCGCGGGCATCGCGGACCCGGTGAACTTCATCGACGTCGCCACCGGGCGCGCGGGCAGCCCGGTGTTCCCGGTGCTGCGATGAGCACGCTCACCTGCGGAAACGGGCCGCGCCGACGCCGATCGGACGAGGCAGGCAGCCGCTCGCGACGCGACGCAGCGGGCCACGCCGCGCCGCGCTCGAAGGTGGCTGGACCGTCCCGCGGTAACTCACGATCGCCGATGGCTCTAGCTTGGTCGGCATGAGTTCCGTGAACGTGATCCTGCCCTGCCTGGACGAGGCCGCCGCGCTGCCCGGCGTGCTGGCCGCGATTCCCGGCGACTACCGGGCGATCGTGGTGGACAACGGCTCCGCCGACGGATCGCCCGAAGTCGCCGCGGACCACGGCGCGCAAGTCCTGCACGAGACGCGGCGCGGCTACGGCGCCGCGGTGCACACGGGCCTGGAAGCGGCCGATGCGGAGATCGTGTGCTTCCTGGACGCGGACGGCTCGATGGACGCGGCGGTGCTGCCCGAGCTGGTGGAGCGCGTGCGTTCCGGCACCGCCGACCTGTCCGTGGGCCGCCGCGTCCCGACCACCCGCGGAGCCTGGCCGTGGCACGCGCAAGCGGGCAACGCCGTGCTCGCCGGGCTGTTGCGCCGCCGGGGTCTGCCGGTGCACGACATCGGCCCGGTGCGCTGCGCCCGGCGGCAGGAGCTGCTGGACCTGGGCGTGCAGGACCGTGCGTTCGGCTATCCGCTGGAGCTGCTGCTCCGCGCGCAGCAGGCGGGCTGGCGGGTCGCCGAGCTGCCGATCGACTACCGCCCCCGCACCGCCGGAACCCGGTCCAAGGTGACCGGCTCGGTGAAGGGCACCACCCGGGCCGTGCGGGACATGGCGCGCGTCATGCGGTGATCGGCGTCCCGAGCGCGCCGTCCGTCCGATGTGGACACCAGCCGCGAACACGCCGTTCTGTCGCAATCGCCATCCGCGAGGTCTCCGAACAACCAGGAGAGCCCGAAACTGCCGGGCCGATATCGCGGAAGGTGCCATGACGAGAGCGGGACGGGAACCGGTCACCGCGGGCCACCTGGGGATGTGGCTGGCGGTGACCTTCGGCCTGTGCATGATCACCGGCCTGATCAGCCACGGGATCCAGCACCCGCCGGGCTGGTTCCACTGGCCGTCGCGGCCGGTCAACCTATACCGCGTCACCCAGGGCGTGCACGTGATCAGCGGAATCGCGGCGATCCCGCTGCTGGCCGCGAAGCTGTGGAGCGTGGCGCCGAAGTTGTTCGAGCGCCCGGTGGTGCGTTCGCTGCCGCACCTGCTGGAGCGGCTGTCGCTGCTGGTGCTGGTGACTTCGGCTTCGTTCGAGCTGCTGACCGGCCTGTTCAACATCGCGCAGAACTACCCGTGGAACTTCTACTTCCCGCAGGTGCACTTCGCCGTGGGCTGGATCGCCGTGGGGTCGCTGCTGCTGCACGCGGCGGTGAAGATCCCGGTGTTCCGGCGGGCGCTGGGCGAGCCGCGCGAGCCCGCCGCGCAACGCGGCCCGGGCCGGCTCGTGAGCCGGAGGGGCTTTCTGGGGGTGACAGCGCTGTCGGTCGGCACCGCGGTCACGGTCACCGCGGGGATGACGGTGCCCTGGTTACGCGAGGTGGCGGTGCTGGGCACTCGCTCCCGGCTCGGAGCGCAGGGCCTGCCGGTGAACCGGACCGCCGCCGCGGCCGGGGTGCTCGACTCCGCGCAGGACACCGGCTGGCGGCTGGAAGTCCGCGGCCCGCGCGGGGTGCGTACCTTCAGCCTCCCTGAACTGGAGTCATTTACGCAGTTCACGGCAGAGCTGCCGATCGCTTGCGTGGAGGGCTGGAGCCAGCAGGCGGTCTGGAGCGGAGTGCGGCTCGCCGACGTGCTGCGCGCGGTCGGCGCCCCCGCGGACGCGCAGGTGCGCGTGTCGTCGCTGGAAGCCGCCGGGCCGTACTCGTCGAGCGTGGTCGCGCCTACGCACGCCGCCGACCCGCTGACATTGCTGGCGTTGCGGCTCGGCGGCGAACCGCTGCACCCCGATCACGGCTTCCCGTGCCGCTTGATCGCTCCCAACCGGCCGGGCGTGATGCAGACGAAGTGGCTGCGGCGAGTGGAGGTCCTGTGATCGTCGTGTTGCGAGTCGTCCTCGCCCTCGGTGGGCTGACGATGATCGGTTGGGGCGGGTGGTTCCTGTACGACCAGTTGCTCGCCGAGCCGTCGATCACGACCGCTACGGCCGGATGGCTGCTAGCGGGTCCGGTGCTCACCGACCTGTTGCTGATGCCGGTGGCAGCGGCGGCCGGGTGGGCGCTGTCCAGGCTGCTGCCGAGCCCGCTGCGGGCTCCGGTCGCCGCCGGGCTGGTCGTGAGCGCCGTGCTGGTGGCGATCGCCGTGCCGTTCCTGTGGCGCGCGTACGCCACGAACCACAACCCCGGCCTGGTCGACGGCGACTACCTCGCCGGACTGGGCACGGCGCTGATCGTCACATGGGGCGCAGTGCTGCTGGCCGCATTGCTCAATACGGTGCGAAATCGGTGGCAAAGCCAGTAGCGTCACAAGTATGAAGGTGAGTGCGAGCTTGTCGGAGGACGATGTCGCGTTCATCGGCTCCTACGCCGAACAGGCTGGCGTCAACTCCCGATCCGCGGTGCTCCACCAGCTCGTCGAACTACTGCGTAGCGCCGACCTGGAAGACGCTTACGCAGCGGCATGGCAGGAGTGGGACGAGTCCGGCGATACCGGGATCTGGGACTCCACGACCGCCGACGGAATCAGCGAAGCGGCGCGGTGAGATCTTCTGGGGCGAGCTGGAGCCTCGGAAGCGAACAAGACCCTTCCCGCTGTCGTCGTGAGCACGACGCCGCGAACCGCAGCATCCAGCGGCTCGGCCGCGGGGTCGTCACCGTGGTTCCAGTGACCTCGAACATCTCCCGCGTGCTGCCGTTCCAAGTGCTGCTAAGGGCGACCGAGTGCGGTCTGGACAACGACTCCAAATCCCAGGCCGAACAACTGCGCGCGGTCTCCTTCACGCGGATCCGGAGCCGGATAGGCGCGCTGCCCCGCAAATCACTCGAAGCACTCGACGCCGCGCTGCGACGCCATCTCGACCTGTGATCGGGCGCCTCAGCCCAAGCTGGGCAGGCCGACCGCCGCATCCACCGCGATGGCCACCGAAAGCACCGTCAGGTACGAGTTCGACAGGTGGAACAGCGCCATCGGATTGGCGACCCCGTTGCGCCGCACCGCGCCGTGCAGCCGCTGCGCCACGACCAGGAACGCCGTACCCGCCAGCACCGCGAAAGCGACGTAGATCCAGCTCGTCGCGGGCACCAGCAGCAGCGTGCAGGCCACCGTGGCGTAGCTGTAGACCAAGATCCGCGCCGAGACCTGCCGCGGGGTGGCCACCACCGGCAGCATCGGCACCCCGGCGCTGGCGTAGTCGTCGCGGTACTTCATCGCCAGCGACCAGAAGTGCGGCGGTGTCCACAGGAACACCACCCCGAACATCACCAGCGCGGGCCACTCGACCTTGCCCGCCACCGCGGCCCAGCCGATCACCACGGGCATGCAGCCCGCTGCCCCGCCCCACACGATGTTCTGCGAGGTGCGGCGCTTGAGCACCAGCGTGTAGACGAAGACGTAGAACAGGATCGCCGCCAGCGACAGCACCGCGGCCAGCAGGTTCGCGCCCAGCGCGAGGATGCCGAACGACGCAGCGCCCAGCACGATCCCGAAGATCAGCGCGTGCTTGCGCGGCACCTCGTAGCTGACCAGCGGGCGGCTGCGGGTGCGGTGCATGACCGCGTCGATGTCCGAGTCGGCCACGCAGTTCAGCGCGTTCGCGCTGCCCGCGGACATGGCACCGCCCGCCAGCGTGACCAGCACCAGCCACGGCGAGGGAATGCCGCGCTCGGCCAGGAACATCGCCGGGATGGTGGTCACCAGCAGCAGCTCGATGACCCGCGGCTTGGTCAGCGCCAGGTACGCCGCCAGCACGCCGCGCCGCTTCGGCTCCGCGGAGGTGGTGGGTTCGTCGGTGACTCGTTCGGGAACTGAGGTCATGAGTTCGTCGACCCCGATGCAGCCGCCGCGCTGCTCGATCGCTCGAACGGAAGCGGCTCACCGCTGGTGCGCAACCGGTGCCACAGCACCACTTTGCGCTCGGCGAAGAACGCGCCGAACGGGATGGTGCCGGCCAGCAGCACCAGCAGCATCCGCCCGTAGGGAATCCGCAGCTGCACCGTGGTCACCAGCGCGACGAACAAGTAGATGATGTAGAGGTAGCCGTGGCCGATACCGATGGTCGTGGTCCAGGTGTCACCGAAGAGCTGGGTCGCCGACCCCTCCGGCCACAGGTACTTCAGCACCATCGTCGCGCACAGCAAGATCAGCAGCACCGCGGTCACGTACGCCATGACCCGGTACGCGACCAGCACGCCAGGCTTCACCACAGACCCCTCAATCCCGCCGCCGGCTCGCCAGCTTCGTTTCGAGCAGTCCGACCGTACGCCACAGCTTTCCCACGCCTGCGCGTGACCTGGTGGGATAGTGGCGCCGACCACGCTGCGCAGCTCGAGGCGCTGTTCAGGCCACGCCGGGCAGCCCGTATTCGCGGGCGATCAACTCGTAGGAGTGCAGCTTGGACTCCCGGTCGTACATGTTCGCGGTGAGCATGAGCTCGTTCGCCCCGGTGCGTTCGCGCAGCTCCTCCAGTTCGGTGCGCACGCGCTGCGGCGAGCCGTAGACGGCGTCGGCCAGCCAGCTGTCCACGAAGCTTTGCTCCACCTCGGAGTACGGGTATTCGCGCGCTTCCTCGGGACTCGGGATCGGGCCGGGGCTGCCGCGGCGCAGCCGGAGCATGTTCAGCGCGATCGGCCGGGTCAGGTCCAGCGCTTCCTCGTCGGTGTCCGCGGCGATGGTCTGCACGCCGATCAGCGCGTACGGCTCGTCCAGCACCGCCGAGGGCTGGAAGGACTCGCGGTAGAGCTCCATCGCCGGGATCGTGTTGCGGGCGCTGAAGTGGTGCGCGAACGCGAACGGCAAGCCGAGCGCTCCGGCGACCTGCGCGCTGAACCCGCTGGAACCCAGCAGCCACACCGGCGGCGCCTGGCCGTGCGGCACCGACTGCACCTCCACGTAGGGGTGATCGGCGGGGAAACCGTCGCCCATGAACGCCATCAGCTCCCCGAGCTGCTGCGGGAAGTCGTCCGCCGACAGCGGCCCGCTGGTGCGGCGCAGTGCGCGGGCGGTGCCCTGGTCGGTGCCGGGTGCGCGCCCGATGCCCAGGTCGATGCGGCCAGGGTGGAGCGCTTGGAGGGTGCCGAACTGCTCGGCGACGACCAGCGGCGCGTGGTTGGGCAGCATCACGCCGCCGGAACCGAGCCGCAGCGTGCTGGTCGCCGAAGCCAAGTGCGCGATCACGACCGACGGGGAGGAGCTGGCGATGCCGGGCATCCCGTGGTGCTCGGCCACCCACAGCCGGTGGAATCCCCAGCTCTCGGCGGACTTGGCGAGTTCGGTCGTGGTCGCCAGCGCATCGCCCGGCGTGGTCGCCGCGCCGACCGGCGCGAGGTCGAGGATCGAAAGCGGAACGGCCGAACGTCCGTGCGCGCGCCCGCGGATCGGGTCCGGCTCGTCGGGTGCGCCGGAGCCGTTGGCCGGTGCGCGGTCGGAGTTCGCCGAGGTGCTCATCGCCGGTTCCAACCGCTCCTTTTCCCGGATTTGTTCCCGGCACCGGACTGTGCCAGTGATCACACAGGGCTTGTCGGAGATCAGCGCTCCCCTGACTTCAAGGGGTCGTTTCAGTGTGATTTTTGGTCATTGTCTTGTCAGCGGCGGAGCCGCTGAGCGGCCGACCATGCGAGCAACCGGCACCGCCGCGGGTTCGCAGCGGCTTCCTCGCGAGGACAGCGATTTCGCCGCGTAGGGTGCTACGTCAGAAATCGCGGTCACACCGGCAAGGGGCGGCGAGGAAGTCGCTGAGGTTCCGCTACCGGCACCGCTGCGCAAATCATCCCGAAAGTGCCCCTAAGTCCCGGCCTCGAACGGAGCACGGCATGTCCTCGAAGCTGAGACCGGGCGATCGCGGCGGCAGGCTGCGCGGCGCGTTCGGCGCACTCGGTGTCGCCGCCTCGATCGTCGTCGCGGTGCTCGTGCTCGGCGCCCTAATCCCGGCGCTACCGGTGGTCGGCTCGTTCGGGTCGGTCGTCGGGCGGCGGCCGTTCGAGTTCGCGCTGACCGGCCTGCTGGTCGTGCTGCTGAGCTGGATGGCGTGGCGGTCGCAGGCCCGCCGCAGCGCGATCTGCGGCCTGGCCACCGGCTCGATCACGCTGCTCGGGGCGCTGGCGGTGCTCGGCGCGCAACTCGGCTACGCGCATTCGCACGGTGCGGACGTCGGATTCGCGGACGTCGTGCAGGGCGGCAGGCCCATGCCCCCGCCGGATCGGACGGTCACCTTCGGCACCGTGCAGGGTGAGCCGTTGCGCGCCGGAATCTGGTTGCCGCGCAACGATTCCGGCGCTGCACGGCCTGCCGTGGTCTGGATCCACGGCGGCGGGTTCGTCGGCGGCAACCGCGACGAACAACGTGGCATCTTCCGCTACCTGGCCGATCACGGCTACCCGGTGATCTCCATCGACTACCGGCTGGCACCGCCGGTGCGCTGGCGGGACGCCAGCAGCGACGTGGTGTGCGCGATGTCGTGGCTGACCGAGCACGGGCGGGGACTCGGGATCGACCCCGGCAGGCTGGTGCTCTCCGGCGCGTCCGCGGGCGGCAGCCTGTCGCTCAACGCCGCCTACGGCTCGGGCGAGGTGCCCAGCAGCTGCGGCGGTCCGCCACCGGCACCGCCGCTCGCGGTCGCCGGGTTCTACCCGGCCGCCGACCTGGTGGGCAACTGGCAGGACGACGGGCTCTACGGCTACGCCCGGCGCGTCGCGCGCGCCTACCTCGGCGGCGGACCGGCCGAGTACCCGCAGCGCTATGCCTACGCCTCCCCGATCGAGCGGGTGCGGCCAGGGCTGATGCCGACGCTGCTGGTGACCGGCGGCAACGACCACCTCATCCTGCCGGAGCGGGTCAGCGCCGTCGCCGATCGCCTGCGCGGGAATGGGAACGCGGTCACCTATCGGGAGTTCCCGTTCGGCTACCACGCCTTCGACGCCGGGGGGATCGGCGCAGCCTTCAGCCGCTCGACGATGCTCGATTTCCTCCGCGCGCACGCACCGATCCCGGGCAGCTGAGCCAGCGCAACGCGATCAGCCCCGCAAGTGATCAGCTCCGCGAGCGATCAGCAGGGATCGCCGGACAGGGCGTAGTCCCGCCGCGGCGCGGAACGCGGCGCGTTGCGGTGGCGCAGGATCGAATCGCGGATGTCGCCCGCGCGGACCGCGCCGTTGGACAGCAGCGACGAAGTGATCCCGTGCGTGTGCTCGGTCCCGCCTTGCAGGTAGATCCCGCCGCGCACCTCGTCCGAAGTCCGCACCCGGTAGTCGCGGTCCACCTGCACCTGGCCCTCGGCGTCGCGCAGGCACTCGTCCCAAGTACGCCCGAGCGCCCGCCCCGGATCGCCCGGCAGGCAGCCGGTCGCGTACACCAGCACGTCCGAGTCCAGCACCATCCGCTCGCCGGTGGGCATGAACTCCACGGTGACCGCGACGCCGTCCGCGCCTTCCTCGACGTCCACGACGCGCGAGGCGTTCAGCATCCGCAGCCGTTCCTTGCCCTGCACCTTCTCCTGGTAGACGCGGGCGTAGAGCTGCTCGATCAGCTCCAGGTCCACCACCGAGTAGTTCGTGTTCCGGTGGTAGTCCATCAGCAGCTGCTTCACCCCGGTCGGCGAGCTGTAGAAGTGGTCCACCGCCTCCGGGTCGAAGATCCGGTTCGCGAACGGGCTGTCATCGGCAGGTGTGTGCCCGTAGCGGCCGAACACCGAGCAGACCTCGGCGCCGGTGAAAGTGCGGTGCAGGTAATCGGTGACCTCGGCGGCGCTCTGCCCGGCGCCGACGATGGTGAACCGCTTCGGATCGGCGCCCTCCAGTTCGCCGATGCGGTGCAGCAGTTCGAGGTTGTGCCAGACCCGGTCGCCGCGTTCCGCGCCGGGCGGCAGGTTAGCCTCCAGCCCGACCGCGACCACGACGTTGCGCGCCCGCCGCGCGATGACCTGCCCGGAACCGTGCCGCACCAGCACCTCGAACAGCTCGCCCTGCTGCACCGGCCGCACGTCGATGACTTCGGCGTCGTACTGCACCAGGTGCTCGAGCCTGCCCGCGGCCCACTCCAGGTAGTCGTGGTATTCGACGCGGGTGGGGAACATCGTCTTGTGGTTGATGAAGTCGACCAGCCGGTCCTTGCCGTGCAGGTAGGACAGGAACGAGAAGTCGCTGGCCGGCTCCCGCATCGTGACCAGGTCCTTGAGGAACGAGACCTGCATCGTGGTGCCCTCGATGAGCATCCCGCGGTGCCAGCCGAACCGCGGCTGGCGTTCCACGAAGCCTGCGGTCAGCTGCTCCTGCTCGGCGCACCGGCGGTTGTGCTCCTCGACCGCGACGGCCAGCGCCAGGTTGGACGGGCCGAAACCGACGCCCAGCACGTCGTGGACCGGGCCTTGTAAGTGGATCGAAGCCGTTGACACGGTTGTCCCTTCGCCGGTACCCGGCGGGTTTCGCGCGCGGGCACGGAGTGGTCCGCAGACCGTTCAGTCGCGGTCGTGGTTGTACTGGTCGTGGTAATCGGTTTCCACCATTCCGGCTTTCCAGTAGCCGATCGCCAGCACCGATGCGGCGTCGAGCCCGCGGTCCCGGCGCAGGTGCCTGCGGATGCCGCGGACCACCCCGGATTCACCGGAGACCCACGCGGAAACGTCCCGCTGCGGCGGGATGTCCAGCTCGCGGACGGCATCGCCGAGCTTGGTCGAGCGGCCCGCGGGCACGCCGTCGCGGTGCAGCCAGTTCAGGTTGAGGTTCGGCGGGCATTCGATGTGCTGCTGCTCGGCGCTGTCGGAGACCTCCAGGAACGCCTCGCCGCTGGCGGTCAGCGGCAGCCCCTCGATGATCGCCGAAATGGCTGGCAGCGCGGTCTCGTCGCCGATCAGCAGGTACCAGTCGGCCGCGCGCGGCGTCCGGCCGCCGGGGCCCTGCACGCCGAGGTAGTCGCCCGGGGCGGCTCCGCGCGCCCAGGAGGAGGCCACGCCGTGCTCGCCGTGCATCACGAAATCGACGTCGAGCTCGCCGCGCGCCTCGTCGTAGCGGCGGACCGTGTAGGTGCGCATGGTCGGGCGCTCGTGCGCCTCGGGCCAGACGTGCCTACCGGCGTCGTGGTCGAAGACGGGCAGGACCGGCCGCCGCTGACCGCGCTGGGGGACGAACACCTTGATGTTCGGGCCGGTGTGCTCGTCCCGGAACCCGGCGATCTCGTCGCCGCCGAGGGTGATCCGCCGCATCGACGGCGTCAGGTCCGCGGTCCGCAGCACTTCCAGCGTGCGGGTGGGCGGACGCGGGTGGCCGCCGCGTCGGGCTCGGTCCGCTGTCGTCATCTGACCTGGCGTTCCTTCCTCACCGTTCCCAGAAGGATCAATTAGTTAAGGCTAGCCTAACTACAGATTTCGATGATGTCTCCCCCCGGTGGGCCAGATCTCGCCTCGCCGCACATCCGGGTGGCGCCGATCAGTTGCGGCCAGCGGGCACCGGGCCCGCGCC
Organism: Saccharopolyspora sp. SCSIO 74807; assembly: GCF_037023755.1. Classification (NCBI taxonomy): domain Bacteria; kingdom Bacillati; phylum Actinomycetota; class Actinomycetes; order Pseudonocardiales; family Pseudonocardiaceae; genus Saccharopolyspora; species Saccharopolyspora sp. SCSIO 74807. The sequence continues at coordinate 2,978,116 of NZ_CP146100.1, read as the reverse complement.
GCTGCCCGAACCGGCTCCGGTCACGGCGTCGGACCGCGGCTCGGACGGGGTCTTGATGCGCAGCGCGATCAGCACTCCGACCAGCGCAAACCCCGCCGACACCAGCATCGCGGCATGGTATGGGCCCAGCGACCCGTGCGCACCTGCGCCGCCGATCGCCAGCACCCCGGCGGTCACCGCCACACCCAGCGCCGAACCGACCTGGCGCTGCACGTTGAACAACGTGGAAGCCCCGCCGGTGGCGGTCGCGCTGATCGTGGCGAACGCGACCACCTGGAGTTCGATCGAACCGGCCCCGACGAAGAAACCCGAGGTGAACTGCACGACCGAGGCCGAGACCGGCCCGGTCACCAGGTTCATCGCCGCGAACGACACCGCGGCACCGAGCATCGCCAGCGCGATCAGCACCCGCGGCCCCAGCTTCGGGTGCGCCCAGGTCACCGCCCGCGAAGCCAGCATCAGCCCGATCGCCTTCGGCAACGTGACCAGCCCGGTCTCCTGCGCCGAAGCACCCATCCCGGACTGGTACATCAACGTGAAGCCGTAGAGCGTGCCGAGGAACCCGGCCACGCAGAACGCCAGGATCAGGCTCGCCCGGCGGAACGACGCGTCGGCGAACAGCCGCACGTCCAGCATCGGTTGCCGGGTGCGCAGCTGCGCCAGGACCAGCACCAGCAGGCAGACCAGCCCGGCCACGCCGCAGGCCAGGAATTGCGGCGAGGTGAAACCGTGCGCGGAAACCGTGTCCAGCGCGTACATCAGCAGCCCCAGGCCCGGCGCGGCCAGCGCGAACCCGAGCACGTCGAACCGCTTGTGCACCGACTCCACGTGCTCGGTCAGCTTGACCGCGCCGTAGATCAGCGCCAGCACCCCGACCGGCACGTTCACGAAGAAGCCCCACCGCCAGGTCAAGTGCTCCACGAACAACCCGCCGAGCACCGGCCCCAGCGCGGGCGCGATCGCGGTCGGGATCACGAGCACGCCGGACAACCGGATCCGCTCCTGCGGCGGGTAGGCGCGGAACAGCATGGTCAGCGCGACCGGGCTCAGCACCCCGCCGCCCGCGCCTTGCAGCACGCGGGCCGCGGTGAGCTGGGTGAGGTCCTGCGCCGCCCCGCACAGCGCGGAGGCCAGCACGAACGCGCCGAACGCGCCGAGGAAGACCTTCTTCGTGCCGAACCGGTCCCCCAGCCACCCGGACATCGGAATGCACACCGCGAGGCTGACGAGGTAGCCCACGTTGATCGCGCTGGTCGCGCTCGGCGCCACGGCGAACTCGTCGCCGATCGCGGGCAACGCCACGTTGACGATGGTGGCGTCCATGCCGTTCATGAACATCGCGGCGACGTAGACGACGCACACCGCGATCTTCGGGTCGTTCAAGCGCACTGCCGGTCCTGGTTCACGCGCCGTTGCGGGCTGGGCGGATGTCGGTCCAATGCACCTCGATGTGTTCGAGGCATTCGGGTCTGGGCGCCGGTCCGTGCGCGATCGACCAGCCCGCCGGGATCTCGATGCGGGCGGGCCACAGCGAGTACTGGTCCTCGTCGTTGACCAGGGCGTAGAAGGTTCCGTCGGGGTCGTCGAACGGGTTGGTCATCAGCGCGGACTCCTTGGCTGCGGCGGCGTTGCTGCGTCTTGCTGCGGCGCGGCGGGACGGTCGTTGCGCTGCGGCCGGGCGGGGTCGCCGCCTTGCCGCTGCGACGCGGTGTTGTTGCGTTGCCGCGGCGAGACGGGGTTGCCGCCGTGCTGCGGCGAGGCAGTGCTGCCGCCTTGCTGCGGCCCGGCGGGATCGGTCTGCGGCGGCGCGGCGGGCGGTTCCGAGTCGGCCAGCCGCTCCGGGTCGGCCAGCCGCTCCGAATCGGTCAGCCGCCGCTGCACCACCTCGGCGATCTCGGCGAGCGGACCCGGCTGGGTCATGTCCTTGTGCTCGCAGGCGATGTCGTGGTTCTCCACCGCACCGTCCACGTAGGACTCCCACATCCGGGCGGTCAGCGACTCCTTCGCCGGATTCACGGTGGCGGTGAAGAACAGCACGTCACCGCGGTAGATCTCGTGCTCGGCCTCGTTCTCCAGCACCGCGCAGTTGGCGAAGTTGTCGATGATGGCTTCGACCGTGTGCTCTTCGAGGTTGGCCAGCGCACTGCCCTCCGCGGACAGGATCTCCATCACGTGCTCGCGGCGCAGCTGGTCTATGCCCATCCCATCAGCACGCAGCTCGGCGAGGTCGTAGCCGGCCATGTAGAGCAGCGCCTTGAGCGCTTCCTCCTCGGTGGGCAGCTCGTCCCACACGTCCTTCGGGTAGGAGTCGAGCATCGCGAGGAACCGGACCTCCTCGCCCTGGGCCTGCAACTGGGTCCCCATCTCGTGCGCGATCACGCCGCCGAACGACCAGCCCAGGAAGTGGTACGGCCCGTGCGGCTGCACCGAGCGGATGTGCTCGAGGTATTCGGCGGCCAGATCGTGCAGGTTCGCGATCACCGGCGCCGGTTCGTCCAGACCGCGCGACTGCAGGCCGTACAGCGGGCGGCGCGGATCGATGTGCTTCATCAGCCCGGAGAACGGCCACGCCAGACCGGCCGCCGGGTGCACGCAGAACAGCGGTTCCTTGTCGCCTTCGGTGCGCAGCGGCAGCAGGATGCCGAGCGCGTCGCCCTTGCCGCCGGTGCGCATCCGGGAGCTCAGGCCCGACACCGACGGTGCCGCGAACAGGCTGCCGACGTTGAGCTGCACGCCCAGCGCCTCATCGATGCGCGCGATCAGCTTCGCGGCCAGTAGCGAGTGCCCGCCGAGGTCGAAGAAGCCGTCGTGCACGCCGACCCGCGGCAGTTCCAGCACTTCGGCGAACAGTTCGCACAGGATCTCTTCGGTCGGATCGCGCGGTACCGCGTCGCCCACGGATGCGGCCAGGTCCGGCTCGGGCAGCGCGCCCCGGTCCAGCTTCCCGTTCGGCATCAGCGGCAGTTCGCCGAGGAACACGATCGCCGCCGGGACCATGTAGTCCGGCAGCGATTCCGCCGCGTGCGCGCGGAGTTCGGCTTGGCTGACGTCCTGGCGCGCGACGACGTAGCCGACCAGCCGCTTGTCGCCGGGCCGGTCCTCGCGCACCACCGCGGCGACCTGGGACACCGCGGGATGGCGGGTCAGCGCCGCCTCCACCTCGCCCGGTTCGATCCGGAATCCGCGGATCTTGACCTGGTCGTCGGCCCGCCCGGCGAAGTCCAGCGCCCCGTCATCGCGCCAGCGCACCAGGTCGCCGGTGCGGTACATCCGCGAGCCGGGTTCGCCGTGCGGGTCGGCGACGAAGCGTTCGGCGGTGAGCCCGTGCCGGTTCAGGTAGCCGTGCGCGAGCCCGGTGCCGCCCACGTACAGCTCGCCGACGACCCCCGGCGGCACCGGCTGCAGCGCCTCGTCCAGCACGTACAGCCGGGTTCCCGGGTCGGGCAGGCCGATCGGCACGGACGTGCCCGCGTCGGGTTCGCACAACCACAGCGTGGAGTTGACGGTGGCCTCGGTCGGGCCGTAGCAGTTCAGCATCCGCCGCCCGCGCGCCCAGCGCTGGACCAGGTCGGAGGGCACCTTCTCGGCCCCGCACAACAAGGTCGCGTCCGGCGGCAGGTCCACGCCGGGCGGGAACATGCCCATCACCGACGGCCCGATGGCCAGGTGCGTGACGCCGTGCTCGGTGGCGTAGTCGACCAGCGGCGCGCCAGGCACCCGCCGGTCCGCGGGCGCGACGACGAGCGTGCCGCCGGAGAGCAGCCCCATGCACATCTCCCAGAACGCCACGTCGAAGCTCGGCGAGGCGAACTGCAGCACCCGGCTGCTCTCGGTGATGCCGACCCGCTGCGCCTGCGTGGCCAGCAGTCCGGCGACACCGCGGTGCGGCACCACGACGCCCTTGGGTCTGCCGGTGGAGCCGGAGGTGTAGATGACGTACGCCGGGTCGTCCACAGTGGATTTCCGTGGCGGTGCGGCGACCGGTGCGCTGCGCAGCGCCGCGCGCGTCCCGTCGTCGTCGAGCAGCAGCGTCCGCGCGTTCCGCGGCCGGTTCTTGGACAGCGCGAGCACCTGGTCCGGCCCGGCATCGTCGATCATGTGCTGCAACCGGTCTTCGGGATAATCCGGGTCCAGCGCCAGGTACGCGGCACCGGAGGCCATCACCGCCAGCAGCCCCACGATCAGCTCGGGTGAGCGCGGCAGCATCACCCCGACGATCCGGCCGGGACCGGCACCGCGCTCGATCAGCAGGTGTGCCAACGCGTTCACGCGTGCGCCCAGTTCCGCGTAGCTGAGTTCGGTGCCCTCGAAGACCAGCGCCGGCTTGTCCGGGTTCGCCCTTGCCCGCGCGTCCAGCAGGTCCGGGAAGGTGGCGGGGTCGACGTCCTGCGCGGCGACCGCGTCACCCCAGGAGAAGATCCGCTGCCGCTCCTCGTCGTCGAGCACCGCGAGCCGGCTGATCGGCGCGTCCGGCCGGGAAACCGCGTCGGTCAGCAGCCGCACCAGCCGGTCGGTGAGGTCCTCGACCGTGCCCGCGTCGAACAGGTCGGTGCTGAACTGCGCGACGCCTTCCACGCCGCCGCCTGCCGCACGCAGGCTCAGCGCCAGGTCGAACTTCGCCGCACCCGCGTCCACGGTGTCCACATCGGACTTCAGTCCGGGGAAGCCGGCGTGCACCGCGTCCGCCTCGCCCCAGTACGCCAGCATCACCTGGAACAGCGGGTGCCTGGCCAGCGAGCGGGACGGGTTGAGCACTTCGGCCAGCCGCTCGAACGGCAGCTCGGCGTGGTCGTAGGCGGCCAGGTCGGTGCGCCGCACCCGCTGGACCAGCTCGGCGAACGTCGGATCGCCGCCGGTTCCGGTGCGCAGCACCAGGCTGTTGACGAAGAACCCGACCAGTTCGTCCAGCCGGTCGTCTCCGCGCCCGGCCACCGGTGAGCCGATCGGGATGTCGGTTCCCGCGCCGAGCCTGGTCAACAGCGCGGCCAGCCCGGCTTGCAGCACCATGAACAGGCTCGCCTGGTGCTCGGCGGCCAGCGCCCGCAGGTCACTGTGCAGCTCCGCGTCGAAACCGAACCGGATCGCGCCGCCGCGATGGCTCGGCACGGCCGGGCGCGGGTGGTCGGCGGGCAGCTCGAGCTCGTCCGGCAGGCCCGCCAGCTCGTCGATCCAGAACGCCAGCTCGCGGGCGGCGAGGCTGTTGTCGTCCTGCTCGTCGCCGAGCAGTTCCCGTTGCCACAGCGTGTAATCCGCGTACTGGACCGGCAGCGGTTTCCAGTCCGGCTCGGCGCTCATGCTGCGCGCGGAGTAGGCGGTGGCCAGGTCGCGCAGCAGCGGAGCCATGGACCACTCGTCGGTGGCGATGTGGTGCAGCAGCACCAGCAGCACGTGCTCGTTCGCGGACGTCTGGAACAGCACGGTGCGCAGCGGCGGTTCCTGCGCGAGGTCGAAACCGTACCGGGCGGCCGCGGCCAGTTCCTCGTCCAATGCGGACTCGGTCGTGCGCACGTAGGTCAACGCCGGCCGGGACGGCTCCAGCACGCGCTGCCGCGGCTGCCCCTGCCGGTCCGGGAAGACGGTGCGCAGGCTCTCGTGCCGCCCGACCACGTCCCCGAGCGCGGCGCGCAGCGCGGGCACGTCGAGGTCGCCGGACAACCGCAGCGTGATCGGCAGGTTGTAGGTCGCGCTGGGACCTTCCAGCCGGTGCAGGAACCAAAGCCGTTGCTGCGCAAAGGAAAGCGGCACCTCGTCCGGGCGCGGCAGCGGCCGCAGCTCCGGCCGGCCGCGCACGCCCGGACCGAGCCGGCTCGCCAACCCGGCCACCGAAGGGTGGTCGAACAGCGTGCGGATGGCGACTTCGACGCCGAGTTCCGCGCGCACCCGCGCCAGCAGCCTAGTCGCGAGCAGCGAATGCCCGCCCAGCTCGAAGAAGCCGTCGTCGATGCCCACCTCGTCCACGCCGAGGACTTCGCCGTAGAGCCGGCACAGCGCGGTCTCCACCTGGTCGCGCGGCGCCCGCCCGGCGGCGTTCGCGCTGAAGTCCGGCGCGGGCAGCGCATCGGTGTCGAGCTTTCCGTTGGGCGTCAACGGGAACTCGTCGACTATGACCACTGTGGACGGAATCATGTAGTCCGGCAGTTCGGCCGCCAGCGCCGCGCGCAGCTCGGCGGGCTCGGCCTGCGAAACCGCGTAGCCGACCAGCCGCACGTCTCCCGGCTGGTCCTCGCGGGTGAGCACCGCCGCCTGCGAGACGCGCGGTTGCGCGGCCAGCCGCGCCTCGATCTCGCCGAGCTCGATGCGGAAACCGCGAACCTTCACCTGGTGATCGGCGCGCCCGACGAACTCCAGCAGCCCGTTTCCGCGCCACCGGGCCAAATCCCCGGACCGGTACATCCGCGTTCCCGGCGTGCCGAACGGATCGGCGACGAACCGGGACGAGGTCAGCCCACGCCGACCCAGGTAGCCGCGCGCCAGCCCCGCGCCCGCGATGTAGAGCTCCCCGACCACGCCGGGCGGGACCGGTTGCAGGTTCTCGTCCAGCAGGTAGACCCGCAGGTCGGGGATGCCGCGCCCGATGAGGCTGCCGTCCCGGCGGGACACCAGCTCGCGATCGAGCTCCAGGTAGGACACGTGCACGGTGGTCTCGGTGATCCCGTACATGTTGATCAGCTTCGGCGCGTCGTCGGCGTGCCGCGCGTACCAATCGTCCAATCTGGACAGATCGAGCGCTTCCCCGCCGAACACCACGCGCCGCAGCGCCAACCGCCCGGCGGACTCCGGGAATTCCCGATCGGCCTCGATGAGCTGGTAGAACGCCGAAGGAGTCTGGTTGAGCACGGTGACCCGCTCGCGCACCAGCAGCCGGCGGAACTCCTCCGGCGACCGGCTGACCTCGTGCGGCACCACGACGAGCCGCCCGCCGTGCAGCAGCGCGCCCCACAGCTCCCACACCGAGAAGTCGAAGGAATACGAGTGGAACAGCGTCCACACGTCCTCGGTGCCGAAGCCGAACCACGGCTCGGTGGCGCTGAACAGCCGGACCACGTTGTGGTGCGGGATCACCACGCCCTTCGGCTTGCCGGTCGAGCCGGAGGTGTAAATCACGTAGGCGGCGTGGTCCGCCGTCAGCGGCCCCCGCTCACCACCGCGCGGGTCGCGCTGCGAGTGCTCGCCGATCTCCCGCACGGCCGCCGGATCGTCCAGCAGCAGGCGCGGGATCGGCAGGTCGCCGTGCTGCGCCGAGTCGCTGATCAGCATCGACGGCTGGGAATCCGCGACGATGTAGGCGATCCGGCTCGCCGGATTGCCCGGGTCCAGCGGCAGGTACGCCGCACCGGACTTCAGCACCGCCAGCACCGCGACCACCAACTCGGCCGAACGCGGCAGGGCCAGCGCCACCAGCTGCTCCGGCCCGATGCCGTGGTCGATGAGGCAGTGCGCCAGCCGGTTCGCCCTGGAATCCAGCTCGGTATAGCTGATCTGCTCGTCGCCCCAGGTCAGCGCGATCGCCTCGGGCGTGCGCCGGACCTGGTCCTCGAACAGTTCGGGCAGCGTCGCCGGACCGCGGTCGGCGCCGACCGGCCCGCCGTTGTACTCCCGCAGCACCAGCTCGCGCTCCTCGGCGGTGAGCAGGTCCACCTGCCCGACGGGTCCGCCGGTGCGCGCGAACCGGTCCAGGAAGCGCAGGAACCGGTCCTGGTGCGCCGCGAGCTCGTCCGCGGAGTACAGCTGCGGATTCGCGTCGAACTCGAACCGCATCCCGGTGCCTTCGGTGTAGACCAGCACCGTGAGGTCGTCGACCGGCCCGGCGGCCAGGTTGTGCACCGTCGCAGGGTGCTCGGCGAAGCTCAGCTCGTAGTCGAACGCCTTCACGTTGATCATCGGGCCGAACAGCGGCCGGTCGGTGCCCAGCAGCCGCAGGTCCCGGCGCAGGTCCTCGCCGCGGTACTGCTGGTGCTTGCGCAGCTGCCGCACTTCCCGCGCGACGCGGCCGACCAGCTCGTCGCGGGTGGTGTCCGGGTCGACCGCGACCCGCAGCGGCAGCACGTTCACGACCATGCCCGGCACCCGGGAGGCGGTGGAGCCGAGCCGCCCCATCACCGGCAGTCCCAGCACGACCTCCCGCGCGCCGGTGACCCGGTGCAGGTAGGCGGCGAACCCGGCGATCAGCGCATCCGGCCAGATCGTGCGGCTGTCCGCGGCGGCCGCGCCGAGCGCGTCGGCGGCGTCGGAGTCCAGTTCGGCGCTGCGCCGCAGGAACGTGTGCGCGGTGCGGCCGCTGCGGCTGGCGAGGCCGACCGGGGCCGGGGCGTCGGCGAGGTGCTCGCGCCAGAACTCGGCGTCGCGCTCGAACTTCGCCGACTCGCGGTATTCGCGTTCGGCGTCCAGCAGCGCGCGCAACGGCTCGAACGGGGTCGCGCCGACCGGCTGCCCAGCGGCGAGAGCGCTGTAGACCTCGGCGACCCGGCGCATGACGATCGAGAAGCCGTAGCCGTCGATGGCCACGTGGTGAATCCGCTGGTACCAGAACCAGTGCTGGTCGGTGAGCTTGAACAGCGCGGCGGTGAACAGCCGCCCGTCCGGCCCGCCGACCGTGAGATCGACCGGTTCGGCCAGGTCAGCGCGCATCCAGCGCAGCGCGGCCGCCCGCGGGCCGGCCTCGGCGGTGAGGTCGACGACCGGCAGCCGCGGGTCCCAGGCCGGCTCGATCACCTGCTGCGGGGCGTCCGCGTCGTCGATCACGCGCAGGCGCAGCGCGTCCGCCTCGGCGAGGACGGTGCGCAGCGCCGCGCGAAACAGCTCCGGGTCGATCGGGCCGTGGATCTCGACGTACTCGCTGGTGTTGTAGATCGGGTTCGCGCCATCGAGCGCTTGCGCGAACCAGATTCCCGCCTGGGCGGCGGACAGCGGCAGCGACGCGCCAGGAAGCTCCGGCATCGTTCTCCCCACGGTCACACGGACGAAGTAAGGCTAACCTTATTTCACCCGCGCTCCGCGCACCAGAACGTATGGCTCGTGCTTTACCTCTCAGTCCTGCGCAGACGCAACGCCCGCGGGCGCGGCCCGCAGCACCTGCTCCATTCGGCCCAATCGCCGGCGCACGAGGAGCGAGCGCCGACTTCGACCGGCCCCATGGGACGGAGGTCGCGCTCGCCGCTGATCAGCGCGGGTGGATCATCAGCGCGGAGTTCTTGCCGGGCAGACCGACTTCGCGAGCGCGACCGAACCCGCCCTTGCCGAACGCAGCCACCGAAGCTCCATTGTGGACATTCGGCTCGGCGACCACCCGGCGGCAGTCCTGATCGGCGCCGAGCAACCCCTGCGCCACCGCCGCCAGCAGCGACGAACCGAGCCCGCGGCCGACGGCGTCGGACTCCCCGATCGCGATGTGCACGCCCAGGTCGTTCGGCTCGAACGGGTAGCAGGCCGAAAGCTTGTCCCGCAGCACCCGGTACAGCTCGACGTAAGCGACCTCCCGGCCGTCCCGGCTGACCAGGCACGGCATCGAATGCTCACCGGCCAGCTGGGTGCCGAGCTCGTCGGTCCAGCGGCGCAACGACCACGCCTGGTTCCAGTTGGTCGCCACGTGCTCGGCGTTCATCCAGCGGTGCACCAGCGCCGGATCGTCGGAGTCCAGCCGAACCGGCCGCAACGACCAGCCCTCGCCCAGCTCCGGGATCGGCACGCCCGGCACGTCGGTGTCGTTCACCTTGGCGCGCAACGGGTTCGGCACCTCGTGGTGCACCGGCCGCACCTCGACCCTGTCGCCGTTGCGGTAGCGCAGCCCGGACCCGTTGAGCACCGCGAAGTCGGTGAGCGTGGTGCTGGTGAGCCAGTGCCGCACGATCCGCTCGGTCTCCGGGTAGGTGTCGCGGATCGCGGTCAGCGCCGCGGTCAGCAGCTCCAGCAGCTCCTGCTCGTCGGCGACGCCGCGCAGCCCGAACCGTCCGATCGCGGCCAGCGACCGGGCGCTGAGCAGGCGCGCGGTGACGTCGGCCAGGTCGGCCTTTCCGTCGACGTTGCGCAATGCGGGGGTGAGCGTGCCCTCCACGTGCGTGGCCAGCCAGCGACGTGCCTCGTCGGCCGAGGACACACCGTCTGCGAGCACGTCGACCTCGTGGTCGCCCGCCAGCGGATCCACCGCCCCGTTGCCGACGGCCTGCAGCAGCCAGTCCACCAGCGTGCCGCTGCTCTCGGCGTTGATCGGGGCGTCCGCGGTGGCGCGCCCGCGCGCGTCCGCCGAACAGGCCGCTGCCAGCAGGGCGGACTCGGCGAGCGCACCGGAGTCCGCGACGCGGATCGGACCGAAGCCGTGCGCACCCGTGGGCGAGCGGTAGGTGATCTCGGTGCTGAACCGCAACGGCCCGATGGTGACCTTCAGCGGCCCATCGGCGACCGGCGTGTGCGTCTCGGCCAGCCAGCGCCGCAACAGCACCGCGGTCCGCGGATCGGTCCGTTCAGTCACACCGCACTCCTCTGTCGTCCCCGACTTGGCAAGCCGAGCCTAACCAAAGCGCGCGGATCGGCCGCGGGCGCGCCCGGCACGCGCCGTATCGCGCCGATCACTGCGTGCTTTCCCGCGGCTGCGGGGCAAAACTCGGCGGCCCCACCCAAGTGCTTTCACAGCACTCGGTCAAGGAATTCCCGAGTCCGGCTTCGCTCGGGCCGTTGGAGGACTTCGCGCGCGGCACCCGATTCGACCACCAGCCCCTGGTCCAGGAACACCACGGAGTCCGCGGCCTGCCGGGCGAATCCGATCTCGTGCGTGACCACGATCATGGTCAGTCCCGCCCCGGCGAGGTCGCCGAGGACGTCGAGCACCTCGCCGACCAGTTGCGGGTCCAGCGCGCTGGTCGGCTCGTCGAACAGCAGCACCTTCGGTTCCATCGCCAGCGCTCGCGCGATCGCGACCCGCTGCTGCTGGCCGCCGGAGAGCCGGCTCGGGTGGAAATCCGCCCGGTCGGCCATCCCGACGCGCTGCAGCGCGGCCAGCGCTCGCCCGTGTGCATCCTTTTTGGACAGAGCTGCCCCAGGGCCGCGCCGACGCGGTCATGAGCACTACGAACGGCCTGCGCTACGCCGCGGCGCAACAGCCCGCGATCAGGTTCTCCAACGAATTCCGCAGGCTCGACGTCGGTTTCGCGCTGCCCGCCGGTTCCCCGCTCGCGCCCGCGCTGCAAGCCGCGGTGCACAAGCTGATCAAAACCGGGGAATACCAACGGATCTTGCGCAAGTGGGGCGTGCAACCCTCGGCCATCGGCGAATCCCAGATCAGTCCGCCGGAGATCCGCTGAGCGCGCCCGGGAATCCGCTGCGCACTACCTGATCAGGTGGTGATCTCCGGTGTCCACCGCGCGCGGTGTCCAATTCGGACCTACTCTCCACCGCGAGTCGACCCTCGCCTGTGGAGAGGAGTGTCCAACGTGGAGGACTCCGCACAAGCCGTCGTCCCGCTCCGTCCCGGATTCGACATCCAGGTCCGGGGTTTCAACCGCCGCCAGGTGATCGAGCACATCGAGCTCCTGGAAGACCAGCTCCGGCTGGTCAGCATCGACCGCAACGAAGCGGTGGCGCTGAACTCCGACCTGCGCCGCCTCTGCGACGACGCGCGGCACGAGCTCGCCGAGACCCAGCAACGACTGCAGCGCATCGAAGCTTCCGACACCGGACTGCCGCACGCCTCCCAGCGGGTGCAGAACATGCTCACGCTGGCCGAGGAAGAAGTGCAGACGCTGCGCGAACAGGCGCAGCGCCAAGCACGGACCGTGCGCGGCAGCGCGGAGTACGAGGCGCACCAGCTGATCAGCCAAGCCGAGCAGGCCGCCGAGTCCATGCGAGCGGAATGCACGAGGCTGGTCGACGAGATGGACGAGCGGCAGAAGCAGATCCGCCAAGAGCACGAGCAGAAGATCGCCGACATCCGGGAACGGGAGCGCCGGATGCGCCACGCCATCCGGGACGAGTACAAAGCCACCATCGAAGCCGCGCAGGAAGAGGCCGACGAGCTGCTCGCCAGCACCCGGTGGGAATGCGGCAAGCGTGACGCCGAGAGCGAGCACCTGCGGCTGCAGGTCCTGCAGGACCTGCACACCAAGCAGACCAGGATGGAAGAGCTGCGCAGCGCGATCCTGTCCTCGCTGGAGAACGTCGGCAGGCTGGTCGGCGCCTCCACCAACGAGATCGGCGAGCAGCAGATCGACGACGTCATCGACGCGGAGCTCGTCGCCGAGCCGCACCAGGTGTGGCTGCCCGAGCCGCGCGACGACACGCAGAGCTACCTGGTCCCGCTGGACGCCCTGACCGACCAGGACTTCGGCGGAACCGGCGGCGGCGATGTCCCGGCCGCGGCAAGCAGCGAACCCGACGGCGCCGTTCCCCGCTACTGATCGGAGCACCTCGTGAACACCATCATGATTTTCGCCGCCGGCTTCCTGCTGGCATCGTTGATCTTCTGGCCGATGCTGGCGCGGGCCCGGCGCACGGACGCGGACTCGGCCCCCACCGGCAAGCACGCCATGCGTCCGGCGCCCCGGGAGCAGGCACATTCCGCGCAGGCCGGAGAGGCCGCGGGCGGCGACGGCAAGCCGGCGGCCGAGTCCGGCGAGACCGCGCCGGCCCGCGAGGAGACCGCCGAGAACACCTCCGAAGCGGCCGAAGCCGCACCGCACCGACCCGAAACCGAGCAGCCGCAACCGGACCAGCAGCCGCAACGGGAATCGGGCGAGCCGGTCCGCTCCGCCGAAGTGATCCGGATCCGGCCCAGCGACCAGGAGATCGGGGTCTCGGTCGGGACGCTGCCGACCTCCCTGTTCGAGGAACACCACGCGGCGAAGTTCCGCCGCACCCAGGACCGCATCGAACGCCTCCGCAGCCAGTTGCACGAGCGCAACTGATCAGCGGCCCCCGGCGGCGGCAACGGCTCACCGAGTCGTTGCCGCCGCTTTTTGCGTCGGGCGGCGGCCACGCACGCGGTCGGCTTCGCCACGCAATACGGCTGAAGGACTCCGCACGCCCTGCCGCGTTCCTCCGCACGGCCCCGGGAGATGCCTCCGGACCGGGGGTCGGGCACGGTGTTGCTAGGTTCGGCGCCTGCCGCGCGCAGTCGCGCCCCCGAACGCTGGAGAGCTTGTGACCAGTCCCGAACAACCGCCCAAGCTGTACCTGGTCGCCACGACCGGGCACCCGAACTACGGTGACGAGCTGATCGCCGCGACCTGGCTGAAGTACCTGGCCGAGGTGGCACCGCACAGCGAGGTGTGGGTGGACTGCCCGAACCCCGGTCCGAGCGAGGTGCTGCTCGGGCACCTGCACCCGCACGCCCGCTTCACCGACACGCTGTGGCGGTTGTCCTGGGAAGCGCCTTCCGACGAGCCGTGGGAGGTCGCTTCGTTCGTGCAGCACGCGATGATCAATCCCGGGCTGGCGCCGCACTGGGTGGCCGGGATCGAACTCGCCGCGAGCGCAGACCTGGTGCACGTCATCGGCGGCGGGTTCATCAACGGCATCTGGCCGCGGCACTTCGGGCTGCTGGCCGGTGCGGTCGCCGCGGTGCGCCGCTCCGGTGGGCGCGCGGTGATGACCGGCCAAGGGCTGTGGCCGGTGCCGGACGAGGCGCGGCCGCTGCTGCGCAACCTGGCATCCCAGTTCGAGCTGATCGACGTGCGCGACGAGCCGTCCGCGGAGCTGCTCAGCTCGGCGGGCCAGCTCACCGCCACCGGCGACGACATGTTCTTCGGCATCGAGCCCGGCCAGTACCGCACCGACGACCTGCGCGAGGTGATGGTCTGCCTGCAGTCGGACCTGCTGGACGTCACCGTGCCCGCGCTGGCCGGGTTCCTGCTGGACACGCTGCGCGCCTGGGACGTGCGACCGGAGCAGGTCGGCATCGTGGAAGGCATCCCGCGGGTGGACCGGGAGGTGTTCGCGCTGGTCGAGCACGACCTGCCGGGGGCGCGGTTCTACGCCTTCTCCGAGATCATGGAGACCGGCTTGCCCGCGGCGGCCGGGCAGCGGTGGTTGTCCAGCCGGTTCCACATGCACCTGATGGCCGCCGCGGCCGGAGCGCACGGCGTGGCGGTGTCGATCAATTCCGGCTACTACACGAACAAGCACCGGTCGCTGATCGAGCGCGGCTCCGGCTGGGGCATCAGCGAAGGGCTCGCGATCCCGCCGCAGCCGACCGAAGGCGGATTCGACGCCGAGACGCTCAAAGCGCTGCAGGACGCCAAGTCCAAGCTCGCCTGGTCGATGTACGGCCACTGAGCTTCCGCCGCTCAGCCGTCGATGCGGAACTCCTGACCGTAGACGCGCCAGCTCAGCGGTGGGTCGAGAGCCAGGTTCCCGGCGTCGAGGAAGACTCGTTGCGCGGTGTCGACCCGGCTGGTGTCGCTGTGCGCGTCCTCTTCCCGCATCGCGGTGACCCGGGCGTCCAGGAAGGCGCTGAGGTAGCCGGTCTCGTCGCCGCCTCGCGCGGGCGGGACCGCCTGCTCCAGCGCCGCCCGGCGGATGCCGCCGAACGACGGCCAGGACTCACCGGGTCCGTGCATCACGATCGCGTCGTAGTAGGCGAACTGCCCGAGCGCACCCAGCCCGTCTTCCTCGGCCCGGCGCACCGCGGGGTCGAAGTACCGGCGGTCCCGTTCGGACTCCTGCGCACGCTGGAAGTCGGGGTCCTCGGCGGCAGTGGCCCAGGCGTCCGGGTAGCCGTCCAGACCCTCGTGCGAATCCGAACCGTTCACCGCGCGTAACGCCTCCAGATAGGGCGCGAGCGCGTTGTCCGGTTCGGCCCCGGTGTAGGACTCGACGAGTTCGAGCATGTCGCCGGTGCCGGAGCAGAAACCGATGATTCCGGCGGTGTAGCCGCGACCGTCGCCGATGTCCTCGATGTAGCCGAACTGCGCGCGCCAATCCAACGAGGAGTTCTCCGCGCTGGACACGAGCTGCATCGCGATGTCCTTCTTGCGCGGATCGGCGAGGTCACCGCCTGCCGCGGTGCCCGGGACCGCGAAGGCGCGCCCGGACCCGAACGCGCCTGCGGCGATCCCGGACACGAGTGCGGTGCGCAGGATTCCGCGGCGGGACACTCGCACCGACGGCGTCGGCGACATCGGGATCCTCCAGGGTTCGCGGCGGCTGGCGCACCAGCACCCTGCTCGTACGCCTGCCGGTCCACCACCGCCGTCGGGCTGAGGTTTTTCCCGTTGCCAACCGGGTCCGGTCTCGCCGGTGCGTCAGTCGTCGGAATCCTGCGTGGATTGTTCCGAATCGGCCCGTCGGTCCGCGATGTAGAACGGGGCGGCCGCCAGGATCGGCACCATCATCCCCGCCATCATGATCAAAATGGACGAACCTGTGCTCAAGGCCCACCGAATCCCAGACTGCGCGGTGGGAAAAGACATCCCACACCGGAACACGTCCGACCGGACGTGACGTTCGGTAATCGTCGCGAACGGCCGGATACGTTAGCAGCGGGACCACGTGCGTCCGGTCACGAGCACCACCCGAGACCGGAAGATCACGGCAACCAGCGAGCGGTCGGCCACTCCTCCCGGATCCACGCGCTGTTCCAGAACAGCCACTCGTACTCGCTGGCGCGGGTGAACGCTTCGAGCATCCGCTGCCGCGTCGGCTCGTCGGCGGCTTCGGCGACCCGGTCGGTGAGTTCCCGGGCGCCGCGCACAGATTCGGCGAACTCGTCGTCGGCGTAGGTCTCGATCCACCGCCGGTACGGGTGCGCCGCGATGTCGCCCACCGCATCGAGGATCTCGCTGCCCACGTGCTGGTACACCCAGAAGCACGGCAAGATCGCCGCGAGCAGCACCGGGTACGGCTCGGAGAGCGCGTTCGCGCGCAGGAACGAGGTGTAGGCCAGGCAGGACGGCGAGGTCGGCACCCCGGCGATGTCGGCTTCGGTCAGCCCGAACTCCTCGACGTATCCGGCGTGCAGCCGGCGCTCCTCGACCAGCGCCGCCTGCGCGTTGCCAGCCAGGAACGCCGCGTCCTGCGGCCCGTCCGCGCGGGTCGCGGCTGCCGACAGCGCCTGCGCGAAGCCGACCAGGTAGCGGGCGTCCTGCACGATGTAGAACGCGAACCGCTCGCGGTCCAGCGTGCCGTCGGTGAGCGCGGCGTTGAACGGGTGCTCGACGGTGGCCCGCTGCAACTCGGCGGTGTGCTCCCAGGCACCGGCGCAGAAGCCGTCGGCGGGCGGATCGGGCAGCTTGCTCATCGGGCGACTCCTTCGCGAGGCCGGATTTCTCCGCCGTGGCAGGCGGGGTTCAACTCACCACCAGCGGTGGAAGTGGTGCACCGGTCCGTGCCCGCGGCCGACGTCCAGCCGTCCGGCGGCGCGCAGCGACTCGGTCAGGTAGTCCTTGGCCTCCCGCACGGCCTCCTCCCAGCTCGCCCGCTGCGGGCGCAGCGCGGCGATCGCGGCGGCCAGGGTGCAACCGGTGCCGTGGTCGTTGGTCGTTTCGACCCGCTCGCCGCGCAGGTACTGCGCCGCGCCGTCGCCGCGGAGCAGGTCGACGCTGGCGCCCTGGCGCAGATGGCCGCCTTTGAGCAGCACCTGCTTGGCGCCGAGCCCGGCGAGGCGGTCGGCGACGCCCGGCATCCCGGCGGACTCGGCGATCTCCCGCTCGCCCAGCAGGTCCGCGGCCTCCGGCAGGTTCGGGGTGATCAGCTCGACCCGCGGCAGCAGCTCGTCACGCAGCACCTCGACCGCTTCGGCGGCCAGCAGCCGATCACCGCTCTTGGCCACCATCACCGGGTCCAGCACCACGTTCGGCGGGTTGTAGCGGTCCAGCACCGCCACGACGGCGCGGATCACCTCGGCGTTCGCGAGCATCCCGATCTTCACCGCGTCCACCCGGACGTCGTCGAGCAGCGTGGTGAGCTGGGCGGTGACGAACTCCGGCGGGATCTCGTGCACCTGGGAGACACCGGTGGTGGTCTGCGCGACGAGCGCGGTCATGACCGACATCCCGTAAGCACCGTTGGCGGAGAACGCCTTGAGGTCGGCCTGGACCCCGGCCCCGCCGCTGGGGTCGGTCCCGGCGATGGTCAGCACGTTGGGAATCATCGGTACACCTTTCGCAGGCGGGCCGCGGCCGATGCCGGATCGGCGGCCGCGCAGATCTCGGAGACGACGCACAGCCCGCGCACGCCGGTCGCGGCGATCTCGGCGGCGTTGTCGGCGTGCACGCCGCCGATGGCGACCGCGGGCAGTTCGGTCGCGGCGGTGAGCTCGCGCAGCCCGGTGACGCCGAGCGCGGGCGCGGCTTCGGGTTTGGTCGGCGTGCCGAACACCGGGCCGATGCCGAGGTAGTCGACGGTGCCGGGCGGGAACGCGGCGGTCTCGGCGAGTTCCGCGGCGTCCGAGACCGACCAGCCGATCAGCAGCTCGGGCGCGATCCGCCGCGCTTGCTCCGGCGGCACGTCGCTCTGTCCCAAGTGGACGCCGTCGGCGCCTGCCGCGAGCGCCACGTCGAGCCGGTCGTCGACCAGCAGCGGGACCGCCGGGAACTCGGCGAGTTCGGCGCGCACCGCGGTGACCAGCTCGCACAGCTGCCTGCCGGTGGCGCGCGGATCGCGGACCTGAACAACCGTCGCGCCACCGGCCACGGCTTCGCGCACCGTCCGCGGCACCCCTCTGGCACCGCACAGTTCGGTGTCGGTGACCAGGTACACGGACAGGTCGAGCCGCCCGGCGGCTTGCGGTGCATCGGCGCGAGTTGTCACGGCGGTGACGTCCCTCCGCTAGTTCGAACTAGGTCAGGTTCGACGGGTTTGCTCTCAGCCCTGGTGGGCACCCCGCGTCACTGCTCTCAAGCTAGCAAGCACGGTCAACCTGGCGAAGCGCCGTGCCGCGGAGGGTTCCGCCGGACGGCTCGACCCCGCTGTCGCATCGGTGATAATGATCACCATGTGAAACAGGATGTAGCTGATCACCTTGGGTCGAACGGACCACGACCGGCACCACCGCCCGGCCGGAACAGATGATCCGGAACGGTGCATCCGTTGCGGGACGGCTCGCATTGGCACCGCACCGGTTGCCACGCGGATGCAACCCGGCGGCTGAGCGCACCGTCTAAGGTTCGAGATCGGCCACAGGCCGCGGCAGGACGGCGCAGCGTCCGAGGAGATGTGGGGGTGGGAGCGGTGTTCCCCGATCGCGAGCACGTGTGGTGGATCGTCGGCGCAGGCGAACGCGTCCGGCACGCGATCACGGTGCGCCCGGGGGCGAGACCGGCCGGGGATCCGGTGGTCGCGCTGTGCTCGACGACGATCAAGCTCCCGCACGAGACCTGGCCCGCCAGCAAGGAGCCCAGCAGCCGCCGGATCACCGAGCGCTGCCCGGATTGCGAGCAGCGCGTCGACGAGGAACTGGCGCGCGACGACGAGCTGATGATCACCAATTGGGATTCCTGAGCGCGCTGCCGTTGAACGTCGGACGCCGCCTCGCAGTGGGGATCTCCACCTGACGCAGCGCCGCCGCGACCCCGCGCGGTGCCGACGGCGCGATCGAACTCACACCGGGCAGCCCTGATCACCTAGTGAGGCAACCCTGTGCGGCGGATTAAGGTTGGGGCAATGGAGACCACAACCGACTCCCCCCAGTTCGCCCGGTCCCGCCGCACTTCCCGGCCGGACCCGGCGCAGGTCTGGGCACCGCTGGCCGGTCTCGCCGACGCCGCGGCGCAGGCCGGGACGTCCGGGGCGGTGGCCATCACCCGCGGATTCGACCGCAACAGCAGGCAGCGCGCGAAGGCGCTGCGCGAGCTGCTGGACGAACGCGACATCCCCGCGATCGAGATCACGCCCGCGCCCGGCAGCGAGCGGCTGGTCGACGGCACCGAGGTCGCCAGCGTGGTGAACCTGATCGGCGCCGGTTCCTGGCAGCCGCACCGGTTGGCCGCGAAGCTGCGGGCGCCGCTGCTGGCGCCGCAGCAGGACGGGGATTCGCCGGTCGAGGACGCGCGCGACGTCATCGGAGTGACCAGCGCCGAAGGACGGCGCGACGTCGCGCTCTCGCACGTCGCGGTCCGCCCCGAGCACGGCGGCGCTGGCAGCCTCACCCTCACCACCGGCGGCGAGCCGTTGTCGGTCCCGGGTGGCGCCGTCGCCATCACGCTGCAGGATGGGGCGCTGGAGATCCAGCTGTCCGGGCCGGACTTCGCCGAGCAGACCTTCACCGCCGCCGAGGTGCGCATCGAGATCTCGGAGGGGCCGCACCGGCTGGTGCGCGACGAACTGCCGATCGCCGAGTTCGAGGGCGCGCTGACGTTCGCATCCGAGCCGCGCGGCCTGGTCGTCCGGCCTGCCTGAGCGGTTCCCGGCACGCGGCGGTGGCCCGCGCAGGTCACCGCCGTTGCCGCGTCCGCAGCGACACCGCCGCTGCCGGGATCTCCCGCAATCGCCGCGCCGAGAGGGCAACGCCGAGAGGAAGGCACCGTGACCGCACGCCCGCCGTTCCCGCCGTTCACCGAGGAGACCGCCCGGCAGAAGGTGCAGGCCGCCGAGGACGCCTGGAACACCCAGGACCCCGAGCAGGTCGCCGCCGCTTACACCGCGGATTCGGTCTGGCGCAATCGCGACCGGTTCATCACCGGGCGGGCCGAGATCGCGGACTTCCTGCGCGAGAAGTGGTCGCGCGAGCTGGAGTACGCGCTGCGCAAGGAACTCTGGGCGTTCCAGGGCGACCGCATCGCCGTGCGGTTCCAGTACGAGTGCCACGACGCCGCGGGCCAGTGGTGGCGCAGCTACGGCAACGAGCTGTGGGAGTTCACCGGAGACGGGTTGATGCGACGGCGCGAGGCCAGCATCAACGACGTGCCGATCAGCGCGGCCGAGCGGCGGATCTTCGGGCCGCGGCCGGCGGCCGAGCACGGCGAGCCGCTGCCGGTCCGCTGAGTGCCCGCTCGGAACCCGAGCTCGGCATGGTTGCCGGTCTTCTTCGAAGCGGCGTGAGCCGCTTTCGCCACCTCGGCAACCGCCCGGGCACTGCGGCTCAGCGGCTCATCCGGTGTCCTATCCACCCGAGCAGCGCCAGCACGGCGGCGAGCAACACCCCGACCAGCGCCAGCGGCAGCGGCGCCAGCGTGCCCGGCGCTATCGCGTTGCCCGCCGACCAGCACAGCACCAGCACGGCGACGAGGCCGAGCAGCACCGCCTGCGCCGTCATCAGCGGCCTGCGCCCGGGCAGCAGGCGCAGATTGCCGCGGGCGGTCGGCGACATCCGGCGCAGCGTGAGCGCCACCGGCAGCGCGACCAGCGCCACGACCAGCACGCCCAGCAGCGAGTCCGATCTGCTCGCGCTGGAGCCGAGGCCGATCAGCAGGCCCAGCACGCCGATCGCGAGCACCGCCAGCACCCGGTGCAGCGTCCGCCACACCAGCCCGTCGTAACCAGTCACGATCAGCAGTCTCCCGCATCACCGCGCACGCCCGAGGGCGGCCGGATCCGGGCACGGCCCGCTATCCGAGGCCGCCGTGCGGCCGATGGTGTGACGCCGCGAGGTTTCCGCGCGATTAATCGGGCGAAGCACCGTCACAACCGTGATTCTGAACCATCACACGCCGTGGAGTGCGCACCCGGACGAGGAGGTCTGCGTGGGAGAGAGCATGGAGTGGCAGGTCAACTGCCGCGACGTGGCTGGGCGGCGGCGCAACATGGCCGTGTTCGTCAACGAAGGCAGTGTGGTGGTGGTGGCTCCGCCTGGGGAGACGGCGGTGCTCGCGCCACTGGAGGCCGGCCGGCTTCGCGCGGCGTTGCGGGAGGCGGTGGTGGCCGCGGCGGCGGTTCCGGAGCGCTGAGCCCTTCCCCTCGCGCTCGCCCCCAGGCATTATCTACTGGCGAGTAGTTAAGGGACTCGAGGAGACGCGCGTGGCGATGTGGCGACGGCCGAAAGAACTGCTCCGCAACCTGGCGGGTGCGCCGGGGGACTCGGCGGCTGGACCGGCGGGTGGCCTCCGGCGAGCCGCGCAGCGCGTCGCCCCCGGCGCGCAGACCTTGTGGCTGCTGATCCGGCAAGGCGTGGTCCGCCCGATGCGCCCGGACAAGCTGTGGCGCATCGTGCGGGCCTGGCGCCGCTGGGGCGTGACCCCGGCGCTGGGCTACGAGGTCGCCGCGATCCGGCACCCCGACCGGCCCGCGGTGATCGACGAGCGCGGCGCGCTGAGCTTCCAGGAGCTGCACCAGCGCACCGCGCGGCTGGCCAACGGGCTGCGCGCCCGCGGCGTCCGGGACACCGGCCGCGTCGCGGTGCTGTGCCGCAACCACCACGGACTGGTGGAGAGCATCGTGGCCTGCGGCAAGATCGGCGTGGACGTGGTGCTGCTGAACACCGGCCTGCGGCCGCAACAGCTGCACGCGGTGCTGGCGGAGCAGCGGGCCGACGTGCTGATCGCCGACACCGAGTTCGTCGAGCAGCTGGAGCCGCCCGAAGACCTGGACGTGGTGCTCGCCTGGACCGAGGGCACCACCCGGCGGCCCACGCTGGAGCACCTCATCGGCAGCTCGCCGTCCACCCGGCTGCCGCGGCGGCCGCGGCACGCGCGGATGATCGTGCTCACCTCCGGCACCACCGGCACGCCGAAGGGCGCCCGCAGGCCCGCGCCGCCCGGCGTCGGCCCGGCCGCGACGATCATGTCCAGGGTGCCGCTGCGCGAGGGCGAGCGGATCCTGGTGGGTGCGCCGATCTTCCACACCTGGGGCCTCGCGGCCTTCCAGCTCGGCTCCGCGATCGGCGCGACGCTGGTGCTGCGCCGCAAGTTCGAGCCGCAGCAGGCGCTCGCGGCGGTGCAGCGGCACCGGTGCACCGCGATGTTCATGGTGCCGGTGATGCTGCAGCGCATCCTGGACCTGCCTGCCGAGTCCCGTGCGCCGTTCGACTGCTCCGCGCTGCGGATCGTCGCGTGCAGCGGATCGGCGCTGCCCGCCGACCTGGCGACCCGGTTCCAGCGGGTGTTCGGGCGGGTGCTCTACAACTTCTACGGCTCCACCGAGGCGTCCTGGGTGAGCATCGCCGACCCGCAAGACCTGGCGGCGTCGCCGGGCACGGCGGGGCGGGCACCACGCGGCACCACCATCATGATCGTCGGCGAGGACGGTGAACCGGTGCGCCGCGGCGAAACCGGGCGGATCTTCGTCGGCAACGACATGCTGTTCGAGGGCTACACCGGGGGCGGCGGCAAGGAGACCCGGAAAGGGCTGATGTCCACCGGTGACCTCGGCCGCATCGACTCCGCCGGGCGGTTGCAGGTCGTCGGCCGGGAGGACGACATGATCGTCTCGGGCGGGGAGAACGTCTACCCCAAGGAGACCGAGGACGCCCTGGCCACCCTTCCCGAGGTGCACGAGACCGCGGTGATCGGCGTGGACGACGCGGAGTTCGGCCAGCGCCTCGCCGCGTACGTGGTGCTCGCGCCCGGCGCGGACCTGGACGCCGACGCGGTGCGCGACCGGCTCCGCGACGCGCTGCCGAAGTACGCGCTGCCCAGGGACGTCGTGTTCCTGGAAGAGCTGCCGCGCAACGCCACCGGCAAGGTCGTGCCCGCCCAGCTGCGCGAGCGCGGCGAGTGACGCCCGCGCGGTCCGATCCCGCACGGCGCGGGCGTCGCGTTAGGCTCGCACGGGTGAACGACCGTCTAGTGTGGATCGACTGTGAAATGACCGGGCTCGACCTGGCCTCGGACGCCTTGATCGAGATCGCCGCCCTGGTCACCGATGCCGACCTGAACATCCTCGGCGAGGGTGTGGACATCGTGATCCACGCCTCGGACGAGGTCTTGTCGGCGATGCCCGAAGTGGTGCGGGACATGCACGAGCGCTCCGGGCTCACCGAGGAGGTGCGACGCTCCTCGGTCACCCTCGCCGAAGCCGAGCAGCGCGTGCTGGAGCACATCCGCGAACACGTGCCGGAGAACGTATCGGCGCCGCTGGCGGGCAACTCGATCGCCACCGACCGCGGGTTCATCGCGCGCGACATGCCCGCGCTGGACGCGCACCTGCACTACCGCATGGTGGACGTGTCCTCGGTCAAGGAGTTGTGCAGGCGCTGGTTCCCGCGGATCTACTACGCGCAGCCGGAGAAGGGGCTGGCGCACCGCGCGCTGGCCGACGTGCGGGAGTCGATCCGGGAGCTGGCGTACTACCGGCGCACCGCGTTCGTGCCGCAGCCCGGCCCGAGCAGCGAGCAGGCGCAGACGGTGGCCGCCGAACTGCTCGACGGCGCGGCGGTGGAAGGCGGTACCGAGAAGGCCGTCAAACCGTCCGAGTGAGCCGTTGACCTCGCCCGTCACCCGGGTGCGGAGCCCGGTGGGAAAGCGATCGACACCGCGCGCTAGGATATTCGTGTTGCTCCGGACGGCCGGGTTCACCGGCGCACCGTTGCTGTGGTGGGTGTAGCTCAGTCGGTAGAGCACTGGGTTGTGGTCCCAGGAGTCGCGGGTTCGAATCCCGTCACTCACCCCACGAGGAAGGCCCCGCTCCGAATCGGAGCGGGGCCTTTCGATTGCGCGGCGGGCTCAGCGATTGCCGCTGAGCCATTCGTCCCACGGGACCTGCCAATCCCCGAAACCGTTCGTGGATTTCAGCTCCGGCCCGCCGGAATTGGTGATCTCCACGACGTCGCCCTTCTTGAGCAGGTCGTAGACCGCCTTGGCGTCGGCGTTGCTCATGTTGATGCAGCCGTGGCTGACGTTGCGCTTGCCCTGGTCGGCGACCGACCACGGCGCGGCGTGCAGGAACTCGCCGCTGTTGGAGATCCGCACCGCCCACTTCACCTCGGTCTGGTAGCCGCCCTGGTCGACGGGCAGGCCGTAGGTCGATGAGTCCATCAGCTTGGTCGCGTGGTGCTCGGTGACCACGTGCGTGCCGTCGTTCGACGGGAAGCTGGGCTTGCCCAGCGAGACCGGGATGGTCCGCTGCTCGACACCGTTGACGTTGATCGACATCTGGTGACTGGCGCCGTCGGCCTTGAGCACCACCGCGTCGCCGATGTGGAAGGTGGCCGTGCGGTTCTCCTCACCCCAGACGCCGTTGCCCAGGTCCTTGCCGTAGACGTCCGCGTCGACGGTGATCTCGGTGCCGGGCTGCCAGTACTCCTTGGGGCGCCAGTGCACCTCGCGGCTGTCGATCCAGTAGAACGCGCCTTCCACGGCGGGTTCGGTCCGGATCCGGATGGCCTGTTCGGCCTTGGCCTTGTCCGGCGCGGGCGCGTCTTCGGAGAAGTAGAAGGCCAGCGGCTGGCCGACGCCGACGGTCTGGCCGTCCAGCGGGTTCATCGAGACGTAGGTCTGATCCGCCGGATCGACCGTGGTGAACGAGGCCTCCTGCGTCACCGGCGCGCCAGCCGCGCCTTGCACGGTGATGGCCGCCTTGTAGGTCTTGCCGTAGCCCAGCGGTTCGGCTGCCGACCAGCTCGCCCCGTCCGGCGCGACGGCCGCTTCGACCCGCTCCCCTTCCGGATTCGTGAGCACCGCGTCGACGATCCGGCCGTGCTGCGCGGTCGCCGTGATCGGCGCGGTCGGCGACACCCCCTGGGCTCCGTTGCCCGGGTCGAACAACACCGTCGGCGGCGGAGGTGGCGCGCTCTGCTGTCCCCCGGCGCCGCCGCTGCACCCGGCGACCAGCACCCCCACGAGGCCGATGAGCACGAGCGACCACACCCGCGACCACCGAGCCCGACCACTCCCGAGGGAGTGAAGCGAGTCATTCATTTGTCACTGTCCGTTCGATTCCGATCCGCCACATCCGCCACAGCACAGTGTGCCTGAGCCCACCGACCTCGTGGAGTGCACCCGACGTGCACGCTGCGTATATTTCTGCTGATCTTCCACCCCGGTGGACGCGCCAGGACGCGGCCGGTTGCTCGCCCGAAGCGGATCAACCGGACACGGTCCGGCAACGGCACCGCCGCCGGACACCCCCTCGGATCTGTGCCCCGCGCGCCGTGCTAGTGTTTCTTTCGTCGCCAGGGAACGAGCGCAAGCGGGAAAATCCCCGGCAGGCAAGCAAGCGCCAATAGCTCAACAGGCAGAGCAACTGACTCTTAATCAGTGGGTTCGGGGTTCGAGTCCCTGTTGGCGCACAGCGATAACCTGGAAGAACGAAAAGCCCGCCCTTCGTGGCGGGCTTTTCGTCGTTTCAGAAGTGGTCTCTTTCTCCCCTCGCCGAAGTGATCCGGGGTTGTCGATCTCGCGACCCGGGTAACTCGAGCGACGTCCGGGCCCGCCCACCGTTGCCGATCGCGAGGACGCCGAGATGCAGATGTCGAGTATCGCAGTGGTCATGTTCACCGTCTCGGACCAGGACGCGGCACGTGCGTTCTACACCGAGAAGCTGGGTTTCGAGGTGCGCGCCGACACGCCGTTCGGCGAGCACGGCGAGATGCGCTGGCTGGAGGTCGCCCCTCCGGGCTCGACGGCGCGGCTCGCGCTCAATCCGCCGATGGGCGGGCAACCCGGTGGCGGGATGATCGGAGTGGAGACCGCCGACGTGGTCGGCGAGCACACCCGGTTGCAGGCGTTGGGCGGGATCGACATGGACCCGGAGCCGATGCGCAACCCCGGCGCACCGCTGATGTTCATGCTGCGCGATCCGGACGGCAACAACGTGGTCGTGGTGGAGCAGCCGTCCGCCTGATCCGGCAATCCGCCGCTCCGCGCGGGTCTCCAGCCGCCGCGCGGTGGCGGGCACCCGCGGATTCCTCGCGGAAGCCCGGAATCGAGCCGTCCGGACCCGGCCGCTAGTCACGTGACAGATTCAGCGGGAACAGGTTTCCTGACACCCTCGGGCGGATGCCGGTCGGCACGGCGCACCGGCGACGAGCTTGGAGAGCGAGGAACGATGGCAGCTGGAGAAGCCGGAGAACCCGGAAAGCGCGGACTGCTGATCGGCGGTGCCGACCGCGCCGCCGGGACCGGCCGCACCGAGCAGGACCTCAACCCCTACACCGGCGAGGTGTTCGCCACCGTCGCGGCAGCCGCCCCCGAGGACGTCACCGCGGCCGTCGACGCGGCCGCCGCGGCCTTCCCCGGCTGGGCGGCGACCGACGTGGGCACCCGCCGCAAGATCTTCCTGCGCGCGGCCGACCTGCTGGAGCAGCGCACCGAGGACGCGGTGGCGCTGATGGCCGGCGAAGTCGGTGGCACCCGGCCGTGGGCGATGTTCAACGCGGGGCTGGCCGCCGACGTGCTGCGGGAGGCCGCGGCGGCGATCACCGCGCCGCGCGGGGAAGTGCTGTCCAGCTCCAGCCCCGGCGAGTGGGGGTTCGCGCTGCGCCAGCCCGCCGGAGTGGTCGCCGCGCTGGCACCGTGGAACGCGCCGCTGATCCTCGGCGTGCGCTCCTTCGCGGTGGCGCTGGCAGTGGGCAACACCGCCGTGCTCAAACCCAGCGAGGACGCGCCGCTGACCGCGGGCCTGTTCCTCGCGGAGATCATGCGCGAGGCGGGTCTGCCGGACGGGGTGCTCAACGTGCTCACCAACGCCCGCGACGACGCGGCGCAGGTGGTCGAGACGCTGATCGCCGATCGGCGGGTGCGCCGGGTCAACTTCACCGGCTCGACGAACGTCGGCCGCAGCGTCGGGATCAAAGCCGCGGAGAACCTCAAACCGGCCCTGCTGGAGCTGGGCGGGAAGAACTCGATCCTGGTGCTCGACGACGCCGACCTGGACTACGCGGTCGACGCGGTCACCTTCGGCGCGTTCATGAACGCCGGGCAGATCTGCATGTCCGCGGACCGCGTGCTGCTGCCGCGCGCGCTGGAGCAGGAGTTCTCCCGGCGGTTCGCGGCCAAGGTGGCCGAACTGCCCTGCGGCGACCCGGGAAAGCCGGACACCGTGATCGGGCCGGTGATCGGCGAACGCTCCGCCCAGCGGGTGGCCGCGCTCGTCGACGACGCGGTGGCGCAGGGCGCCGTGCTGCACACCGGCGGCGGGCGCCCGGACGGCGCGGTGTACCGGCCGACCGTGCTCAGCGGCGTGACTCCCGAGCAGCGGATCCACTCCGAGGAGATCTTCGGCCCGGTCACCACCGTGCACGGCTACGACGACGTGGACTCCGCGATCGAGGTCATGAACGACACGCCGTACGGGTTGACCGCCGGGGTGATCACCGAGGACACCCGCCGCGGCTGGGCCATCGCGCAGCGGGTGCGGACCGGGATCTTCCACATCAACGACCAGTCCGTGGGCGACGAGCCGCAGGCCCCGTTCGGCGGGGTGAAGGACTCGGGCTACGGGCGGTTCGGCGGGCGCGACGGCATCGACGCGTTCACCGACACGCGTTGGGTCACCTTCCGCGAACAGCACGCGCAGTATCCGTTCTGAGCGGAGGAGAACTCGCCGGGCCGGGCGAGTTCCTCCGCCCCGACTGCGTTACCGGCCGGACTCCCGTTCCGGGTTGATCGGGCTGTCCGGGTTGATCGGGCTGTCCGGGGGCTCGGGCGGCTCCGGGCGGTCCGGGTCCGGGATGTCCGGCGGGTCGGGAGCGCTCGGCCGGTCCGGGACCTCCGGGGGCTCCGGGATCTGCGGGGGTTCCGGACTCTGCGGGGGTTCCGGGCTCTCCGGCCGTGGCACCTCGGGCCGGTCCGGTTCTGCGGGTTCGTCCCGCCGGTCAGCGGAGAACGTCACCGCTGCGCCTCCTCTCGTTCGCCGGTCGTGGGCCACCACCGGACTACCCGGCAACCGGCGCGGAGAAATCCGGTGCTCGCCGGTACCCCCGCGGGGTTCCCGAACCGAAGCCGCGAGCAGGCGCGGAACACGGTTCCGAACCTCCTCGTGCCGCTATAAGGTGCCCCGGCGGGTAGATCGACTCCCGGCAGGGGCGCGAAGGAGCAGAACGTGACGACTCCCGAGCCGACGATCGCGGCGCGCATGGACCGCCTGCCGCTGATCGGGATGCACCGCAAGGCCACCGTCGCGGTGGGGCTCGGGCTGTTCTTCGACATGTACGAGATCTTCCTGACGCCTGTGCTCAGCGTCGCGCTGACGCAGGAGTTCCACCTGAGCAAGGCCGAGCTGCCGCTGGTGCTGGCCTCGACGTTCCTCGGGATGTTCGTGGGCACGCTGGTGCTCGGGCGGCTCGCCGACCGGATCGGGCGGCGCCGGGCGTTCCTGGTGAGCCTGGCGATCTACTCGCTGTTCTCGCTGCTCGGCGCGTTCAGCACCGGGCCGTTCATGCTGGCCGCGACCAGGTTCGTCGCAGGCATCGGGATCGGTGCGGAACCGCCGCTGGCGGATGCCTACCTCAGCGACCTGCTGCCCGCCAAGCGCCGCGGCCGGTTCATCGCCTGGGCCTACACGCTGTCGTTCCTGGGCGTGCCCGCGGCCGGGTTCCTGGCGCACTGGCTCGAGCCGCTGAGCCCGCTCGGCATCGCGGGCTGGCGCTGGATGTTCGCGATCGGCGCGCTCGGCGCGGTCGTGGTGTTCCTGCTGCGTCGCGGGTTGCCGGAGTCGCCGCGCTGGCTGGCCACCAGCGGCCGCGCCGAACAGGCCGACGCGCTGGTCACCGACTTCGAGCGGGAGGCCCGAGCCGCCGGGGCGGCGCTGCCGGAGCCGGACCCTGCCGAGCCGGATCGTGCGGTCACCGCCCCGTCCAGCGGGTTGCGCGACCTGGTCGCCGCACCGTACGGCAAGCGCACCGCGATGATGGCGGTCTTCCAGGTGCTGCAGACGGTGGGCTACTACGGCTTCGGCACGATGGTGCCGATGGTGCTGGCCGCGAAGGGCTACCAGGTCACCGACTCGCTGCTGTTCAGCGCGCTGACGTTCGTCGGCTACCCGGTGGGCTCGGCGCTGTCGCTGCCGTTCGTCGAGCGGGTGGAGCGCAAGCACCTGGTGATGGGCTCGGCGATGGCGATGGTCGTGCTGGGGCTCGGGTTCGGGCTGGCCGGTTCGACCGCGCTGATCCTGCTGCTCGGGTTCGGCTACACCGCGGCCAGCAACGTTTTCTCCAACGCCTTCCACATCTACCAGGCGGAGATCTTCCCGACGCACATCCGCGCGACCGCGGCGTCCTGGACGTATTCGCTGTCCCGGCTGACCACCGGCGCGATGCCGTTCGTGCTGGTTCCGCTGCTGCAGGCGCAGGGCGCCGGGGTGCTGTTCGCGGTCGTGGCCGCGGCGATGATCGCTGTGACGCTGGACATCGGCCTGTTCGGCCCGCGCGCCACCGGCCGTCCCCTGGAGACCGTCAACACCGCGTCCTGACCGGAGTGAACGGCCTGTTCGTCCCAATAGATTGGACGAACGGTCCGTTCGCTCCGAAATCTTGGCGCGTTGACACCCTTACCCCCTAGGGGTATATATGTGGCGAAGGCTCCGCATCGGACTGCGAGGAGGAAGCGGTGCACGGTTACACGCCGGACAAAGAGGCGTACGCGAAGCGACTGCGCCGCATCGAGGGACAGGTGCGGGGCCTCGCCAGGATGATCGAGGACGACGAGTACTGCATCGACGTGCTCACCCAGGTCAGCGCGACCACCAAGGCCCTGCAATCGGTGGCGCTCGGACTGCTCGACGAGCACCTGCGCCACTGCGTGGCAGAGGCGCTGACCGAGGGCGGCGACGCCGCCGACGAGAAGGTGCGGGAAGCCGGCGACGCGATCGCCCGGCTCGTGCGCTCCTGAACCGCCGACTCCGCGAAAGGACCCCGATGACCGAGTTGACCTACACCGTGACCGGCATGACCTGCGAGCACTGCGCGCGTTCGGTGACCGAGGAGCTCAGCGAGCTCGCCGGCGTCTCCGACGTCGCGGTCGACGTGCAGACCGGCGCGGTGACGGTGACCAGCGCGCAGCCGCTCGCCGACGCGGACGTGCGCGGCGCCGTGGAAGAAGCGGGCTACGCGCTGGCTTGAGCCCGGGTTCGGACACCGCGGCCCGATCGGCGGCGCCGGTCCTGCTCGACCGGCGCCCCTCCGACCGGAGGGGAACTCGTCCGGCACCGCACGCAGCAGGCGAAGAATCGGGAGATCGCGATGAGCACCGCACCGGCAGGGCAGTCGATCGAGCTGGCCATCGGCGGCATGACCTGCGCTTCGTGCGCGAACCGGGTGGAGCGCAAGCTCGGCAAGCTGGACGGGGTGACCGCCGCGGTCAACTACGCCACCGAGAAGGCGACCGTGACCTTCCCGGACGGCGTCGCGCCGCAGCAGCTGGTCGAACAGGTCGAGGCCGCCGGCTACACGGCGCAGCTGCCGGACTCCGGCGGCGCGGGCGAGTCCGAACAGGACGACGGCACCCGCGCGCTGCGCGACCGGTTGATCACCGCACTGGTGCTGTCCGTGCCGGTGATCGTGCTCGCGATGGTTCCGGCGCTGCAATTCACCTACTGGCAGTGGATTTCCCTCGCGCTCGCCGCCCCGGTGGTGATCTCCGGCGGTGCGCCGTTCCACCGCGCGGCGTGGACGAACCTGCGCCACGGCGCGGTCACGATGGACACGCTGGTGTCGATGGGCACGCTGGCGGCGTTCCTGTGGTCGATCTACGCGCTGGTGTTCGGCAGCGCCGGAATGCCCGGCATGACGCACGGATTCGAGTTCGGCGTGCGGCCCGCCGACGGCGCCGGCTCGATCTACCTCGAAGTGGCCGCCGGGGTGACCACGTTCATCCTCGCCGGGCGGTACTTCGAAGCCCGCTCCAAGCGCCGCGCCGGTGCCGCGCTGCGGGCGCTGCTGGAACTCGGCGCGAAGGACGTCGCGGTGTTGCGCGACGGGCGCGAACAGCGCATCCCGACCGAGCAGCTCGCCACCGGGGACCTGTTCGTGGTGCGGCCCGGCGAGAAGATCGCCACCGACGGCACCGTCGAGGAGGGCGGTTCGGCGGTGGACGCCAGCATGCTCACCGGCGAGTCCGCACCGGTCGAAGTCGGCGTCGGCGATTCCGTCGCGGGCGCAACGGTGAACTCGGGCGGGCGGCTGGTGGTGCGCGCGACCCGGGTGGGCTCGGACACCCAGCTCGCGCAGATGGCGCGCCTGGTGGAGGCCGCGCAGGCGGGCAAGGCCGCGGTGCAGCGGCTCGCCGACCGGATCTCGGCGGTCTTCGTGCCGATCGTGATCGCGCTCGCGGTGCTCACCCTGGCCGGGTGGCTGATCGCCGGTGGCGGGGCGAGCGCCGCGTTCACCGCCGCGGTCGCGGTGCTGATCATCGCTTGCCCGTGCGCGCTGGGCCTGGCCACGCCGACCGCGCTGCTGGTCGGCACCGGCCGCGGCGCCCAGCTCGGCGTGCTGATCAAGGGGCCGGAGGTGCTGGAGTCGACCCGGCGCATCGACACCGTCGTGCTGGACAAGACCGGCACCGTCACCAGCGGGCGGATGTCGCTGGTGGGGGTGCACGTCGCGGACTCCGACGAGCGGACCGCGCTGCGGCTGGCCGGAGCCGCCGAACACGGCTCCGAACACCCCGTCGCGCGGGCGATCGCGCAAGGTGCGGCCGACCGGGTCGGCGCGTTGCCCGCCGCGAACGCCTTCCGCAACGTCGAAGGGCTCGGCGTCGAGTCCGAAGTGGACGGATGCGAGGTCCGGGTCGGACGGCCCGCGCTGGTGGACGCGGAACTGCCGGAGCCGCTGCGGACCGCTCGGCTCGAAGCGCAGCGGCGCGGCCGCACGGCGGTGGTGGTCGCCTGGGACGGTGCCGTCCGGGCCGTGCTGGAGGTCGCCGACACCGTCAAACCGACCTCGGCGGACGCGATCCGGCGGCTGCGCGAACTCGGCCTCTCCCCCGTGCTGCTGACCGGGGACAACGAAACCGTGGCCCGCGCGGTGGCGGCCGAGGTGGGCATCGACGAGGTGATCTCCGAGGTGCTGCCTGCGGACAAGGCGGCCGTGATCAGCCGCTTGCAGGGCGAGGGCCGCGCGGTGGCGATGGTCGGGGACGGCATCAACGACGCCGCCGCGCTCGCGCAAGCCGACCTCGGCCTGGCCATGGGAACCGGGACGGATGTGGCGATCGAAGCCTCCGACCTGACGCTGGTGCGCGGTGATCTGCGCGCGGCGGTGGACGCGATCCGGTTGTCGCGGCGCACGCTGGGGACCATCAAGCAGAACCTGTTCTGGGCGTTCGCCTACAACGTGGCGGCGCTGCCGATGGCGGCGGCCGGTCTGCTGAACCCGATGATCGCCGGGGCCGCGATGGGCTTGTCCAGCGCGTTCG
The DNA here is from genome assembly GCF_037023755.1 of Saccharopolyspora sp. SCSIO 74807. Taxonomy (NCBI): domain Bacteria; kingdom Bacillati; phylum Actinomycetota; class Actinomycetes; order Pseudonocardiales; family Pseudonocardiaceae; genus Saccharopolyspora; species Saccharopolyspora sp. SCSIO 74807. The sequence goes on along the minus strand of NZ_CP146100.1, from coordinate 2,945,966 downwards.
TCGTCGCCAACAGCCTTCGCCTGCGCCGCTTCCGCAGCGACATCCCGGCGTGACCCCCGCGCAGCGTTCTCCGAGCGAACTCAGATCCGAGCCCAGCCGAATCCGGTGACGTACGGGCACACCGCACCACGCACCGGGCGCTTCGAGTGAACCGACTCTCGACCAACCTGGCCGGGCGAGCGGTCCGCTCACTCAGGATGATCCGTGGTGATCGGGTGCGGATCGGGCGTGTCGGCACCGCGCTCGCGCGTCGGAACGGCACCGCGCGGTGCACCACCGACGACCGTCCACGTTGGACCAGCGATCACTGCGGCAGGTGCGGGTCCGTCTGGAGCTGTGGATCGGGCGCACTCCGCGGTGCGGGCAGGTCGCGCAGCACCAGCCCGGGATGCGGGTTCGGGCCGAAGGCGGTCGCCTGCACGGGCAGCCGGCAGCCCGTCGCCGCCGCCGAGTGCAGATCCTGCACGCTCGGCGGGAACGCGAGCATCGCGAGGCCGCCCCGATCCGCCACCTCCCGCACCGCGCGGGTCGCACTGGACTCGTGGCGCACCGCCAGGTCCGGCCCCGGCGGCAGCGAGTCGAGGAACGCCTGCACGACCGTGATGTGCATCTTGCGCAGCGGCTCCGCGAACCGCGCGCACGGACCGCGCTCCAAGAACGCCGGATCCGGGCTGTCCAGCAGGAACGCCCGGTCCCGCGTGGCCACGACGAACGCCGGGCCGCGATAGGCGTGCGCGCGCAGCACGTCCAGCCATTCCTCCAGCGGCCCGTTCAACGCGGTGATGCGGAAGCACTTCTGCGCCTCCGCCAACACCTTCCACGGGTCGGCGAACGGCAGCACCCGGTGCACCGGCCGCAGCCGCAGCGGGCTGCGCTTGGTGTCCACCAGCAGCGCGGGCAGGTAGTCCCACGGCCCGCGGCCGTGCCCGGCGGCGTGCACGTCCCGGCGATACCGGCGCGCGGCGACGTGCCGGTGGTGCCCATCGGCGATCAACGCGGCGCGCTCGTGCAGCGCGCCCATCAGTTCCGAGCAGGAATCCCGCGCTGCCATCCGCCACACCCGGTGCTCCTGGCCGTCCGGGGTGAACAGCTCGGTCAGCGGCGGCTGCCGGGTCGCCGCGTCCAGTTGCGCCGCGACGTGGTCGGTGCCGGTGTAGCCCAGCAGTATCGGCGGCAGGCTCATCCCGCCTGCGCGCATCAGCTCCGCCATGTTCTCCGCGTGCGGCGGCAGGACGTCCTCGTGCGGCAGCAGCCTGCTGTCCAGATGCACCGCGGAGATCACGCCGCGCTGCACCCCGAGCGGGCCGGTCTGCTCGTAGACGTACATCGCGGGCCGCGATTCCCGCGCCAGCACCCGCAGTCGTTTCCACTCGTCCAGCAGCCGCAGCGAGTCCGCGATGTGGCCGCCCGACCGGTCCCACGGGGTGGCGTGCCGGTCGGCGAGGCCGCGCAGCCGTTCCGGCGCGAGCACCCATGCGCGGAACGGGCGGATGTCCACTCCGACGCGAACCGATCTCGTCACCCCCGCAGTATCAACCCGGCCGCGGTGCGCTCCGAGAGGTGGGCGGGCTCCCGCGCCTTTTTGGGCGCTATGCGGGGATCGCGCTTCCGAGCACGGCCCGTGGGAGTGCCGCTGACCGGCACCGCTACGTGCCGATCGGGAGTCCTCAGCGCGGCGGTGCGGTGGCGAGCGCGGTTTCGAGGTCGGTGAGCGCCTTGTTCACCGCTTGCAGGCTCGCGGTGCAACGCTGCTCGGTGTCCGGGGAGGGTGGCAGGCAACCCTGCCCCTGCAGCTGTTGCACCCGCTGCTGCAAGACCTGCGCGGGGCCGGTGATCGCCGGTGGGTTCTCAGTGGACTCGGTGGCGCTGAGCGCGATGTTGCGGACCTGGGTCAGGTAGCGGTCGCAGCGCTGCGTCCCGTGCGTCGTGGCCTCGCGGAAGCACAGGTCGTGCTTGATGAAACCGACCTTGGTGGCGATGTCCTGCCGCGACTGGCTGGGCGCGTAGTGCTGCACGCCCGGGTCGGTGTCGGCGCAGCCGAGCAGCGGCAGGACGAGTCCGGCGAGCAGCATTGCGCCCGTAGCGGCGCGGGCCGTCTTCTTGCGGATCGTCGTGCTCATCGGTGCCTTCCCACTGGGGCTCTCCCTGCGGGCACGGTACTCCGCGAGCGGCGGTGCGGGCCGACCGTTCACGGGCCATCGGCGTGCGCGGCGAGTACGTCGTCGATCTCCCCGAGGATCCGCGCCTTCCCCGGCTCGTCCAGGAACGAGGCGGTGACCGCGTTGCGCGCCAGGTCGGCCACCTCCGCGCGATCCAGCTCCAGGCTCTCCGCCACGACCCGGTACTCGCGGTTGAGGTCGGTGCCGAACATCGGCGGATCGTCGGTGTTCAACGTCACCAGCACGCCGTTGTCCCGCAGCTGCCGGACGGGATGCGCGCCGATCGCCGCGATCTGCCGGGTTCGCAGGTTCGACGTCGGGCACAGCTCCAGCGGGACCTGCTCGGCCGCCAAGTGCTCGATGAGCGCGTGATCTCGCACCGCGCTGATGCCGTGCCCGATTCGTTCCGCGCCGAGTTCGCGCAGCGCCGTCCAGATCGACTCGGGGCCGGTGGTCTCGCCCGCGTGCGGGACGCTGCGCAGCCCCGCGGCACGAGCGGCCGCGAACGCGCCGGTGAACCGCGCACGGTCCACTTCGATGCCGCCCAGTCCGAGGCTGACCAGCCCTTCCGGCCGGTTCACCAACCCGAACCGCACGGTGTCCATGCCGTCACCGACCGCCGGATGACCGCCCGGGATGTCGAAGCACCACGCCAGTTCCACACCCTGCTCGCGCGCGGCCGCGCGGCCCTCGGTGAGCCCGGTGAGCATCTCGTCGTCGGTGAGCCAGGCGAACAGGTGGCTGAACACCGTCACGGTCACCTCCGCGTAGCGGACGCGCTGCGCAGCGAGGTCGGTGGCCAGCCCGGTCACCAGCCGCGTCACGTCCGCGGAAGTGCGCACCAGCGAGTTCACCGCCACGTAGACGCGGATGAAGTGCTCGAAGTCCCGGAACCGGTAGAACTCGGCGAGTTCCCGCCTGGTGGTCGGCACCCCGGCGTCCGGGTGCCGGGACGCGAGGTCCAGCACGGTCTCGAACGATGCCGAACCGACCAAGTGCACGTGCAGCTCGACCTTGGGCAGCGCTGCGATGAACTCGTCCACACCGACCTCCCGCAGGCGAACGTACCGAGCCGGAACAGGCGTCCGCCGTCCACCAGGCCGGCTGCCCGAGGTGATCGGCACGCCGGGCGGGTGCGGCGCGTCAGGGCTCGGCCAGGCGCAGCAGGTGGGCGCAGGCGGCCGCTTCGTCCGGGAACGAGGCCACCACGTGCCAGCTGCCGCGTTCGCAAACACCGGTGTCCCAACCGTTCCCCGCCCGGCGCAGGAACAGGAACTCCGGGGACGGGGGCTGCGGCTGGTGCACGCCCTCGATCCACATCTCGGCGTCGGCGACTCCGCGGTGGCGCAGGACGCTCAGCAGTTCTTCGCGGTCCACGTCGATTCCTCCCGGTGCGGCCACGGTGACCGCAGGCCCCGGATCAGCCTGCTGGTTCGAGGTAGCCGTGCGCCACCAGCCACCGAACGTTCAACCGTTGCCCCTGCCCGGGATCGAGGAACTCGGGATCGAGCAGGATCTGCTGCCCGCCGCCGCGCTGCGCGAACCACGGTGCGATCTCGCCCTGCCACGCGGTGAAGTCCCGCGCCACCTCGTATTCGTGGTAACCGCACGGGAATCGCGGTTCGCGGGTGAGCAGGCTCTGCGGCGGCAGCGAACGTTCGGCGTAGTGATCGCCCGCCGGGGCCAGGAACGAGCCGAACTCGGAGCCGAAGCGGTCCAGGTCCGTACCGGCCCGCAACACCTGCGGGTGCTTGCGGGCAGCTCCGTCCGGGCCGACGGCGAAACCGTCCTGCGGCGGGTAGCGCCAGCTGTCCGCGCCCGGATCCCAATACCGGTCGAGGAAGTCCTCGGTGCTGAGCTCACCGGTCCGCGAGTAACCGGCCAGCAGCGGCCCGACCGGGCGCTGCCGAGCCGCAGGCAGGTTCTCCGGCCCCAGCCGCTCGTCGCCCTGGTGGACTCCCGTGCACGGTTCCGGCTCCGCGTGCGCCGGAAGCGCAGGCAGCATGCCTGCCGAGAGCACCATGAACAGCGCGAGCAGCAGGCGGACGCCGCGGGCGCGCAGCACACCCGGCGAGCCGGGAATTCCGATCATCGAAGTCCTCTTCCTGGTCGTCGGGACGGCGGCTGCGCGATCGCGGCCGGCCGCATCGGGTGATTCCTGCCGGATCGGTTGCTCAGCGGCGGCCGACCGAGCGTGCTGCTGCGCCGCCGCCGAGTATCAGCAACAGCGTCGTGAGGCCCCAGCGGCGCTTCTCTTCGGTGGGGGTCGGCTGTTCGTCGTCGGATTCCTCCGGGGGGAACATCACGGGACGGTCGCGGCCGGAGTCCGGGGGTGGCGAGGGCGGTTCCGGAGCGGGCGGCTCGGGCGCGGGCTGCGCGGCCTCGGGGGGTTCCGGAGCGGGCGGCGCTGGTGCGGGTGGCTGCGGTGCGGGCGGCTCCGGCGGGGGTGGGTCCGGTGGGGGCGGCTCCGGTGGCGCGGGTTCGGGCGGTGCGGGCTCGGGTGGTGGCGGGCCGGGTTCGCCGATGCAGCCCGCGGAGTCCGAACTCAGCACCACGGGACCGCTGGCCAGCTCGCGAACCTCCCCGTCTCGATCCACCCGGTAAAGCCTGCTCGCCCCGTCCACGTCGTGCGCCAACGCGAACAGCGAACGATCCGGCCCGATGCTCACCGAGCCGTAAACCGTCTCGCCAGGCAAGCGGGCACCCGGCACGACCTGCACGTCCCCGGTGCCCGGGTCGATGCGCACCACCCGCGCCGGACCCGGCAGCAGCGAGGAAACGCCGTAGAGATCACCGTCCACCGGATCCGCGGCGAAGTCGTGCATCCCGACCGCCAGCGCCGGGTCGTGCAGCGCGGTGGTTTCGGTGATGTCGAGGTACGAGGGGCTGTCCGGGTCGATGTCCACCACGTACAGGAAGTTCAGCGCCCCGAGGTACCAGCGGTCGCCGACGACTTCGCCCGCGGTGGCCCGCAACACCGCCCACGGCACCCTGCCCGCGTCGGTGACCGTTCCGTCCGGCGAGATCGTCACTGCACGCCTGCCGGGTGGCGCACCGTCCGGGTGGTCGTGCGCGAAGTCGCCCGCCATCCCGTACGCCACGCCCTGCGACGAGGAGAAGCCCAGCGCATCCACGACCTCGTCCAGCTCCGCGACCTGCGTCGGCTCCCCGCTGCCCGGGTCCACGCGCTCCACAGTGGACGAAAACGGGTCCGCTGTGGTCTGCGTACGCAGAATGCCGCACTTGCCGGGGGAATCCGCCGCCGTGAGGACCGGAACGGACACCGCCACCGCCGCGAAGGCCGCGGAAGCTCCCGCCAGCCTGCGCGCCGCCGGACTCACGTCAGCCGCCCCATCGCCCACTCCAGCGCGTCCGGCTGGATCGCGGAGGTTCCGTTGAACGGGTTCTGCAGCTGGTAGATCGCGAACAGCAGCAACGTCAACGCACCGGCCAATGTGGACATGAGCACGACCTGCGGCCACAACTTGGTGCCACCGAACAGGTTCGGCAGCAGCACCGTCACGACGGTGCCGATGATGAGCACGAACCAGACCACCTCGGCGACCTGGTTGTCCTCGACCGCGGCCAGTCGCGCCTGGCGCTCGTGGTAGACCTCCCAGAGTCGGCTGAACGCCTCGGTCTTGCGGTCCTCCTGCCACTCCCCGACCGGTTCGGACGCGGCGATGGCGCCGCGGATCGCGTCGAGCTGCTGCCAGCCCGGCCCGGTGACGTCCTGCCCGGCGCGCAGCTGCGGCCACTCGTAGTCCACGACGTTGCGGGCGTAGCTGTCGCCCAGGCTGCGCACCTCGGCACCCGTCTGACCGGGCAGCGAGTCCGCCGCCCAAGATGCGGCGACCAGGCCCTCGGCCTCGGCGTCGAGCCCGTCGCTGGTGGTGGAAACGGCGTCGAACAGCGAGATCAGCACGAACCCGACGATCACCGCGTGCAGCCCGCTGACGATGACGAAGACCTGCCCGGTGGCCTCGTTGTTGTCCGGCCGCCCTTCGTCCAGGCCGAATCGCCGCACGGCCCAGGCGAGCAAGGCACCGACCGCGGCCGCTCCGGCGACCCACAGGGCTCCGGCGAGGTAGATCTGCATCGCATTCCTTTCCGACCGCCGATGCACGCGAACCGCGGATGCGCGGAAACACTGGAAACGCGCACGACCGTTCGCGCCGTATTTCCCGCGAGCATTATCGCGGGAGCCGAGCCGTCGGCACTCGATCCACCGTCGACGCGCGGGGATTCATCTCGGGTGCGAACGGCCGATCGACAAACTAGCCAGCACGGCGGATGCCGCACAAGGCCGCCACCGTCGGGTTCATCCGACCGAATAACCATCGATCACCGCTTCGGAGCAGTACCACCTCCCATTCACCACGAAACGAATTCTAGTGATCATCATCACTCTCGATTGATCGCCCTTCGGCGCTTGGCCGTGCGACCGGAAAAGGTATCGCGCGCACGGTCCTCCGGAAACGCTCATCCGGAACCGGACCGCCCGGACTCGCCGGTTTCGGCCGCACCACCGGGATCCGCGGAAGAGCTCGCCGGCGGCACCCGTTCCGGCTGCGGAATGAGCAGTTCCCCGACTTCGCAGCCGAGCACCGCGCACAGCACGTCCAAATCGTCCAGCTTCACGCTGCTGGGCTGCCCGGACCACAGCGCGGACATCTTGCCCGCGGACACGACCAGTCCCCGCTCGGCCAGCCTGCGCTGCAGTTCGCCCGCTTTCCAGATACCGCGATTGGCCGCCGCCAGCCGCAGATTCCACCGCATCGTGGCCGTCCTCCTCCGACCCAGTAGGCGCCGCCCGCACGCGACGCCATCGCGAAACATCCCACGCTGATCGCACGCCGCTACCAACAGTCCCCCACGACAACCCGCACGTCCGAGCCGATTTCGAGAAACCTGAGATTTTGTCGGCGAGCTGAGTTTTCCCCGCACAGAACGCTACTGCAGCGATGCGCCGCGGCGGCAACCGGCTTCGCCAAGCGAGCAGCGCGCTCCTGCTCCCCCGGTCAGAGCAGGAGTGCGCACGCACCGAATGCAATTCGACCGAGAAACCGGCCCCGTTAATCGCAACGCCGCGCGGCGCAGCGCTCGAAGCCCAGGAATTCGTTCCACCAACAACTACTTCAAGTGATGCAACAGGCCGATCGAGTGATCATCGAGGAAATCGGTCACGGAACGATCGAGCCCCATCGCTTAGCTCCTTCGGGTGACTATACGGGTCCATCCGGCGGTGCTAGCGTCTGCACCGCCAAGCAACTGATCGAGAGAACTCGACCCGGCCGGAATCGTCGGCCCAAATGCCGACCGCGCGCCGGAATCACCGCTGGAAACGCACAAGCGCGACCGGACAACGCGATCGATCCGTGCAATTGACGGGTGTGCGGGCAATGCTGCCCGCCGCCGGATTCGGCACGGGCCGGTGCGGGTGCGCACAACCCCTCGATGTGCGCGCCCGAAACCATCCCTGGACGTGGTCCCGGTACCGGCTCGCGCCCGGTGACCGGCGGTTCACCGGCTCGGTCGGTGAACTCCTGGCCGACTACCGCGGGAATCCGGGATCCCGTCCCGAAGACCAGGCAACAACCTCGTAGCGAAGATTGGGTGGTGTACCTCGTGACCGTGGCGGATACGGGTGTCGATGAGAACGAGCGGCCGCAGCTGAGCCTGGGCACCGCAGCGGCGCGGAACCTGGCGACCACGACGAAGACCCCGCCGCAGATGCAGGGCGTCACCTCGCGGTGGCTGCTGAAGATGCTGCCCTGGACGCAGGCCGCAGGCGGCACCTACCGGGTCAACCGCCGGCTCACCTACACCCTCGGCGACGGCCGGATCACCTGCACCAACACCGGCAGCGAAGTCCGCGTCATCCCGCAGGAGCTGCGCGAACTGCCGCTGCTGCGCGGGTTCGACGACGAGTCGGCGCTGGGCGCGCTCGCGGACCGCTTCGTGCAGCAGGAGTTCGGCCCCGGCGACGTGATCGTCGAGTCCGGGCAACCGGTGGACCAGGTGTTCCTGCTCGCGCACGGCAAGGCCAACAAGATCGGCCGCGGGGAGTACGGCGACGACACCGTGCTCGGCGTGATGGCCAGCGGGGAGTACTTCGGCGCGGAGGCGCTGGCCTCCGCGGACGGCTCGTGGAAGCACACCGTCAAGGCCGTGACCGGCTGCACCGTGCTCACCCTGCGGCACCAGAGCCTGCAGGAGATGAACGCGGCGGAGTCGCTGCGCACGCACATCCAGCAGGCGCTGAGCGACCGGCCGAAGCCGCAGAACGAGCACGGCGAGGCCGAGATCGACATCAGCTCCGGGCACGTCGGCGAGACCGAACTCGCCGGCACCTACGTGGATTACGAGCTCTCGCCGCGGGAGTACGAGCTCAGCGTCGCGCAGACGGTGCTGCGGGTGCACAGCCGCGTCGCGGACCTCTACAACCAGCCGATGAACCAGACCGAGCAGCAGCTGCGGCTGACCATCCAGGCGCTGCGCGAGCGCCAGGAGCAGGAGCTGATCAACAACCGCGACTTCGGGCTGCTGCACAACGCCGACCTCGCGCAGCGCATCCACACCCGCACCGGCCCGCCCACACCCGACGACATGGACGAGCTGCTGTCCACGGTGTGGAAGGAACCCAGCTTCTTCCTGGCGCACCCGCGCGCGATCGCGGCGTTCGGCCGCGAGTGCAGCCACCGCGGCCTGTACCCGCAGAACGTGGAGTTCGGCGGGCACCACTTCCCGGCGTGGCGCGGTGTGCCGCTGCTGCCCTGCAACAAGATCGGCGTGTCCGAGACGCGGTCGAGCTCGATCATGCTGCTGCGCGCGGGCGAGCAGAACCAGGGCGTGGTGGGCCTGCACCAGACCGGCATCCCGGACGAGTACCAGCCGGGCCTGTCGGTGCGGTTCATGGGGATCAACGAGAGCGCGGTGATCTCCTACCTGGTCAGCACCTACTACTCGGCGGCGGTGCTGACCCCGGACGCGCTCGGCGTGCTGGAGAACGTCGAGGTCGGGCGCGACGGCTGAAGCCCGGGGCGGCCGGGGTCACCGGCCTCGGCCGCAAGCCCCGGCCGACAGCTATCCACTGTGGACCGAAACGACGGCGTCCACTGTGGCCGGTGGTCGGCGCGCAGCGGCGTTCGGAGTGAACGGCCTGTTCGCCCCAATAGTTCGGGCGAACGGTCCGTTCACTCGCTGCGAACCCGTAGCCACTCACACCACCGGAGCGACCGGCACCGCTACCCGACCACCCACGCAACATGATCCAGAACAGGCTCGGAACCGACGGGAGCCGCATGACCCGCGAGATCGACACCGCAGACCGGCAGCAGACCGACCGCCCGGCGCTGAGCCTGGGCACCGCCGCGGCGCGGAACCTGGCGACCACCACCAAGACTCCGCCGCAGATGCAGGGCATCAGTTCCCGCTGGCTGCTGCGCAAGCTGCCGTGGGTGGAGGCCACCGCGGGCACGTACCGGGTGAACCGGCGGTTGACCTACACGCTCGGCGACGGGCGCATCACCTTCGTCAACACCGGCGCGCACGTGCAGGTCGTGCCGCAGGAGCTGCGGGAACTGCCCGCGCTGCGCGGATTCGACGACTCCGGCGCGCTCGGCGCGCTGGCCGACCGGTTCACCCAGCACGAGTACGCCGCGGGCGACGTGATCGCCGAGGCGGGCCAGCCGATCGACCGGCTGCTGCTGGTCGCGCACGGCAAGGTGCACAAGCTCACCCGCGGCCAGTACGGCGACGACGCGGTGCTCGGCATGATCGCCGACGGCGACCACATCGGCGACGAGGTGCTGACCGGCGAGGACGGCAACTGGCGGTGCGATCTCAAAGCCGTCACCGCGTGCACGGTGCTGGCGCTGCGTTCCCCGGTGCTGCAGGAGATCCGCGACCGCACGGATTCGCTGCGGGCACATCTGGAGCAGGTCGGGTCGCGGCCGCGCAAGGCGCAGAACAAGCACGGCGAGGCCGAGATCGGCATCAACTCGGGGCATTCCGGGGAACAGCTGCTCGGCGGCACCTTCGTCGACTACGAGACCGCGCCGCGCGAGTACGAACTGGCCGTCGCGCAAAGCATCCTGCGGGTGCACACGCGGGTCACCGACCTCTACAGCACGCCGATGGACCAGACCGAGCAGCAGCTGCGGCTGACCATCCAGGCGCTGCGCGAACGCCAGGAGAACGACCTGGTCAACAGCCGCGATTTCGGACTGCTGCACAACGCCGACCTCTCGCAGCGGATCCACACCCGCACCGGCCCGCCCGCGCCGGACGACCTGGACGAGCTGCTGTCCCGGCGGCGCGGGACGAAGCTGTTCGCCGCGCATCCCAAGGCGATCGCGGCGTTCGGCCGCGAGTGCAACAAGCGCGGCGTGGTGCCGGACACCGTCGAAACCGACGGCGCGCGGTTGACCGGCTGGCGCGGAGTTCCGCTGCTGCCGTGCAACAAGATTCCGATCGACGAGTCCGGGAGCACCTCGATCCTGGCGATGCGCACCGGCGCCGAGGACAGCGGCGTGATCGGTCTGCACCAGACCGGCATCCCGGACGAGCTCGAGCCGGGCCTGAACGCGCGGTTCATGAACCTCGACGAGCACGCGGTGAGCTCCTACCTGGTCAGCACCTACTACTCGGCGGCGGTGCTGGTGCCGGACGCGCTCGGGGTGCTCGAACACGTCGAGACCACGCGGTGAAGGGACTTCGCGGATGAGCACGGGAGTCGACGGCGTGCCCGACACCCTCGCGGCCGGGCGCGCCCTGCTGGACCCCGCGCTGCGTGCGGCCGTGGGCACGCTGCCGGAGTCGATGAGCCGCATCGTCGGGCACCACTTCGGCTGGTGGGACGAGCACGGCGCACCGGTGGAGGCTCCGGCGGGCAAGGCGATCCGGCCGAACCTGGTGCTGCTCTCGGCGCGTGCCGTCGGCGCGGACGCCGAGTCGGCGCTGCCCGCGGCGGTGGCCGTGGAGCTGGTGCACAACTTCTCGCTGCTGCACGACGACGTGATGGACGGCGACCTGACCCGCAGGCACCGGCCAACGGCGTGGCGGGTGTTCGGTTCGGGTGCGGCGATCCTCGCCGGTGACGCGCTGCTGACGCTGGCTGCGGATGTGCTCACCGCCAGCGGGCATCCGGCTGCGATGTCCGGGTTGCAGGAGCTCAACAGCACGGTGCTGAACCTGGTCGACGGGCAGAGCGCGGACATGTCGTTCGAGCGCCGCTCCGATGTGGCGCTGCCGGAGTGCTTGACGATGGTGAGCGCGAAAACGGCTTCGCTGCTGGGTTGCAGTTGCGCGCTCGGCGCTTCGTTCGGCGGTGCCGAGCCGGAGCGGGCGCAGCGGTTGCGGCGCTTCGGCACCCGGCTCGGCTTGGCGTTCCAGCTGGTGGACGACCTGCTTGGCATTTGGGGCGATCCGGCGGTGACCGGGAAACCGGTGCATTCGGACCTGCGGAACCGGAAGAAGTCGCTGCCGGTGGTGGCCGCGTTGAACTCCGGCACCGCGGCGGGCGGCGAACTCGCCGAGCTCTACGAGCGCGCCACCGAACTGTCCGAAAAGGACGCGGTGCGGGCGGCCGAGCTGGTGACCGAGGCCGGCGGCCGGGAATGGTGCCTGCAACGCGTCGAGCGGTGCGAGCGGGAGGCGCACGAGCAGCTGCGGCTGGCCGACCCGGCACCGGAGGTGGCGGCGGAGTTGTCCGGCTTGACCAGGATGCTCACCAGCAGGAAGTACTGATACCGCGGCGGTGCCGAGCGGGTGGACCGTTGCCGCAGGCACCGCCGCGGGTCCGGCCGGTTCGCGCAGTGCTGCGGCCGGAGCAGTCCACGACGGATGGTCGCGAGTGGACCTCCACCGGCGACCGCGCCCTGGGATCATCCGCTCGGCCCGCTACCGTCCCGTCGCGTGTCGCGTCGCTCTCGCGCACGTTGCAAGCAGCACGACGCGATCCGAGACTTCCGGGCAGTACCGCCGGAAGGAGCAACATGAGCGACCTGGAAAGCCGCTACGTCGACCTGCACCGCAACCCGGAGCTGTCGTTCGAGGAGCACCGGACCGCGGGCATCGGGGCGGAGGCCTTGCGCGCGGCCGGGTGCGAAGTCACCACCGGGATCGGCCGCACCGGCGTGGCCGGGGTCCTGCGCAACGGTGCCGGGCCGACCGTGCTGCTGCGCGCCGACATGGACGCGCTGCCGGTGCGGGAGGAGACCGGGCTGTCCTACGCCAGCACCCGGGTCGCGACGAATTCGCAGGGCATCGAGGTTCCGGTGGCGCACGCCTGCGGGCACGACATGCACGTCACCTGGCTGCTCGGTGCGGCGGAAAGCCTTGCCGCGAGGCGGGATTCCTGGTCCGGCACGATCTTGTTCGTGCTCCAGCCCGCGGAGGAGGCCGGCGGCGGTGCGCGCGCGATGGTCGAGGACGGGCTGTTCGACCGCTTCGGCACCCCGGACGTGGCGCTCGGCCAGCACCTCGCGCCGATGCCCGCCGGGCACGTGCTCACCCGCTCCGGCCTGGCCATGTCCGCCAGCGACACGCTGCACGTCCGGCTGTTCGGCCGCGGCGGGCACGGGTCGCGGCCGGAGGCGACGGTCGACCCGGTGGTGCTGGCGGCTTCGACGGTGCTGCGGTTGCAGACCGTGGTGTCCAGGGAGATCGGGGCGACCGACGCGGCGGTGGTGACCGTCGGCGCGATGAACGCGGGAGCCAAGGAGAACGTGATCCCGGACGAGGCGGAGCTGCAGCTGAGCATCCGCTCGTTCGCCGAACCGGTGCGGGAGAAGGTCAACGAGGCGGTGCGGCGCATCGTGCGTGCGGAGTCGACGGCGTCCGCGGCGCCGCGCGAACCGGAGATCACCGCCACGGCCTCCTACCCGCCGACGGTCAACGACGAAGCGGCGACCGAGGCGCTGACCGCGCGGTTCCGCGAGGAGTTCGGGCCGGACCAGGTGCACGACGGCCCGCTGATCACCGGCAGCGAGGACTTCGGCGAGTTCGGGCGCGCCGCCGGAGTGCCGTCGGTGTTCTGGTTCGTCGGCGGCATCGACCCGGCGCGGTTCGCCGCGGACGGCACGCTCGCTCCCGGCCCGGATGTCCCGTCGAACCACTCCGCCCAGTTCGCCCCGACGCTGCACCCCACGATCGACTCCGGCGTCCGGACCTTGGTCACCGCCGCCCTCTCCTACCTCAGCAACTGACCTTCGCAAGCAAATCGATCCGAGTGAACGGCCTGCTCGTCCAATCTGTTCGGACCAACGGTCCGTTCGCTCAGAGTCCACCGTGCGTACGCGGACCGGGTCCGACACGCCGACGCACCACCGCGATCAAGTACGTCGATCCGAGTGAACGGACTGTTCGTCCGACTGGATTTGCCCAACATAGGAGCGCCGAACGGTCCGTTCACCGTCGGCGAACCGGTGCGGGCGGCGGCAGTAGGCTGGTGTCGTGTTCATCCTTTTCGGATTTCGGCGGACCGCGCGGCGACTGGGCGTGCTGTTGCTGGTCTGCCACGCCTGCGGTGGGCAGTACGCAGCGGTGCTGGACCGGGTGGTCACGAAGTTCACGGTGTTCTTCATCCCGCTGTTCCCGGTCCGCGTCCGCCGGACGCTCACCTGCACCCGCTGCGCCCGAACGGCCACGATCTCCAAGGCCGAAGCCGCCCGGTTGCTGCGGGAGTCGCCGCGCGCCTGACTCACCGCCGCGGCGGGAGAGGGAAGAACCCGCTGGTGCGCGCGACGTAGTCGGCGTAGGCGGGACGACGTTCGGCCAGGCCGCGTTCCAGCATCGGCTTGCCGGTGCCGCGCGCGAGCAGCCACGTCATCAGCACCGGTGAGAGCACGGTCGCCACACCGACGAAGCTCTGGCACGCCAGCAGGTACAGCCCCCACCACACGCAAGCGTCCCCGAAGTAGTTCGGATGCCGCGTGTAGCGCCAAAGCCCGGTGTCGAGCACCGCGTTCTCGTTGGCGGGGTCCGCTTTGAACCTGCGCAGCTGCCGATCCCCGACCGCCTCGAAGACGAAGCCGATCAGCCACACCAAGCCGCCGAGCACCGCGAACACCGCCGCGCCCGGCAGCGCGGGCTCGGCGGCTACCGCGGCCTGCACGGGCAGCGAAACGAACCACAGCACGACGCCCTGCACGAGGTAGACCCGCACGAACATCAGCACCCCGACGCGATCGCCGTAGCGCTGCGCCATCTCCCGGTAGCGGCGGTCTTCCGGCTTGCCCGCGTTGCGGGTGTGCAGGTGCACCGACAGCCGCACACCCCACACGGCGGTGAGCGCCACGACGGCCCACCCGGCCGGGCTTCCGGCTCCGAACGGCGCGGTGACCAGCGCGATCACCGCGAAACCGGCACCCCAGACGCTGTCGATCGTGTCCCAGCGCCCGCGCAGGCGGGCGATGCCGTAGCTGGCCAGGACCGTGGCCAGCGCGGCCAGCGGTGCGGCGGCGAACGGGCTCATCGCACACCCTCCAGCACGGTCGAACGCCCGGCGACGGGCAGTCCGCTACGTCCGTCCACAGTGGGCCGAACGGCGAGGATCTGGTTGACTCCCATGCGGTTCTCCTCGAACGCGAGTCCGCCGCCCGCCAGGTACAGCCGCCACACCCTGGCCTGCTCCGGCCCGACCAGCTCGACCGCGGCGTCCCAGTTCTCGTCCAGCGTGCGCGCCCACGCTTCGACGGTGCGCACGTAGTGCTCCCGGATCGCCTCCACGTCCCGGATCTCCAGGCCGGCGTCTTCCAGCAACCCCAGGGTGCGCCCGACCGGCACCATGCTCATGTCCGGCGCGATGTAGGACTCGATGAACGCGCCGCCGCCGGGCGCGGTCCCGGCGCGGGACATCTGCTGGACGAGCACCCGCGCACCGGGCCGCGCCAGCCGGTGCAGCGCGGCCGCGTAGATCGGGTACTGGTCCGTGCCGACGTGCTCGCCCATTTCGATCGAGGCCACCGCGTCGAACGGCTCGACGTCCCGGACCTCCCGGTAGTCCTGCAGCCGCACGTGAACCTGGCCGCACAGCCCCGATTCCTCGATGCGCTGCTGCACGTGCCCGGCCTGCTGCGCGGAGAGCGTCACGCCGGTGGCGTGCACCCCGTAGTGCCGCGCGGCGTGCAGGATCAGCGAACCCCAGCCGCAACCGACGTCCAGCAGCCGCATCCCCGCGGTTAGCCCGAGCTTGCGGCAGATCAGATCGAGCTTGGCCCGCTGCGCCTCGGCGAGCCCGCCGTCGCCGGTGAAGTACCCGCAGGAGTAGGCCATGCTCGGATCCAGCAGCAGCTCGTAGAACTCGTTGCCGGTGTCGTAGTGGTGCGCGATCACCGAGCGGTCCCGGCGGCGGCTGTGCAGCGCACCGCTCGGGCGGGCCTCGCCGGCGGGCGGCTTCGGCCGCGGGCCGATGGCGCCGAGCGCGACGGCCTCGCCCAGCATCCGCCGCCACGCCGAAGGCCCGAACCGCGGCTTGTCCACCCGCTGCTCGCGGAACGCCGCCCAGCAACGGCGCAACCCTTCCGCGAGATCCCCTTCCACGTCGAGATCGCCGGAGACGAACGCCCGCGCCAGACCGAGCTCACCCGGGCTGAACAGCAGATGCCGCAACGCACGCCGCCTGCGCAGCACCACCCGCGGCCCGCTGCGCGGACCGGCGGTGCTGCCGTCCCAGGCCACCACGCCAACCGGCAACGGCACTCCCACGAGGTCCCGCAGCACGCCTTCGATCCGTTCCGCAGCCTGCCGAGCACGCAACACGCACACCTTCCCCGAGCGTTTCGATCGCGGGTGGTTCGGAGCCCGCGGCGCCCCGGACGGCTCGCTGTGATCCATCCGACAACGACCAGCCCGAACGCCCGGCGGCTGCGAACAACGGGTATGCAATCCCCCAAGCTGCGGGTCCTGCGCTCCCGCGCGGACACCCCCGGCACGATCGTGCTGGTGCTGCACGGCGGGCGGGCCACCAGCCACGCCCCCGCACGCGGCCACCAGCTCGCCTACCTGCGGATGCGTGCCGTGGCGCGGTCGCTGCACAGCGCAGGCGCCGGCTGCTCCGCGCAGGTGTGGTTGCTGCGCAACCGCTTCCGGGGCTGGAACGAACCGGACCTGGACGCCGTCGCGGACGCGCGCTGGGCGCTGGAGCGGATCCAGCGGGAGCACCCGCAGGCCGGGATCGTGCTGGTCGGGCACTCCCTCGGCGGCCGGGTCGCGCTTCGGCTCACGGGCGAGCCCGGTGTGCGCGGGGTCTGCGCGCTGGCTCCGTGGGTCGAGCAGGACGAACCGGTCGAGCAGTTGCGCGGAAAGCCGGTGCTGATCGCGCACGGCGACGAGGACCGGGTGACCTCCGCGGCCGCGTCGGCCGACTACGCGGTGCGCGCGCGGCGGCAACCGGACGCGCCAGCGGTGACCTACCGGCGAGTTCCCCGCTCGGGGCACGCCATGCTCCGGCGCAGGCCCGAATGGAACGCGTTGACCAGGCGGTTCGTCCGCGCGCTGCTCGCGGGCGAGGAGCCGGTGCGATGACCGGGACGGTAGTCGTGATCGGCGCCGGAGTCTCCGGCCTCACCGCCGCGCACCTGCTGCGGCGGCGCTACGACGTGCTGCTTTTCGAGGCCGACGACCGGCTCGGCGGGCACGCGCACACGCACCGTCTGACCACTTCGGACGGCCGAGTGCTGCCGGTGGACAGCGGGTTCATCGTGCACAACGAGCGGACCTACCCGAATCTGCTGCGGTTGTTCGGCGAACTCGGGGTGCGCACCCGCGAAACCGAGATGTCGATGAGCGTGTCCTGCGACGGCTGCGGGCTCGAGTACGCGGGCGCGAAGCGCGCAGGCGGGCTGTTCGCCCAGCGCGGCAACGCTTTCCGCGCCCGCTACCTGCGGATGCTGGCCCAGGTTCCGCGCTTCCACCGGTCGGCGAACCGGCTGCTGGACGCTCCCGGCGCGCAGGCGGACGAGGTCACCCTCGGCGATTTCCTGAGCACGCAGGGATTTTCCCGCTACTTCGTGGACCACTTCGCGCTGCCGCTGGTTTCCGCGGTGTGGTCGGCGGATTTCGCCACCAGCGCGCGCTATCCGGCGCGGTACCTCTTCGAGTTCCTGCGCCATCACGGCATGTTGTCGGTGTCCGGCTCGCCCACCTGGCGCACCGTCGAAGGCGGCTCGCGCGAGTACGTTCAGCGCGCAGCCGCAGGTTTGTCCACAGTGCACACCCCGGTCCGCGCGGTGCGCCGCGCGGAGGACCACGTGCAGATCCGCGACGAAGCCGACCGCACGCACCTGGCCGACCGGGTGGTGCTGGCCACGCACGCCGACCAGGCCCTGGCGCTGCTGGCCGACGCGACCCCGGCGGAGCGGAAGGTCCTCGGCTCCTTCGGCTACTCCGAGAACGAGACCTGGCTGCACACCGACCCGGCAGTGCTGCCGCGCAGCGGCGGCGCGCGGGCGTCCTGGAACCACCACAAGCCCAGCTGCGCGGCGATTCCGGGGCACGTGCTGGTCAGCTACGACATGAACCGCCTGATGCGGCTGGCCGAACCGGCGGACTACCTGGTCACGCTCAACCCGGCAGGCCGGGTCCGTCCGGACCGGACACTCGCCCGGATGCACTACCGGCATCCCATCTACACGCCGGATTCCGTTGCAGCGCAACGCCTTCTTCCGGGGCTCGGGGACGACCGCACGAGGTTCGCGGGCGCCTACCACGGCTGGGGATTCCACGAAGACGGCTGCGCCAGCGGCGTCCGGGCCGCCGAAGCGTTCGGAGCGGGGTGGTGACCGTGCCCACCGCCCCGGTGCGCTGCGACGCCCCAGCGCTCTACGACGTCACCGTCTCGCACACCCGGCACGGCGACGTGCCGAACCGCTTCCGGCACCGGCTGCACACCTGGCTGGTCGACCTCGACGAACTGCCGCGGCTGCCCAGGTGGCTGCGGCCGTTCGCCCGCTTCGACGCGCGCGACCACCTCGGCGATCCGGACCGCAGCATCCGCGCGAACGTGGACCACTGGCTCGGGCTGCAGGGCATCGACCTGCGCGGCGGCCGCATCCTGATGCTCGCGCACGCCCGCGTGCTCGGGTACGTGTTCAACCCGATCACCGTGTACTGGTGCCACCGCCCGGACGGCGAGCAGGCGTGCGTGGTCGCCGAGGTGCACAACACCTACGGCGAGCGGCACTGCTACCTGCTGCACCCGGACGCGGAGGGCCGCGCCGAGACCGGCAAGCACTTCTACGTCTCCCCGTTCCTGCCCGAGAACGGCCACTACGAGATGCGGATCCCTCCGCCCGGCGAGCGCGTCCACGTGCGCATCCGATTCCGCGACGAGTCCGGCCCGCGCCTGACGGCCGTGCTCACCGGAAGCCGAAGGCCCGCGACCGTGCCGGCGATCGTGCGCGAGCTGCTGCGCCGCCCCCTGCTCCCGCACCGCGTCGCCGCGCTGATCCGGCGGCACGGCATCGCGCTGTGGCTGCGCGGAGTTCGCATCGCGCCCCGAAAGCCGCACGTCCACCAGGAAGGCATCCGATGAGCACCGCCCTGCACCAGCCCACCAGCACCCCACCGTGGGAAGCGCTCGAAGCCGCGCCGGACTCGCCCGCCCGCGCCTACCTGGCCGAGAAGCTGTTCCGGCACGCCGTGCGCGACCTGCCGGTGCAGATCGCGCTGGCGGGCGGCGAACGGCTCGGCAGCGGCGGCGCAGGATCCCCGCTGATGCGGATCACCGATCCGGCCGCGTTCTTCCACCGGCTCGGCGCCGACTCCAAGATCGGTTTCGGCGAGTCGTACATGGCGGGCGAATGGGAGAGCCCGGAACCCGCCGACCTGCTCACCCCGTTCGCCGAACGGCTCCCGCGGCTGGTGCCGAAACCGCTGCAAGGCCTGCGCCGGTGGGTCGACCCGCCGAAGCTCGCCGCGGAGCGCAACACCGCCGCGGGTTCGCGGCGCAACATCGAACGGCACTACGACCTGTCCAACGACGTGTTCGCCGCGTTCCTGGACGAGACGATGACCTACTCGTCCGGCCTGTTCGCGCCCGGCAGGGACCTCGCAGCGGCCCAGCGGGCGAAGCTGGACGCGGTACTGGACCTCGCCGGGGTCGGTGCGGACACGCGGCTGCTGGAGATCGGCACCGGCTGGGGCTCGCTCGCGCTGCGCGCGGCCGAGCGCGGTGCGCAGGTCACGACGCTGACCCTGTCCACCGAGCAGCGCGAACTCGCGCAGAAGCGGCTGGCCGAAGCGGGCCTCGCCGACCGCGTCGACGTGCAGCTGCGCGACTACCGCGACGCCGAAGGCGGCTACGACGCGATCGTCAGCGTCGAGATGATCGAAGCAGTCGGCGCCGAGTACTGGCCCGGCTACTTCCGCGCCCTGGACCGGCTGCTCGCGCCGGGCGGGCGCATCGGGTTACAGGCGATCACCATGCCGCACGACCGGATGCTGGCCTCGCGCCGCTCCCGCACCTGGATCCACAAGTACATCTTCCCCGGCGGCGAACTGCCCTCGCTGCAGGCGATCGAGCGATGCGTGCGCCGGCACACCGGCCTGCGCGGTATCGAACGCCACTCCTTCGGCCCGAGCTACGCCACGACCCTGCACACTTGGCGCAACCGGTTCATCGAGAACCGGGAGCGGATCGCCGAGCTCGGCTTCGGCGAACGGTTCCGGCGGATGTGGGAGTTCTACCTCGCCTACAGCGAAGCCGGATTCCGCTCCGGCTACCTCGACGTCTGGCAGCTCGGTTTCGGCAAACCGCCGGCGGCCTGAACACTGCCACGACCGGGCGGTCGCGACCGCGGCCAAGAAGGGACCCAGCAGATGCCAGAACTCCCGCAGCACGGACCCCGGCGGGTGCCACCACCCGCCGACGACGGAGGTCCGGACGCGCAAGCGCTCATCGCCGAAGTCGCCAAAGGCGATGAACGCGCCTTCGAGCAGCTCTACGAGCTGATCGCGGGTTCGCTGTTCGGGCTCGTCCAGCGCATCGTGCGCGACGCCGCGCAGTCCGAGGAAGTCGCTCAGGAAGCGCTGGTCGAGGTGTGGCGCACCGCCACGCACTACCGGCCGGAGCGCGGCAGCGTGCTGACCTGGGTGCTGACCGTCGCGCACCGCAAAGCCGTGGACCGGGTGCGTTCGGCGCAGGCCGGGCGGGACCGCGAGGCCCGCGTCGGAGCCCGCGACCAGGGCAGGCCGTTCGACGAGGTCAGCGAATCCGTCACCACGCGGTGGGAGCAGCGGCAGGTGCGGCGCTGCCTGAGCACGCTCACCGAGCTGCAGCGCGAGTCGGTGCTGCTGACCTACTATCGCGGCTACACCTACCGGGAAACGGCCGGGCTGCTGGAAGCTCCGGCCTCCACCATCAAAACGCGACTGCGGGACGGGTTGATCCGCCTGCGCGATTGCCTGGGGGTGGGCCGATGAGCACCGACCTCGCCACGCTGACCGGCGCATACGCCGTGGACGCGTTGCCCGACGACGAACGCGCCGAGTTCGAGCTGCACATGGCCGGCTGCGAGGACTGCCGCCAGGAGGTCCGCGAGCTGCGCGAAGCCGCGGCCCGGCTCGCCGCCACCGAGCAATCGGGTGTTCCGGACGGCCTCAAGCAGCGGGTGCTCGCGGAGGTCGCGCAGACCCGGCAGGACCCGCCGCCACCGGCACCCTTGGCTCAGGCGCGGGCGCGGCGCAAACCCTGGGGCGTCCGGCTGGCCGCGGTCGCTGCGGTCCTCGGGATCGCACTGGCCGGCGCGTTCGGCGTGCTCGCGCTGCGCGCGCAGCAGGAACTCGCCGACACCAAGGACCGGATGATCGCCGCGGGCGCTCGCGGCGACGAGATGTCGCAGGTGTTGCAGGCACCCGACACCCGGGTGCTGAACTCGGCCGGTCCGTCCGGCTCGCGGGCCACCGCGATCGTCTCCCAGGAGATGGGCAAGGCGATGTTCATGACCAGCGGGATGGCTCCGGCGCCGAGCGAGCACGACTACCAGCTCTGGTTCATCGGAGCGGACGGTGCGACCCCGGCCGGGCTGCTGGAGCAGGGTCGCGGCGACGGCACCGAGCCGATGATGGCCGCGATGCCCGCCGGAACCGCCACGCTCGGCGTCACCGTCGAACCGGACGGCGGCTCTCCGGCGCCCACCACACCGCCGATCATGACCGTGCCGCTGGCGACCTGACCGATCCCGAGTGAAGGACCCGGACCCATCGGGTCGAACGGGTCCTTCACTCGGATTCTCGGTGCGGAGTGCGGGGCGTTCTGCGGTCCCGGCATCTCCGAGTCAGCCGCCTCTCGAGTCGGCCGCTTCTCCGAGTCGGCCGGGCCGGCGAGTCAGCACACGGCGCCTTCGGCCGCGGAGCCGACCAGGCGGGCGTACTTGCCCAGCACGCCGTGCCGGAACCGCGGCTCCGGCGCGGTCCACTCCCGCCTCCGGACGGCGAGTTCGTCTTCGTTGACGACCAGGTCCAAGGTCCGGGCCGCGAGATCGAGGTGGATGCGATCCCCGTCGCGGACCAGCGCGATCGGCCCACCATCGGTGGCTTCCGGCGCCACGTGCCCGATGCACAGCCCGGTCGTGCCGCCGGAGAAACGCCCATCGGTCAGCAGCAGCACGTCCTTGCCCAGCCCAGCGCCCTTGATGGCTCCGGTGACCGCGAGCATTTCCCGCATCCCCGGACCACCGCGCGGCCCCTCGTAGCGGATCACCACCACGTCGCCGGGCTGCACGGTCCCGTTGCCCACCGCGTCCATCGCGTCCTGCTCACCGTCGAACACCCGCGCAGTGCCCTCGAACGATGCGGTGTCGAAACCGGCGCTTTTGACCACGGCGCCTTCCGGAGCCAGCGATCCGCGCAGGATCGTCACGCCCCCGGTCGGGTGCAGCGGGTTCGACAACGAGTGCAGCACGTCGCCGTCGAGCTCCGGCGGGTCCAGCTCGGCCAGGTTCTCCGCCACGGTCTTGCCGGTGACGGTCATGCAGTCGCCGTGCACGAGTCCCGCGTCCAGCAGCGCCTTCATCACCACCGGAACCCCGCCGATGCGGTCCACCGCGGGCATCACGTGCCGGCCGAACGGCTTCACGTCGGCCAGGTGCGGCACCCGGTCGCCGATCCGGTTGAAGTCCTCCAGCGTCAGGTCGACATCGGCTTCCCGGGCGATCGCCAGCAGGTGCAGCACCGCGTTGGTCGATCCGCCGAACGCCATCACGACCGCGATGGCGTTCTCGAACGCCTCCTTCGTCATGATGTCCCTGCTGGTCAGCCCCTTCTGCAGCATGCCGACCACGGCCTGGCCCGCGTCCCGCGCGCTGGCGTCCCGCCTGCGGTCCACCGACGGCGGGCTCGCCGACCCCGGCACCGACATGCCCAGCGCCTCCGCGGCGCACGCCATGGTGTTCGCGGTGTACATCCCGCCGCAGGCGCCCTCGCCCGGGCAGATGGCGCGCTCGATGCGATCCACCTGGTCCTGGCCGATCAATCCGCGAGCACACGCACCGACCGCCTCGAACGCGTCGATGATGGTGACCTCTTGGTCGTCGACCTTGCCGGGCATGATCGACCCCGCGTAGACGAAAACGGACGCCAGGCCCAAGCGCGCGGCGGCCATCAGCATTCCCGGCAGGCTCTTGTCGCAGCCCGCGAGCAGCACCGAGCCGTCCAGCCGCTCGGCCTGCATCACCGTCTCGACCGAATCGGCGATGATCTCCCGGGACACCAGCGAATAGTGCATCCCGACGTGTCCCATCGAGATCCCGTCCGAGACGGAGATCGTCCCGAATTCCATCGGGAAGCCGCCCGCAACGTCGACGCCTTCCTTGCCGGCTTGCGCCAGCCGTTGCAGCGACAGGTTGCATGGCGTGATCTCGTTCCACGAGGACGCGACGCCGATCTGCGGCTTCGCGAAGTCGTCGTCCTGCATCCCCAACGCCCGAAGCATCCCGCGCGCAGGCGCGCGCTCCATCCCGTCGGTGACTTCGTGGCTGCGGGGTTTGAGGTTCGCCTGGTGCGCTGCTGGGTTGCTCATCCCGCCGAGGATAGTCCTCGGTGGCTGTGGTTTCTCGGCCCCGGACAGCAGAAGGCCCCGGAACCGTGGTTCCGGGGCCTTCCCATTTACGAGTATTGTCGGCGGTGTCCTACTCTCCCACACCCACACAAGTGCAGTACCATCGGCGCTGGAGGGCTTAGCTTCCGGGTTCGGAATGGGACCGGGCGTACCCCGCTCCGCTATACCCACCGACAAACCAACACACACCCAAACCCCATACGGGTGTGCTCACCAAAGGTGAAAACCAATATTCACAAGTCAAACACAACAACCAACGAGTTGTTGCCTCAGACACCATATAGTGGACACGAGACATCCCTGTGGGCAAGTCCTCGGCCTATTAGTACCCGTCCACTCCATCCGTTACCGAACTTCCATGCCGAGCCTATCAACCCCATCATCTCTAGGGGGCCTTAACCCATCAAGGGTGGGAACCGTCATCTTGGAACAGGCTTCCCGCTTAGATGCTTTCAGCGGTTATCCCTCCCGAACATAGCCAACCAGCCCTGCTCCTGGCGGAACAACTGGCACACCAGAGGTCCGTCCGTCCCGGTCCTCTCGTACTAGGGACAGCCTTCCTCACGACTCCTACGCGCGCGGCGGATAGGGACCGAACTGTCTCACGACGTTCTAAACCCAGCTCGCGTGCCGCTTTAATGGGCGAACAGCCCAACCCTTGGGACCAACTCCAGCCCCAGGATGCGACGAGCCGACATCGAGGTGCCAAACCATGCCGTCGATATGAACTCTTGGGCAAGATCAGCCTGTTATCCCCGGGGTACCTTTTATCCGTTGAGCGACACCACTACCACCAGCCAGTGCCGGATCACTAGTCCCTGCTTTCGCACCTGCTCGACCCGTCAGTCTCACAGTCAAGCCCCCTTGAGCACTTACACTCACCACCTGATAACCAACCAAGCTGAGGGAACCTTTGGGCGCCTCCGTTACCCTTTAGGAGGCAACCGCCCCAGTTAAACTACCCACCAGGCACTGTCCCCGATCCGGATCACGGACCCGAGTTAGATGCCCGGAACGACCAGAGTGGTATTTCAACAACGACTCCACACCCACTAGCGTGAGCACTTCCCAGTCTCCCACCTATCCTACACAAGCCGAACCAAACACCAATACCAAGCTATAGTAAAGGTCCCGGGGTCTTTCCGTCCTGCCGCGCGAAACGAGCATCTTTACTCATATTGCAATTTCACCGGGCCTGTGGTCGAGACAGCGGAGAAGTCGTTACGCCATTCGTGCAGGTCGGAACTTACCCGACAAGGAATTTCGCTACCTTAGGATGGTTATAGTTACCACCGCCGTTTACTGGCGCTTAAATTCTCCGCTTCCCCCTCCAAAGAGAGGTAACAGGTCCTCTTAACGTTCCAGCACCGGGCAGGCGTCAGTCCGTATACCTCGTCTTACGACTTCGCACGGACCTGTGTTTTTAGTAAACAGTCGCTTCTCCCTGGCCTCTGCGGCCACCACCAGCTCCCCCGGCACGCGGGTTCACCAGCACTGGCCCCCCTTCTCCCGAAGTTACGGGGGCAATTTGCCGAATTCCTTAACCACAGTTCACCCGACCGCCTCGGTATCCTCTACCGGACCACCTGTGTCGGTTTCGGGTACGGGCCATGCACACACATCGCTAGAGGCTTTTCTCGGCAGCACGGGCACACTGACTTCACCACCACGGCTACGCATCACCCCTCACCCACATAGTTGCCCGGATTTCCCTGGACAACGGGCTACAGGCTTACACCAGTACCACCACTCACTGGCACAGCTACCCCACTACGTCACCCCATCACTTGACTACTCCGGCATCAGGTCCCATGCACTCACACCAGAAGTCCGAAGACCACCAATGCTCGCGGATGGTTAGTCTCAACCGTTTCACCATGGGCGCGTGTACACGGGTACGGGAATATCAACCCGTTCTCCATCGACTACGCCTGTCGGCCTCGCCTTAGGCCCCGACTCACCCTGGGCGGACGAACCTGCCCCAGGAACCCTTGGTCACTCGGCGGCAGAGATTCTCACTCTGCACTCGCTACTCATGCCTGCATTCTCACTCCCACACACTCCACACCACGGTTACCCGGATGCTTCCCTGCATGCAGGACGCTCCCCTACCCAACCACACAAAAGTATGATCGGCATGGCTTCGGCGGTGTACTTCAGCCCCGCTACATTATCGGCGCAGGACCACTTGACCAGTGAGCTATTACGCACTCTTTCAAGGATGGCTGCTTCTAAGCCAACCTCCTGGTTGTCTCAGCAATCCCACATCCTTTTCCACTGAGCACACACTTAGGGGCCTTAGCCGATGCTCTGGGCTGTTTCCCTCTCGACGATGAAGCTTCTCCCCCACCGTCTCACTGCCACGCTAAACCCAGGCGTATTCGGAGTTTGGCTGACTTCAGTAACCAACAAGGCCCATCAACCAACCAGTGCTCTACCCCACCCAGGAACCACGCAACGCTGCACCTAAATGCATTTCGGGGAGAACCAGCTATCACGGAGTTTGATTGGCCTTTCACCCCTACCCACAACTCATCCCCCAGGTTTTCAACCCTGGTGGGTGCGGGCCTCCACACGGTCTTACCCGCGCTTCACCCTGGCCATGGGTAGATCACCCCGCTTCGGGTCCACACCACGCGACTCAACGCCCTCTTCAGACTCGCTTTCGCTCCGACTCCCCCACACACGGGTTAACCTCGCCACGCAGCAGCAACTCGCAGGCTCATTCTTCAAAAGGCACGCCATC